>NZ_JBHWJZ010000062.1:0-22341 GCF_042731085.1 Streptomyces sp. NPDC059875
GACGGCCACCGGGGTCTTCCTGGTCACGACGCTGGCCATGGTGGTGGCACTGCCCGCGGACTCGAAGACCTTCTGGACGCGGACGCTGTTCGAGACGGGCCGTGTCGGCCACGCCGAGGAGACCGGGCGCCCCTCACGGAGGGGCGCCCGGCCTTCGTCGTTCCCGGTGTCGTTCCCGCGCCCGTCTCCCCGAGTCGAAAAGTCGGGCGAACCACCTCACACTGGATCGGAGCGTGACATTCCGGCTACTGATGGGGAGGAGGTAGGGACATGCGCGCGCCGCACCGAAGGGCTGCCGCTCTGGCCTCGGCCGCCGCACTTCTCGCCGGACTCGCCATAGCCGCCGAGGTGCGCGCGGCGCCCCCTCCCGCCGAGGACGCCCCGCCGCCCGCCGTCGCCCAGGAGCCCGAGGACTTCGGGGCCTCCTGCCGCACGGTCGTCAAGGGTTCCCGTGTCACCGCGTACTGCCACAACCCCTACCTCCGCA
This sequence comes from Streptomyces sp. NPDC059875, assembly GCF_042731085.1. NCBI lineage: Bacteria > Bacillati > Actinomycetota > Actinomycetes > Kitasatosporales > Streptomycetaceae > Streptomyces > Streptomyces sp. NPDC059875. The sequence continues at coordinate 488 of NZ_JBHWJZ010000062.1, forward strand.
CCGACCGCGTCCGGCTGCACGTCGAGTGCGACCGTTGGTGGGACGTGGACACCGACAGCGCCCCCGTCGAGGTGGGTCCGACCGTCTATGCCCAGCTGACCGGCCGCTGCTGGAAGGAAGTCCGCTCCGCCTGGCTCACGCACGAGCCGGCCGAGCCGGCTCCACAGGCCCCAGGTTCCTGAGGCACATGAACGGATACCCGGCCGCCTCGGCCGCCGCCGTGTCCGCGTCGCCCGCCCGGATCGCCTCCACGAGCCGCGCGTGGTCCATGTGGTGCTCCGGCCGCAGCTCCTGCCCCACGTCGTCGCGCAGCCACTGCCGCAGGACGTCCCCGAGGTCCGCGTAGAGCTCGGTCAGCACGTCGTTGTGCGAGGCCACCACCACCGCGTGGTGGAACGCGCCGTCCGCCGTCACGAACCGCTCGGCATCGCCCGACCGCCAGGCCTCCTCGCGCCCGGCCAGCAGCGTGTCCAGCTGCTTCAGGTCGCGCTCCGTGCGGCGCTGCGCCGCGAGCCGAGCCGCCGAGGACTCCAGCGTCGAGCGCAGCTCGGCGATGTGCCGCGGGTCGGATCCGGCGAACCGCCGGTGCATGACGCCGGCGAGCTCGCTGGTCGCGATGACATAGGTGCCCGAGCCCTGCCGGATGTCGAGCAGCCCGTTGTGCGCGAGCGCGCGGACCGCCTCGCGCACGGTGTTGCGGGCCACGCCCAACTGCTCGACCAGTTCCGGTTCGGTCGGGATCCGTGACCCGACCGGCCACTCGCCGGAGGTGATCTGGTTCCGCAGCTCGGTGATCACCTGATCGGAGAGCCCGGAACGCCGGGGAGAGCCGAGCGCCATGGCGCACCTTTCGTTCGTTCCGGATTGGTTCCAGATTGGACAACCAATCATCCCATGATTCTATGATGGCGACCATGCATGACGAGCCGCAGACCCTCGAGACCGCCGCACCGCCGGCCCGAACCTCCACGCCGACCGCCACCGTGGGGGATTCTCCCGCACCGGACCGCCCCGCCCTCTGGGTCGTCCGGCTCGTCCTCGTCGGGCTCGTCCTCGCCGCCCTCAACCTGCGCCCCGCCATCACCAGCCTCGGCGCCCTCCTCGAAGAGGTCCGCGACGGGCTCCACATGAGCGGCAGCGTGGCCGGCGTCCTCACCTCCGTACCCCCGCTCTGCTTCGCGGTCTTCGGCATCACCGCGCCCCGCCTCGCGCGCCGCTTCGGCCCCGCCGCCGTCGTCTGCGCCGGCATGGCCGCGATCTTCGCGGGCCTCGCCGTCCGCCCCTTCGCCTCCGGCACCGTCGGCTTCCTCGCCGCCAGCGCCCTCGCCCTCATGGGCATCGCCGTCAGCAACGTCCTCATGCCCGTCATCGTCAAGCGGTACTTCCCCGACCGCGTCGGCTCGGTGACCGGTCTCTACTCCATGGCGCTCGCCCTCGGCACCTCCCTGGCCGCCGCCGCGACCGTGCCCATGACCGAGGCCCTGGGCGGCAATTGGCGCACCGGCCTCGGTGTCTGGGGGCTCCTCGCCGCCCTCGCCGTACTGCCCTGGATCCCGCTGCTGCGCGACCGGGGTACGAAGCCGGCGGCCGACCCGGCCCCAGGGGCCGCCCCGCACGCAACCCCGGCCGCCGCCCCGCTCCGGATCACCCGCAGCCGCACCGCCTGGGCCCTCGGCGCCTTCTTCGGCCTCCAGGCCACGGGCGCGTACATCACGATGGGCTGGATGCCGCAGATCTTCCGCGACGCCGGCGTCCCCGCCGGCACGGCCGGTGTCCTGCTCGCCGTCACCATGGTGATGGGCGTACCGCTCGCGTTCGTCATCCCGCGCCTCGCGACCCGGCTCAAGAACCAGGGGCCGATCGCCGTCGGTCTCGGTCTGTGCGGTCTGGTCGGCTACACCGGCCTGTACCTCGCGCCCGCCGCCGGCGCCTGGATCTGGGCGCTGCTTCTCGGCGTCTCCAACTGCTCCTTCCCGCTCGCCCTGACCATGATCGGCATGCGCTCGCGCAGCGGCGCAGGCGTCGTCCGGCTCTCCGCCTTCGCCCAGAGCGTCGGCTACCTCATCTCCATCCCGGGACCGCTCCTGGTCGGCGTCCTCTACCAGCACAGCGGCGGCTGGGGCCTGCCCATCGCCCTGATGGCGGGGCTGATGGTCCCCCAGATGATCGTCGGCACCCTCGCCGGAAGGGACCGGACGGTCGAGGACGAGTGCTGAGATGCGAGACTGTCCCCATGCCAGTGCTCGACCCGAACCCTCAGAACGGCCAGAAGAAGCTCCTGCTCGTGCTCGGCGCGATGCTCGGGATCTCGGTCGTCATCGCCGTCATCGCCACGATCGCCTCCCCCTGACCCCGCCCGCCCCGTGATGGTGGGGTTAACCCCTCCATCCCCTAGGGGGTGAGTGTCAGGGTGAAGTGGGTGGATCACCGGATGGGCCAGGCGGCCCGCGCTCCGTAGCGTTGGAGACGTCGCAGCAGTCACCGCTGCGGGAAGTCCCGACCCACGGAGGCGGCCATGTCGGCCCGTACGCACACCCGGACCCCGTCCCCGTCCGTCGGCGGCGTCGACACCCGGCTTCCCTGGTGGGCGCTCGCCCTGCCGGTGGCCGCGTTCGTCGCCCTTTTCCTGCTGATAGCGGGACCGGGCGGGGCCCACGCGGCCGGTGGCGACCCCTCGGTCGGGCATCTCCTGGAGCAGATCCAGCAGACGCTGCCCCGCTGACCCAACACCCTGCGCCCGGTGGCCCGTTTCATGCGAAGCTGGAGCCCATGAGCGTCGATACACCCCGCAGGATTGTGCTGCTCCGGCATGCCAAGGCCGACTGGCCTCAGGTGTCCGACCACGAGCGACCGCTCGCCGAGCGAGGGCGCACGGACGCCCCCGTCGCCGGCCGCCGTCTCGCCGACACCGGAATCTCCTTCGACCTGGCCCTCTGCTCGTCCGCCGCCAGAACCCGCGAGACCTGGAAGCTGGCCGTCGCGGAGCTGCCGCACCGGCCCAGGACCGTGTACGAGGAGCGGCTGTACGAGGCCTCGCCCGGCGAGCTGATCGCCCTGCTCAACGAGGTCTCCGACGAGGTCGAGGACCTCCTCGTCATCGGCCACAACCCCGGGATGCACGCACTCTCCGAAGTACTCGCGGGCTCGGCCGAGGGGGACGCGCTGGCCCGGATGAACCGGGGCGGCTTCCCCACCGCCGCGTTCGCCGTGGTCGGCTTCACCGGCTCCTGGAAGTCCGTGGAGCCCGGCGTCGGCACGCTGCTCGACTACTGGGCCCCGCACAGCTGATCCGTCGCGTACGGCCCTGTCGCGTACGGCCTGTCGCGTACGGCGAAGGGCCCGGTCACCACACGGCGACCGGGCCCTTCGTCGTACAGGCGGGGCGGAGCGCTGCGGTCAGTGCAGCAGATCCTCGTCGCCGTCCGCGGCCTCGACCTCCTCGCGGGTGATCCCCAGCAGATAGAGGACGGTGTCGAGGAACGGGACGTTCACCGCGGTGTGGGCGGCCTTGCGTACCACCGGCTTGGCGTTGAACGCCACACCGAGACCGGCCGCGTTCAGCATGTCCAGGTCGTTGGCGCCGTCGCCGATCGCCACGGTCTGGGAGAGCGGCACCCCCGCCTCCGCCGCGAACCGGCGCAGCAGCCGCGCCTTGCCGGCCCGGTCCACGATCTCGCCGGTGACCCGGCCGGTCAGCTTCCCGTCCACGATCTCCAGGGTGTTGGCCGAGGCGAAGTCGAGGCCCAGCCTCTCCTTGAGATCGTCCGTGACCTGGGTGAACCCGCCCGAGACCACACCGACCTGGTAGCCGAGCCGCTTGAGCGTACGGATGAGGGTGCGGGCACCGGGGGTGAGCCGTACCTCGGCACGGACCTTGTCCACCACCGAGGCGTCGAGCCCGGCCAGCAACTCCACGCGCGCGTGGAGGGACTGCTCGAAGTCCAGCTCGCCGCGCATCGCGGCGGCCGTGACCTCGGCGACCTTGTCCTCGCAGCCCGCGTGCGCCGCGAAGAGCTCGATCACCTCGTCCTGGATCAGAGTCGAGTCGACGTCCATGACGACCAGCCGCTGGGCGCGGCGGTGCAGCCCCGCGGAGACGACGGCCACGTCCACACCGATGTCGTGCGCCTGGGTGGCCAGCGCGGTCCGCAGCGGCTCGGTCTCGCAGCCCGAGACGGCGAATTCGACCGCCGTCACCGGGTACTTCGCGAGGCGGAAGATACGGTCGATGTTGCCGCCGTTCTCGGCGATCCTGGCCGTTATGGCGGCGGTCTGCTCGGCGGTCAGCGGGTGACCGAGCACGGTGACGTGCGAACGGCCGAGGCCGCGCGGACGGTTGTCGCCGGTGCCGGAGATGATCTCCGCCTGGAGCTTCAGCGACTCGGCCCAGCTGTGGACGGTCGCGCGCAGCTCGCCCTGGGAGGCGACGGTCGGCTCGGTGACGAGCGCGCACAGGACGAGGCGGCCGCGGGACACGACCTGCTCGATGTCCACGACGTCGACGGAGTAGGCGGCGAGGGTGTCGAAGAGCCCGGCGGTGATCCCGGGACGGTCCTTCCCGAAGATCTTGACGAGAAGAGTGGGAACGTCTGAGGTCTGCGATGCACTCATGGTGGTTCCACCGTATCGGGCACTGGGTGCCACCACTCCCCCCGTCCCGCGTACCGGACACCTGACTGGTCGCACCCTTGTCACGGTAGTCCGCCGTGCGGGGGCGGCGGAGGGCCCGGTGGGGGAGGCGGAGGGGGCGGGGGAGGCGTCCAGAGACCGGGACCCGCCTGGGTCGGAGCGCTGTGCAGCCCGCCGCCCGCCTCGCATCCGCCGCCGTCCTCCTCGATCCCGTACGGAGGCGAGGGCGAGGGGACGTACGGCCCCGGCGGACCGGCCGGGGCCCCGAACGCACGCTCCCGCGCACGTCCCACCCCCGCCGCGCACACGAGCAGCGCCCCCAGTCCGCCCGCGGCCGCGCCCCACACCGCCCCCAGCAGCAGCGCCGCCCCCATGTCCCCGTGCAGCTCGATCCCCGCGTCGAACGCGTCGATCCCGAGCACCGCGAGCGACGCGTCCACCGACACCCCGCTCAGGACCACGAGCAAGGGCAACGCGAGCGCCGTCGCCACGCCCAGCCGCACCCCGCACCGCCCGGCGAAGGAGGCCGTCCCCAGCCCCGCTCGAGGCGTACGGGCCGCGGCCAGCACCCCGGCCGCCGCCATCGCCACGGCCGCGGCGACCGCGAGCAGCCACACCGCCCCGTCGAGCTCCGCGAGCCCGGCCACCGTCACCGGTCGCTCCACCGAGCCCCGTACCAGTGCGTCCAGCGGATCCGGCAGTACGTCCGCGAGCGACCCGCGCGCGCTGCCCCGCCACGGCACGAAGAGCCCGAGCGGCACCCCGATCCCCACCCCGTTCGGGGCGCCGAGCAGCGCCGCCCCGACCACCCGGCGCGGATGCTCGTCACCGATCGCCGCGTACCCCGCCGCCGCGTATCCGGCCGCCACCGCCACCAGGACCACCGTTACGAGCGCCGAAACCACCGGCCGAGCCTGCCGCCGTACCGCAGCGCCGACCCGCCCCGGCGGCAGCGGCGCCCGCCGCGAGGCGAGCAGGGCGACGAGCACCACCCCGACCACCCAGAACAGAGCGCCCGCGAGCGACTCGGCGGCGTTCACGGAGAACCCCACCGCCGCTTCCGCCTCCACCAGGTCGCCCACCCGGTCCGGCAGCAGGTCGCCGATGCCGCCGATGTCCCCGATGCCACCGGCCCCCGGGATCTCGTCGACGCCCCACCCGCCCCCGCCGATCGTCCCCCCGTCGATCGTCACCACATCGCTCCCGACCCACGCCAGTCCGCCCACCACGGCAAGGAAGAGCGTCACCAGGACCAGGACCCGGGCGGCGAGTTCCGTCCCCGACACGTACGGCCCGGCACGGCGCAGCGAGCGCAGAAAGAAGTACGCGAGGAACAGCGCACCCGTCAGAGAGACCCCGAGTGGCGTGAAGTCGACGGCGGTCTCCACCGCCGAACCCTCCAGGCCGAACGCCGACACATCGCCCGACGGCGTCACCGAGCCGCCCACGCCGAGCACGACCACGGCGGCCGTCATCGGCGCGAGCCCGCCGGCCGCGTCCGCGCCCAGCAGGTGCAGACCGAGTGCCCCGGCACCCGCCATCCCCACCAGCGCCCAGCTCACCGCGGCGATCGAGGCCAGAATCACATCGATCGCGATCGCCCACCCGCCATCGCCGCGTGCATCCATCAGAACCCCCCGGTTCATGGCGAGTTGCACCATTCATGCGTGATCCGTACGCACTCATGGGTGCTTACCACTCTCCGGGGTGATTTCTCCTCACGTCAACGGCCCGTGCAGGGGGCACTCGAGGACGCGCGAAGCACCCTGTGCGGGGTCTTCACACCGCCCGACTTTCGGAGTACGGGCAGGGCCTGAAATAGTTCCTCCCGATGTTCGCCATCCCTAGACTCCCTGCGACGGGGGTACATCGGGGGACAAGTAGTGGGGCATGGAGTGCCAGAACTCGTACTGGAATTGAACGGAAGGACCTGGACTCTCGATCCGTCCAGGTCGTACACCCTGGGACGTGATCCGCAGGGCGACCTGGTGATCGACGACGCCAGGGTCTCGTGGCGACACGCCACCATCAGCTGGGGCGGCCGGAGTTGGGTCATCGAGGACCACGGCTCGACCAACGGCACCTTCGTGCAGGGGCAGCGGATCCACCAGATGGAGATCGGCCCCGGTTCCGCGGTGCACCTCGGCAACGCGACCGACGGCCCGCGGCTGAACCTCGCCGCCGGCGCGGCGGCCCAGCAGCAGGCCGCGGCCCAGGCGCCGCACGCGGCGCAGGCGGCCCATGGAGCGCCGAACGCCCAGCAGGCCGCGGCGCAGGCCGATTGGGCCACCCATCAGGCCCCGCCGCCGCAGCAGCAGGGCTGGCAGCCGCAGGCCCAGGCTCAGGGACACGCCCAGCCGCAGTTCCCGCATCAGCAGGGCGGCCCCGTCGAGCAGTTGGCGCAGAAGGTGCCCGGCCAGGGTGGCGGCGCCGCGGGGGCGCCGCCGGTCTACGGCGACCGCAGCCCCACCACGTTCCACCAGTTGGCCCTCGGCCACGTCATGCGCATCGGTCGTGCGCTCGAGAACGAACTGGTCGTCTCCGACCTCCAGGTCTCGCGCCACCACGCCGAGTTCCACGCCACGCCCGACGGCCGCTTCGAGATCCGTGACCTCGGATCCCACAACGGCACGTACGTCAACGGTCAGCCGATCGCCAAGGGCGGCTCCGTCCTCATCGGCCCCAACGACATCGTCGGTGTCGGTCACTCGACCTTCCGGATGGTCGGCGGCCAGCTCGAGGAGTTCGTCGACACCGGTGAGGTCTCCTTCTCGGCCCGCCACCTGACGGTCACCGTCGACGGCGGCAAGCAGATCCTCAAGGACGTCTCCTTCGGCGTCCCGGAGAAGTCGCTGATCGGCGTCATCGGCCCGTCCGGCTCCGGCAAGTCCACGCTGCTCAAGGCGCTCACCGGCTACCGCCCGGCCAACGAGGGCGATGTCCTCTACGACAACCGGAGCCTCTACAAGCAGTTCGCCGAGCTGCGCCAGCGCATCGGTCTGGTCCCGCAGGACGACATCCTGCACAAGGAGCTGACCGTTCAGAAGGCGCTGCGCTACGCGGCCAAGCTCCGCTTCCCCGGCGACACCGCCGAGGCCGAGCGCGAGGCCCGCATCGACGAGGTGCTGCGCGAGCTCAAGCTCGACATCCACAAGGAGAAGAAGGTCACCTCCCTCTCCGGTGGCCAGCGCAAGCGCGTCTCCGTCGCCCTTGAGCTCCTGACCAAGCCCTCGCTGATCTTCCTGGACGAGCCGACCTCCGGCCTCGACCCGGGCATGGACCGCGACGTCATGCAGCTGCTGCGCGGCCTCGCCGACGACGGCCGCACCGTCCTCGTCGTCACCCACTCGGTGGCCGAGCTGGGCCTGTGCGACAAGCTCCTCGTCATGGCGCCCGGCGGCTCCGTGGCCTACTTCGGTCCGCCGGAGGAGGCGCTGAACTTCTTCGGCTACAGCACCTGGGCCGACGTCTTCTCCGCCTTCGAGAACTACCGCGACTACGACTGGGCGGGCCGCTGGAAGGGCTCGCAGCACTACCAGATGTACGCCGCGGACATCGACGCCGTCGCCGCGCAGCCGGTCCAGATGCCGCAGCAGGCGATGGCCAGGCAGCCCAAGCCGCAGGGCTGGGGCTCCCAGCTGTGGACCCTGATCCGCCGCTACTCCTCGGTCATCGCCTCCGACAAGGGCTTCATGGGCCTGATGGTGATCCTGCCGGCCGTCCTCGGCCTGGTCTCGGTCGTCATCCCGGCCGACTTCGGCCTCGCCCCGCCCACGCCGCCGTCCCGCTTCAACGGCGACGCCGGCACGATCATGCTGATCCTCGCGGTCGGCATGTGCTTCTCGGGCGCCGCCAACTCCGTACGAGAACTGATCAAGGAACGGGTCATCTACGAGCGCGAGCGGGCCACCGGCCTGTCCCGCTCGGCGTACCTGATGTCCAAGGTCATCGTCCTCGGCGTGATCACCGCCATCCAGGGCGTGATCATCTGCGGCATCGGCTTCGCCACCCGTGAGCTGCCGGCCGAGGGCCTGGTGCTGCCGCCGGCCGTCGAGCTCTGCGTCACGATCATCGCGCTCGGCTTCACCTCGATGATGTTCGGCCTGGTCATCTCCTCGCTGGTGAAGACCGCCGAGAAGACGATGCCGCTGCTCGTCATGTTCGCGATCGTCCAGGTCGTCTTCACCGGCATCCTCTTCCAGGTGTACGGATCGCCCGGCCTGGAGCAGTTCGCCTGGCTGATGCCCTCGCGCTGGGCCATCGCGGCCGCGGGCTCGACCCTCGACCTCGCGCACCTGATGCCGCCGTGGGACCACAAGGACCCGACCAACCTGGACCCGCTGTGGGACCACACCGTCGGCCAGTGGGGCTTCAACCTCACGATCCTGCTGCTCATCGGCATCGCCTGCGGCTTCGCTGTGGCGCGCCTGCTGCGCCGCCACGAGCCCGAGGTCATGCGCAAGTAGCGGAACGCGTACGACGCCGAAGGGCGGCACCCCGTGCAGGGGTGCCGCCCTTCGGCGTGTGTGCAGCGTCCGTCAGTAGGCGCTGTTGACGTTGTCCATGGAGCCGTAGCGGTCGGCCGCGTAGTTGCAGGCGGCGACGATGTTGGCGACCGGGTCGTACTGGTCGAACTTCGTGCCCGGCACGTGGTAGGCCTTGAAGGTCGGGTAGATGACCTGGAGCAGACCCTTCGAGGGGACGCCGTTGATGGCGTTGATGTCCCAGTTGTTGATGGCCAGCGGGTTACCGCTGGACTCCCGCATGATGTTGCGGTGGATGCCCTCGTAGGTGCCCGGGATGTTGTGCTTGTCCATGATGAACAGCGCCTCGCGGATCCAGCCGTCGAGGTTGTTCGCGAAGACCGGCTTGCGGGCGGCGGCACGGCTCGCGGCCGCCTTCGCCTCGGCGCGCTTCTTCGCCTCGGCCTTGGCCTTGGCCTCGGCCTTCGCCTTGGCGGCCGCCTTGGCCTTCGCGTCGGCCGCGGCCTTCGCGGCCGCCTTGGCCTTGGCCTCGGCCTCCTGCTTGGCCTTCAGGCCGATGGCGGTGGTCTGGTCGGTCAGGCTGGCGTGCAGGGCCTTGGCCTGCGCGCTGTCCGCGTTGTAGGCCCAGGCCACGTTCTGCGTGTTCGACAGGGCCTGCGGCTCGGTCTCGGTGGCGGCGTTGGCCGGCGCCAGGGAGAAGACGAGAGCTGCGGCGCCAAGCGCGGCGACACCGGCGATCGAAACCTTGTGGGTCTTGTTAAGGCGACTGTGACCAGGAGTGTTCGCAGACATGCAGGACTACCTCTTCGAATAGCAGGGGGTCGCTCAGGCCGGGGCGGCGCTGCGCCCTCTCGGCGGCGACGGCTGCAATTCTTAGCGGCAGCAAAATGCTGTGGCAAAGGTGTGACGTACGATCCCGGGTAGTGGATCAGGGGGTCGTGCACGAGGCACCGAAACCGGCCCGGGACCCGCTCAGACAGTCCTCATCTGCCCCTTATGCGTCCACTAGGGGAGGTCGTAAGTGACCTGCGTCCTATGCGCGGGCTCACATCGGGCACGTAACGAACTCACCACGCGTTGCTTCAGCAATGCGAACAGTGAGGGGTGTCCTCCGGGAGGATGAGGTGGACGTCGCCGAATTCGTGCCAGAGGTAGAGCTCCCGTACCGCTTCCGTATAGGCACGGCGCAGCGCACGCCGCCCGGCGACCGCCTCCAGCATCAGCAGATGCGAGGCCTCGGGCTCGTGCAGCCCGGTCAGCAGTCCGTCCACCACCCGCACTCCGCGGGCCGGGGTCACGACCAGATCCGTCCACCCCGAGGCGGCCCGGACCAGCCCCGTCCCGTCCGCGGCCGATTCCAGGGCCCGTACGGCCGTCGTTCCCACCGCGATCACCTGGCCCCCGCCCGCCTTCGCCGCGTTCACCAGCCGGGCCGTCGACGCCGGGACCTCGAAGCGCTCCGGGTACGGCGGCTCGTGGGCCTCCGCCGACGCCACCCCCGTATGAAGGGTGAGCGGAGCGAACTGCACCCCCCGGCGGACCAGCTCCGCCACCAGACCGGCCGTGAAGGGCCGGCCCGCGCTCGGCATCTCCGCCGACCCCGAACCGTCGGGGGAGGGCAGCGCGAAGACCGTCTGATACGCGGCCAGCGGCTGGTCCCGCTCCGTGTACCCGTACCGGATCGGCCGCCCGTACCGCGCGAGCAGCGCCGGTACGGGCCTGTCCGCCCGCGCCCACCACAGCCGGGCCGCCCCCGGCACCAGAGCCTCCTCCAGTACGAGACGTGCCCCTCCCGGCAGCAGCACCACCGCGCCCTCCGGACCACCCGCCCGGGGCCGGGTGCTTCCCGCCCCGTCCGGCTCCCGCAGCTCCACCGCCCACCGGCCTCCCCCAGACTTCGTCAGGGGGTGCCCCCAGTCCCCGCGCGTCGAGAAGTGCACGACGACCGCGTCCCCGCCACCCTCCCCACCCATTCGCCCGGTCACGGCGGCGGCGAGCGTCGCACTCGTGTTCACCACGAGCACGTCCCCGGCCCGCAGCTGCCCCGGCAGCTCACGGAAGGCGTGGTGCGACACCTCCGCCCCACGCGACACCATCAGCCGCACGGACTCCCGCCCTCGCCCCGGCTCCCGCTGCTCGGCCGGAACCCGCGCCGACAGCTCCTCGGGCACCCTGACGGCCAACGGCACCGGCACCTTCATCGGACCGCCTCCGCGAGGTCCGCGGCCGCGTACCGGCCGCTCGGCGGCCTGCGATCGAGCAGGGCGAGGAACCCCGGCACCACCGACTCCGGCTCCGGCCGCGGATCGTCGTCGTCCGGGACGGCCGCCGCGTACAGATCCGTGCTCATGTCCCCCGGGTCCACCGCCCACACCCGCAGCCCCGGCTCCTCCACCGCCAGCACCGCCGCCAGCTGGTCGAGCGCCGCCTTCGACGCCCCGTAACCGCCCCACGTCTCGTACGCCTCAGCCGCCGCGTCCGAACTCACCGCCACCACCGTCCCCGCACCGCTCTCCCGCAGCAGCGGCAGCGCCTCCTGTACGAGACCCAGCGCGGCCACCACGTTCGTCTCCAGCGCGGCCCGCAGGCCGTCCAGCGACAGGGCGTCCAGCCGTACCAGCGGCTCCGCCCCCAGCGCGCTCGCGTTGCTCACCAGCAGATCGAGCCCACCGAGCTCCCGCGCCGCGGCCACCAGCTCCCGACGGTGCGCCGCGTCCGTCACGTCCCCGGGCAGCGCCACCACCCGCGCCCCACGCGCGCGTGCCGCCTCCGCGCTCTCCTCGAGCACCTTCGCCGTCCGGGCGTCGAGCACCAGGTCCCAGCCCCGCCCGGCCAGCCCGGCCGCCAGCGCCCGCCCCAGTCCCTTCGAAGCCCCCGTGATCACCGCGACTGCCATGAGATCCATCCCCTTCTCTGCCGATGGATCCAGCCTCCGGCCGCGACTCCCGCCGCCGCCTCGTCCGCGGGCCCCGACCGCACAAGGCACTTCGACCTAGTCCCTCGGTCCTAATCAGCGGCCGTCCCCAGGCGGATACGCCCTGTCACCACGCACCGGTACGGTGAATTCATGAGTCACCGACCGCGCTCCGGCCTGGCCGCCGTGAGCACCGCGCTGCTGGCGATGAGCCGCCACCTGGAGGTGCGCGACGTCCTCAAGACGATCGTGGCCTCCGCCCGTGAGCTGCTCGACGCCGAGTACGCGGCCCTGGGCGTCCCGGACGACCACGGCGGCTTCGCCCAGTTCGTCGTCGACGGCGTCAGCGACGAGCAGTGGCGGGCCATCGGGCCGCTGCCCCGCCAGCACGGCATCCTCGCGGCCATGCTCCACAAGGCCGAGCCCGAGCGGCTCGCGGACGTGCGGAAAGACCCCCGCTTCGAGGGCTGGCCCGCCGCCCACCCGGAGATGTCCGACTTCCTCGGCCTGCCCATCCAGGACGGCGAGGAGACCATCGGCGCCCTCTTCCTCGCCAACAAGCGCTGCCCCAAGCCGGACGGCGGCTGCGGCTTCACCGCCGAGGACGAGGAGCTGCTGTCGATCCTCGCCCAGCACGCCGCCATCGCCCTGACCAACGCCCGGCTCTACGAGCGCAGCCGCGAGCTCACCATCGCCGAGGAGCGCTCGCGCCTCGCCCATGAGCTGCACGACGCCGTCAGCCAGAAGCTCTTCTCGCTCCGGCTCACCGCCCAGGCCGCGGCCGCCCTCGTCGACCGGGACCCGGCCCGCGCCAAGGGCGAGCTCCAGCAGGTCGCCGCGCTCGCCGCCGAGGCCGCGGACGAGCTGCGCGCCGCCGTCGTCGAGCTGCGCCCCGCCGCGCTCGACGAGGACGGACTCGTCCACACCCTGCGCACCCAGGTCCAGGTCCTGGACCGGGCCCACAGCGCCCGCGTCACGTTCGACAGCTCGGGAGTGCGCGCGCTGCCCGCCGCGCAGGAGGAGGCCATGCTGCGCGTCGCTCAGGAGGCCCTGCACAACGCCCTGCGGCACGCGGAGCCGGAACTGGTCGCCGTCTCCGTGATCCGGTCCGGCCAGGGCGCGCTGCTCACCGTCACGGACGACGGCAAGGGCTTTGACCCCCGTACGGTCCGCAGGGCGGGCCGGCACCTCGGCCTCGTCTCCATGCGGGACCGGGCCGGCGGCGTCGGCGGCACACTCACCGTGACATCGGCACCGGGCCGAGGCACCACGATCGAGATGGAGGTCCCCGGTGGCTGAGAAGGTCATCCGCGTTCTGCTGGTCGACGACCACCAGGTGGTGCGGCGAGGGCTGCGGACCTTTCTGGAGGTGCAGGACGACATAGAAGTCGTGGGCGAGGCGGCCGACGGCGCCGAGGGCATCGCGCGCGCGGAGGAGCTGCGGCCCGACGTCGTCCTGATGGACGTCAAGATGCCCGGCATGGACGGCATCGAGGCGCTGCGGAAGCTGCGCGAGCTGGCCAACCCGGCGAAGGTACTGATCGTCACCAGTTTCACCGAGCAGCGCACGGTCGTCCCCGCGCTGCGGGCGGGCGCCTCGGGGTACGTCTACAAGGACGTGGACCCGGAAGCGCTGGCCGGCGCCATCCGCTCCGTGCACGCGGGGCACGTGCTGCTCCAGCCCGAGGTGGCCGGGGCCCTGCTCTCCCAGGACGACGGCCACGGCGGCACCGGCCGCAGCTCCACGCTCACCGAGCGCGAACGCGAGGTCCTCGGCCTGATCGCGGACGGCCGGTCCAACCGGGAGATCGCCCGGGCGCTCGTCCTCTCGGAGAAGACGGTCAAGACGCACGTCTCGAACATCCTGATGAAGCTCGACCTGGCGGACCGGACGCAGGCGGCGCTCTGGGCGGTGCGGCACGGCCTGACCTCCTGAAACGCATGAGGCGGAAGGGGCACCTCCGTTCCCTTCTTCATACCGTCGGGTGTATGTCCCCCGTTCGGCGCAACCCGGCGGGGGGCGGGGCGTTCTCCATGGCGTGCTGCGGCGGCCGGCCGCAGCGAATACCAGGAGGATCCTGAAGTGAAGAACCTGAAGAAGGCCGCTGCCCTCACCATGGTCGCCGGTGGCATCGTCGCCGCCGGTGCGGGTGTCGCGTCCGCCCACGGCGCGGACGCGAACGGCAAGGCCCTCAACTCGCCGGGCGTCGCGTCCGGCAACCTGGTGCAGGTCCCGGTCCACGTCCCCGTGAACGTCTCCGGCAACACGGTCAACGTGATCGGCCTGCTCAACCCGGCCTTCGCCAACGGCGCCGTCAACCACTGACGCCCCGCGACCAGCCCGGCCCCCGGACGATCCCCCGGGGGCCGGGCTCCTCCATGTCCCGCCCCGTCCGCCCCCGGGCTCAGCGCTCCCGTTCCCGCTCCTCCACGAACGCGTTGTACGCCGCCACCTGCGCGCGCCGGGCGACCCGCTCCACCGGCCGCAGCGCCGCCCCCCGCGCCGCCATTTCCGAAGCGCTCACCGCGCCGCCGTGGCCGTGGTCGTACGCCAGGTCGATCAGCAGGCCGACCCGCTGGGCCAGCTCCAAGACGCGCACCGCACGTGCCGGATAGCCCGGGGCCAGCACCTCGCGGCCCGCCTCCGCCCGCGCCCGGTAGGCCTCGCGGGCCGCGTCCGCGACCGGGCCCGACCCCGCGACGTCCAGCTTCGTCAGCACCGCCGTCGCCTCGCGCAGCGCCTCCGCCAGCTCCCGCTCCGCCTCGCCGATCGACGGCACGTCCGCGGGCGGCGCCTCCCGCACGGTCAGGCACTGCCAGACCACCTCCACATGGACGTCACCCGGCGGACCCGCCTCGGTGACCTCCGGCACCAGACCGTACGGAGCGCCGAAACCGACCACCGCCTCCTCCGCCTCCAGCGCCCGCGCGTTGAAGTCCGGCGGCCCGCTCAGCCCCAGCGGATGCCCCGGCGCCGGCAGCGCCACGCGCCACCCGGACACCCCGAGCCGCCGCAGCCGGCCGAGCGCCAGGGTCAGACCGACCTGGCCCGCCTCGCCCGGCAGCCCCTCCACGCGGTGCACCGCGTCGTCCCCGACGATGGCCAGCGCCGCGTCGTCCGGCGATACCGATCCGGCCAACAGGGCATTGCCCCAAGCGGCCAGGCGTCCTGAGCGTGGTTCCGAAAGCATGCCCCAAGACTAAGGACTCCCCGCGCCCGAGAACGGAACTACCGGACCTAAGGACCGGCCCGCTCCGGCAGTGGCGTAGGTTTTCCCTGGACGCCGCGCCCACAGGCGCACGGCGACGACTCGACTCGACCGCAAGGGGAGACAACGCGCTCATGAGCGATGTACTGGAGCTGGTGGACGTATCCGTGGTCCGCGATGGACGGGCTCTGGTGGACGATGTCTCCTGGTCGGTCAAGGAGGGCGAGCGTTGGGTCATCCTCGGCCCCAACGGCGCCGGCAAGACCACCCTCCTCAACATCGCCTCCAGCTACCTCTTCCCGTCCACCGGCACTGCCACGGTCCTCGGCGAGCAGCTCGGCGGCGTCGGCACGGACGTCTTCGACCTCCGCCCCCGCATCGGCATGGCCGGCATCGCCATGGCGGAGAAGCTCCCCAAGAAGCAGACCGTCCTGCAGACCGTCCTCACCGCCGCGTACGGCATGACCGCCACCTGGCACGAGGACTACGACGCCGTGGACGAGCAGCGCGCCCGCGCCTTCCTCGACCGCCTCGGCATGACCGAGTACCTGGACCGCAAGTTCGGCACCCTCTCCGAGGGCGAGCGCAAGCGCACCCTGATCGCCCGCGCGATGATGACCGACCCCGAGCTCCTCCTCCTCGACGAGCCCGCCGCCGGACTCGACCTCGGCGGCCGCGAGGACCTCGTCCGCCGCCTGGGCCGCCTCGCCCGCGACCCGTACGCCCCCTCCATGATCATGGTCACCCACCACGTCGAGGAGATCGCCCCCGGCTTCACCCACGTCCTGATGATCCGTCAGGGCAAGGTGCTCGCGGCCGGCCCCATGGAGACCGAGCTGACCTCCCGCAACCTGTCCCTCTGCTTCGGCCTGCCGCTCGTCGTCGAGCACGTCGGCGACCGCTACACCGCGCAGGGCCTTCCGCTGAAGTAGCAAGCCACACAAGGGAACCGGAACCAGGGCGTCGCGCCCGCACAGCACCGCGCCCTGTCCCGGACCCACCCCACCGCCCTACCATGACCATGTGGACATCGACGCATGGGTCTGGTGGTTGATAGGCGCGGTGGGACTCGGCATTCCGCTGGTCCTGACCGCGATGCCCGAATTCGGCATGTTCGCCGTCGGTGCGACAGCCGGAGCCGTGACCGCGGCTCTCGGCTTCGGCATCGTCGCGCAGGTGGTCGTCTTCGTCGTCGTCTCCGTCGCACTCCTCGCGGTGGTCCGCCCCATCGCGGCCCGCCACCGCAACGGCCCACCCCAGCACGCCAGCGGCATCGACGCGCTGAAAGGCCGTCAGGCCGTCGTCCTCGAACGCGTCGACGGCAACGGCGGCCGCATCAAGCTCGCCGGCGAGGTCTGGTCCGCCCGCGCGCTCGACACCGGACTCGCCTTCGAACCGGGCGAACAGGTCGACGTCGTCGAGATCGACGGGGCGACAGCCGTGGTCATGTGACCGAACCCCCCACGCGGCGGCCCGCCTTCTGGGAAACTCGATCATCAAAAGCAACCCGGCAGTGAACCGGCAGCGAAGGGCACAGGGAACGCGATGTCAGCAGTCATCATCGTCCTGATCATTCTGGTGGTGCTTGTCTTCATCGCCCTGATCAAGACGATCCAGGTCATCCCGCAGGCGAGCGCCGCGATCGTGGAGCGCTTCGGCCGCTACACCCGCACGCTCAACGCCGGTCTGAACATCGTCGTCCCGTTCATCGACTCCATCCGCAACCGGATCGACCTCCGCGAGCAGGTCGTCCCGTTCCCGCCGCAGCCGGTGATCACCCAGGACAACCTGGTCGTCAACATCGACACCGTCATCTACTACCAGGTGACCGACGCCCGGGCCGCGACCTACGAGGTCGCCAGCTACATCCAGGCCATCGAGCAGCTCACCGTCACCACCCTGCGCAACATCATCGGCGGCATGGACCTGGAGCGGACCCTTACCTCCCGCGAGGAGATCAACGCGGCCCTGCGCGGCGTCCTCGACGAGGCGACCGGCAAGTGGGGCATCCGCGTCAACCGCGTCGAGCTCAAGGCGATCGAGCCGCCGACCTCCATCCAGGACTCGATGGAGAAGCAGATGCGCGCCGACCGCGACAAGCGCGCCGCGATCCTCACCGCCGAGGGAACCCGCCAGGCCGCGATCCTCACCGCGGAGGGCGAGAAGCAGTCCCAGATCCTCCGCGCCGAGGGCGAGGCCAAGGCCGCCGCCCTGCGCGCCGAGGGCGAGGCCCAGGCCGTCCGCACGGTCTTCGAGGCCATCCACGCCGGAGACCCGGACCAGAAGCTCCTCTCGTACCAGTACCTCCAGATGCTCCCGAAGATCGCCGAGGGCGACGCCAACAAGCTCTGGATCGTGCCCAGCGAGATCGGCGACGCCCTCAAGGGCCTCTCCGGCGCCTTCGGCAACCTCGGCGGCGGAGCCCCCGGCTTCAACACCGGTTCCGTGCCGGGCAGCCGTACCGGCACCGAGAGCGAGCGCCGCGAAGCGCCCCCGGTCGACTGACACATACACGCAGTCGTGCATGATCGGTGCGAGCCCCTCGACCCCGACGGACGTCAGGGCGGGGAGGCGAGCCACTGATCCTGTAAGGAGATGGCTTTGTCCATCTGGGAAGTACTGGCCGTGTTCGCGGCCGGCGTCGGCGCCGGCACCATCAACACCATCGTCGGATCGGGAACGCTGATCACGTTCCCGGTCCTCCTCCTCACCGGCCTGCCCCCGGTCACGGCCACCGTCTCCAACGCCCTCGGCCTCATCCCCGGCTCCATCAGCGGAGCCATCGGCTACCGCGAGGAACTCAAGGGCCAGCGCCGTCGCATCCTGCGCCTCGGCACCGTCGCCGCGATCGGCGGACTCGGCGGAGCCGTACTCCTGTTGACGCTCCCTGCCCGGGCGTTCGAGACCATCGTCCCCGTCCTCGTCGCCCTCGCGCTGGTCCTCGTCATCCTCCAGCCCCGGCTCTCCAAGGCCGTACAGGCCCGCCGCGAACGCAACGGCCACCACGGAGACCCCGACGGCGGCCCGCTCCTGCTGACGGGACTGCTCCTCGCCAGCGTCTACGGCGGCTACTTCACCGCAGCCCAGGGGATCATCTACCTCTCCCTCATGGGCATGCTCATCGCCGACACCCTCCAGCGCCTCAACGCCGTCAAGAACGTCCTCGCCGCGATCGTCAACAGCATCGCCGCGCTCTTCTTCCTCTTCGTCGCCGACTTCGACTGGACTGCTGTCGTACTCATCGCCGTCGGCTCGGCGATCGGCGGCCAGATCGGCGCCAAGGTCGGCCGCCGTCTCCCGCCACCCGTCCTGCGCGGCGTCATCGTGGCCGTCGGCACCGCCGCCATCGTGCAGCTCCTGCTCCGCTGACACCGCTCCGGGAACGACAGGGGCCCGCTCCCGGAAGGGAACGGACCCCTGTACGCGGGACCTACCGGATCACGCCGCCGAACCGGCCAGCCACTGAGGCAACTCGGACCGCTCACCGGCCCGCATCGCCAGCAGCATCGCGTCCGCCGGTGTCGGCACGAACGGCTCGTGCAGCAGTGGCATCCCCGCCTGCTCCGGCGTACGGTCCGCTTTGCGGTGGTTGTCCTCGGCGCAGGACGCCACCGTGTTCAGCCAGCTGTCCCCACCACCCTGGGCCCGCGGCACCACATGGTCCACGGTCGTCGCGCGCCTCCCGCAGTACGCGCACCGGTGCTGGTCCCGGACCAGCACACCCCGCCTCGACCACGGAGCCTGTCTTCGAAACGGCACCCGTACGTAGCGGCAGAGCCTGATCACCCGGGGCACCGGAATGTCCACGGCGGCGGCACGCATACGGAGATCGGGATGCTCCTGCTCGACGACGGCCTTGTCCTGCAGGACAAGCACCACCGCACGGTTGAGTGTGACCGTCGAAAGCGGCTCGAAGCTCGCGTTCAGTACCAGCGTGTCCCGCATTGTGCCCACCTCCCGTGTGCCGGCCCAGCCCCGTGGCAGGGCTCCGGGCTGGGATCAACTCTGGCCGGGCGCGCCGGGTTGGACAACGCAATATCGTGCGCAACGAAAGATGCCCGCTTCTGATCTCTCCAAGACCAGAAGCGGGCAAACAACAAACGAACGCTCAGCTGTGCGTGGGATTCTCGTACTCGCCGATCAGCTGGGCGCGTCCCAACGCGTGGAAGCGCAGGTGGAAACCGACGGCCGCGGGCGAGGCATCGGCGTCCGGCCCCAGCTTCTCCCGGTCCACGGCGTACACCGTGAACACATAGCGGTGCGGCCCGTCTCCGGCCGGGGGAGCGGCACCGCCGAAGTCCCTGGACCCGTAGTCGTTACGCACATGCACGGCACCGGCCGGCAGCCCCGCGAACGACCCCGTGCCCGCACCCGCCGGCAGCTCGGTCACCGACGCCGGTATGTCGAACAGCACCCAGTGCCAGAACCCGCTGCCCGTCGGCGCGTCCGGGTCGAAGCAGGTGACCGCGAAGCTCTTCGTCTCCGCCGGGAACCCCTCCCAGCTCAGCTGGGGCGAGATGTTCCCCTCCGCGTACACCTGCGCGTCCTTCAGCACACCGTCCGGCACGATGTCGTCGCTCACCACGGTGAACGCCGACACCGGCGGATGGAAGTCGTGAGGGAGCGGCGCCCTCTTCCCCTCGGCCACGTCAGTACCTCCGTATCGCTGACCTGCTCTACGGGGGTGAGCCTAGAGCCAGTTGCGCTTGCCACCGACGTCGGCGAGCCACTGGTTGAGGTAAGCGGCCCAGTCGGTCGTGTGGAAGTCGTTCAGACCCACCTTGAAGGCACGGAACGAGTCGCTGCCCTCGCTGAAGAGCCCCGGCTTCTTGTCCATCTCCAGGACGACGTCCATCTCGCGGTCGTCCGCGACGAAGCTGATCTCGACCTGGTTCAGACCGCGGTACTGCTGCGGCGGGAAGAACTCGATCTCCTGGTAGAACGGCAGCTTCTGCCGGGTCCCGCGGATGTGCCCGCGCTCCATGTCCGCGTTCTTGAAGCGGAAGCCCAGCTGGATGAACGCGTCAAGGATCGCCTGCTGCGCCGGCAGCGGGTGCACGTTGATCGGGTCCAGGTCGCCGGAGTCCACCGCACGGGCGATCTCCAGCTCGGTGGTCACACCGATGTTCATCCCGCGCAGCTGCTGCCCCGCGATGGCGGTGACCGGCGTCTCCCAGGGAATCTCCAGACCGAACGGCACGACGTGCACCGCACCGGCCTGCACGGTGAAGGCGCCGCCGAGCCGGACCTTCACGAACTCGATGTCCTGCTTGGTCTCCTGGTCCGCGCCCTCGACCTCGACCCGGGCCTGCAGTCCTACGGACAGCCCCTCGATCTGCTGGTCGACCGAACCGCCCTGGATCCGCACCTCACCCTGGACGACCCCGCCCGGAACGACGTTCTCCTCGGTGAGCACCGTCTCCACGGACGCGCCACCGGCACCCAGGCTCGCGAGCAGCTTCTTGAACCCCATGAACACTCCCTCTTGGTCCTGCTTGGTCTTGACCCCTACATACGCGCGACGACCGTAGCCGGTTCCCCCACAGCCACCAGGGGCACCCCAGTACGCTCGGACGCCATGAGCGAGAGCCCCGACCGTACGCCGCTCCCGCGGGCCTTCTTCGACCGCCCCGTCCTGGAGGTCGCCCCCGATCTGCTCGGCCGCACTCTCGTACGGACATCGAGCGCGGGCCGCATCGAGCTCCGTCTCACGGAAGTGGAGGCGTACGCCGGCGCGATCGACCCCGGCTCCCACGCCTTCCGAGGCCGCACCGCCCGCAACGCCGTGATGTTCGGACCGCCCGGCCACGCGTACGTCTACTTCACCTACGGCATGTGGCACTGCCTCAACCTGGTGTGCGGCCCCGAGGGCCACGCAAGCGGAGTCCTGCTGCGCGCGGGACAGATTCTTACGGGTGCGGACCAGGCCCGCACCCGTCGACTCTCGGCCCGATACGACAGAGAACTCGCCAAAGGCCCGGCCCGCCTGGCCACGGCCCTCGACGTGACCCTCTCCCTGAACGGCACCGACACCTGCGCCGGCCCGGACTCCCCGCTGTCCCTCCTTATGGGCACCCCACCCCCGGCCGACCAGGTACGCAGCGGCCCACGCACGGGAGTGGGCGGCGACGGCGCTCCGCACCCCTGGCGCTTCTGGATCGACTCCGACCCGACGGTGAGCCCGTACCGCGCGCATGCGCCCCGCAAGAGGACCTCTTGACTCGACTTGACTCGGGTGCTGCGGACGCCTAACGTAGGCGAGCCGCTTGAAACGGGACGTGCTTGTTCAAGCACCTCGGAGCGGCCACCCACTACCTACGACGTACCCCAACGGGGCGGATTTCGGCATGCCGAAATTTGATCCGAAAGGCTCGATTATGAGTCGCCGGGGAATTCGGCTAAAGTAGTGACCACGCCGAAAGGCAAGGCCGCCAACAGGCCACCGGAAACAAAATCCGAACCGGAAACGGAACGGAAAAGGATCTGGTAAGGTTGGAAACACGAAAGACCGAAGGGAAAAGCGCCGGAGGAAAGCCCGAGAGGGTGAGTACAAAGGAAGCGTCCGTTCCTTGAGAACTCAACAGCGTGCCAAAAATCAACGCCAGATTAGTTGATACC
>NZ_JBHWJZ010000063.1:0-21327 GCF_042731085.1 Streptomyces sp. NPDC059875
GGGGGGGGGGGGGTGGGGGGTTGGGGGGGTGGGGGGGGGGGGGGGGGGGGCCCCCCCCCCCCCCCGCGCCCGCTCACGCCGATCCCTCCGTCAGGATCCCGACTTCGAGGACACGGGCGCCTTCGCGGACCAGAAGTCGGAGGTCACGTTCGGCGCGGTGGGCGGCATCTTGCTGTAGTCGGGGCCGTTCGGCTTGGACGTCGGCGGCGCCACGTCCGAGACCTCCACGCAGGGCGTGGTCACCTCGAAGTGGGCCTGCCCCTTCCAGCCGATGAGCACACTGAGCTGGAACCCGTCGGGGGTCACGTAGTACGCCGCCAGCTTGTCCTGGCTCGCGGCACGGAACGTGAAGCCCTTGCTCTTCCAGTGCCGGTCGACCACACCGAGGAAGGCGCTCCGGCGCTCCTCGGAGATGATGGTCATCACCGTGCGCGAACGGTCGGTCGAGCACTTGCCGGCCATGGTCTCCCGATGCGTCCACTGCACGGGGGGAACGATCGCCGTGAACGTCTCGTCGAGGATCTCGTCCGCACGATCAGCGGCTTGCTGCATGTTCATCTTCGGCACCTTCGTCTGACCGGTTTCGCCCGTACGCCCCTGTTCACCGCCCGTGGGTCCGCAGCCCGCGAGTAGGACCGCAAGGCCCGTCACGGTCAGCAGTCTCAGCATCTTCATCGTCGTGCCTCCGGAATCATCTTCCCAGGCTCACCCGCAACGATCGCGGCGATGTTGTCGGCCGAGATCTGGTCCTTCTCAGGTGTGAAGTAGTTCGAGTGGGCGTCGAGCGTGAGCCCCGTGACCGCGTTCGGGCCGTCCTCGGTCCGGAACCGGTTGGCGCCGAACGCCTCACTCGACGGGTCCTTGCCGAACCACACGTCGTCGTCGCCCTGGTCGCCGATGTCTGCGCCGATGGCTGCACCGAGCAACATTCCGCCCGGCCCGAAGGCGGAGCCGGCGCCCGCTCCGATGAAGCCCCCCCGGACCGAACCCTCCGAGGGAAGCTTGGTCACGATGTCGTTGTCAGCCGCACCGACGTACACGTGCTGCTTGCCGACACCGAGATCCTCGGCCCGGTCCACGCCAACACCGGGGCTGCCCACCAGGATGATGTCGTCCGCGCCGGGGATGCCTCCGGGCTGCTGCGTGGCCTGGCCGACGGTGAGAGATCCGTAGGAGTGGCCGATCGCCGTGACGTGGGCGTCCGAGCCGAACTGGTTCGTGGCCGAGATGCCGGCCATGAAGGAGTTGTACGCGGGAGCACCCCGCTGGGCGTCGTCCTTCGTCATGACGTCGATGTCCTGCGGGGCGTCGTAGCCCAGCCAGACGATGGAGGCGCTGGAGGGATCGATCTTCTGAGCACCCGTCGCGGTGTCGTAGGCACGCTTCACCGTGCCACCCGCGAACTCCGCGTCGAGCTTCGTACCGAGGCCCGGCACGTAGGCGGAGACATTCTTGGAGATGTCCGGGTTGCCGTACGCGACGATGGCACGCCCGTTGCCCTGGTCCCCGATGCCGAGCAGGAGCATGGGCGGCTCGGGTGCCGCCGTGTTCAGCTTGTCCTGGATGCCCCGCAGACCGGCGAGCTTGGTCATCGACGCCTCGTCGCCCTGATCGGCGAGCTTCCCCATCAGCTGGGGCATGTAGGTGCGGTTCGCCTCGTCGCGCGCCAGCGCCGGGATCCCGTCCAGGTTGCCGATGGTGTCCGGATAGGCAGCCATGTACGCGATCCGGTCCTCCTCGCTGAGGCCGTCCCACCAGTCCTTGCGGTCGGCCGGGGTGCCGCCCGTGGGGATGTCGTCCTTGAAGACGTCGTCCGCCGCGCCGTGCACCGCCTGCGAGTCCTTCTGGACGTCGGCCCAGGTGTTCTCGGTGACGTCGAGGCCCTGCTCCGCCTTGAGCTTGCGTATGGCGTTGGCGTACTCCCCGTCGATCCTCCGGGCCTCGGCGAGCGCGTCGCCGATCGTGTCGGCGATGTCCTGGGCCTTGGCGGCGTTCGGATTGAGGTTGACCATGGCGGCGGCGTCCGCCAGCGCTCCGGAGAAGAACCCGCTCGAGCCCTTGACCGTGTCACCCTGCGGCTTCTGGCCGGCGACCTCCGGGCCGGCGGCGGGGTAACTGACCGAACCGTCGGGGTGCACCGTGAACCCGAGGTGCGCGGCGTCCTCCAGCGCGTTGAGCAACTTCCGCTGGGGAGCGGCCATTTCCTGGGCGAGACCGTTGAGCGAGAACTGCAGCAGACCGCACTCGGTGTGGATGTACTGGTAGTTGCGGCTCAGTCGGCCCAGCCGGGCCGCGGCGGCGAGGGTGGACATGCCCTTGGTGACGTCGGTCAGCTTGGGCACCACATTGTTGTCGATCTGCCGACGGGACTCGTACGCCCGCTTGCTGACGTCACCCCATCCCTGGCCGGCTTCGGTGAGCTCGGTGAGCTTGAGGTCCTTGAGTTCCTGCATCGAGATCATCGCGGTCACCGACCACCCTGCTCGCCGGAGCCCTTGTCGGGCTTGGGTGCGATCTGCGCGTACTTCGACAGCTGCTGGGCCTCGAACTCACCGTGGTCCACGGCGACCTGCTTCAGCGGCGCCTCCAGGTCCCTGGCCTCGTCCCGAACGGTCTTCAGGCGCTCCTGCCAGGAGAAGAGCACGGCGCTGAGCGCCGCAGTGGCCTCCAGCCCCTCCGTACGCTCCTGCACGCCCTCGTGCGAGGTCCCCAGCCGGGTCAGCCCGGCGTCGGTGTCCGACTGCAGCGTCACGACGGCACTCGCGGCATGCGTCCACGGCCCCTCGGCCTGCTTCAGGTCGGCCGCCCCACCACCGGCACCGCCTCCCCCACCGGGCTCGGGAGCGAGCCCGGCAAGGTTCATCCCCTGCTCACCCGAGGAACCGCCGTCCTCGAACTGCAGCAGTTGCTGCAGGCTTTGCGGTTGCGTCTCACCGGCCATGAACTCTCCCCCGCTGTCCGGAAACCTGTGCGTCAATATCGCGCGCGAGGGGTAACGCTACCGGGTGATCCCCTGTCGTACACAAGTGCAATGCGGAATCTCCATACCCTCGACCTCCGCAGCATGGCCGAACTTCGGCCGAGACCTTCCAGTACGCCCGTAATCCGCGCCTCGGCCGGTTCCGGGCACCACTCGCACGACAGCGGACGGACGGAGGGCTCGGCCAATCTCTGGACAGGCCTACGATTTGACTGGCACGCCCTCCGCCAGCCGAGGGTCCTGGCAGCCCAAGTCGGCGGCGGCATGGCGCGCGGCTGCGTTCGCGATCGTGATCAAGTGGGCCCGGGCACCCTTCTGCGGGTTCCCGCTTCCGTCCGGGCCTTCCAGCTTCGTCGCGATGACGATCTCGTGAGCAGGGGCCTTCATACGGCAGGCGAAGAACACCGAGGCGGTACTGTCGGACGCGTAGGCCCTCCCCCCGGTTGCAAAGTATGTGACGGATTCGCCGAATCGGGCATCTCGCTCAGGAACACCCGATTCCTCGCGAAGCGCGACACGAAGGGCACGCTTCCCGTCCTCTGCCGACAGCAGCCAGCAGAAGGGAACGCCTTGCATACGAGGCTTACCCGTCTTCGAGCTCTGGTCGATGAGGGCGGCCTCGCGCAGAGCGTCGAGGGCCTTCTCCGGTTCCGACAGATCGCCGGTGAAGCGCTCAGCGCCCATGACGGCCTCGAGGGCAGCTTCCGAGGGCGCCCCCTTCGCGAATCCGCCGCAGACCTCCGACGCCACCACCCCCTTGCCCCCGCCTTCGTCGCCGCCGGAGGAACAAGCCGTTGCCGATAGGGACAGGAACGTCAACACGACCACGGTACGCCGACCGAACACCGCCATCAGGTCACCTTCCCGCGCTTGGCATCCGGATGCCATTTCTGCTCACGGACGGATTGCCGCTGGACCGCCGTTGCGTCGACCACCGATGGACCGACAGGACCAGGCTCCGATGCCAGGTCAGCCAGCCCGTGAACTGCCCCGCCTGTCATCTGTCGCTTCGTCAGCCTGGCGGTGCAGGCGCTACATCCGCGTCAGCCGGGCTGCCCGGGACCGGGAGGCGGGCCGTACTGGGTGTTCTGCTGCTGGTACGGGTTGGGCTGCTGCTGCGGGGGGCCGTAGGGCGCGTACGGCGGCGCGGCGGGGGGCATGGCCGGGGGCGGAGGCGTCGCGCTCCGGCGCCGGGACCGTACGACGACGGCGGCAACGGCCCCACCGATCAGGACGGCCGCGCCGACCCCCAGGGCGATCCACAGGCCGGAGTTGCTGTCACTGTCCGACGCGGCGGGCGCGGGGGCGGCCGTGGCCGGCTTCTCGCTGGGCGCGGCCGACGGCGCGGACGAGGCGCTCGCGGACGGGGAGGCGGCGTTCTCGGCGGCGGCGAGGTCGGGCAGCGGGTATACGTCGGCGGGACCGGGATCGCCGGGGCTGGTCAGGGCGATTCGGGGCCGGACGCCTCCGTACCCGATGTAGTCGCTGCGCTTCTCGCCGTTCGTGGGCTTGCCCGCGGTGTTGAGCATGACGCGGAGGACCTGGTTGTTGGTCCAGTCAGGGTGCTTGGACCAGATGAGGGCGGCGGAGGCGGAGGCGAGGGCGGAGGCGTTGCTGGTGCCGTCGCCTTTGCAGAGCTGCGTGGAGCTGACACATGCCTTCACGATGCCCTCGGCCGGTGCGGCAAGGTCCACCTGCGGGCCGGTCTGCGACTTCGGCCACCAAGCCGCCTTGCGGTTCATGCCGGCAACGCCCACGACACCGGGAGTGGCGGCCGGGTACTCGACCGGGTTCCCCTCGTCAGCGGTGTTACCCACGGCAGCAAAGACGAGCTTGTTCTTCGACAAGGCATACCGAACTGCATCGGCAAGTTCGGCGCCAGGGGTCACAGGACTACCCACAGAGATGTTGATGATCTTCGCGTCGGACTCAGCCGCAAATCGAATGGCCTTCGCCATGCTCTGCGAGTAGGTCTCCTCGACCCGGTTCTCCCGCTGCAAGCGCTCCTGATTGTAGGGAACGCGAATAGGCAGAACCTTCGCCTTCGGCGCCAACCCGAACGAGCCGTAGACCGAGCCCCGAGCCCCCGTAGCGGCGATCAGAGCGGCCATGCCCGTACCGTGCTTGCCGACGTCGCTGTTCTCGTCTCCGGTCAGCCCTGAGTAGTCCTTGCCGGGCAGGACCCGGCCACGAAGGTCGGCGAGGGTGTCATCCACGCCGGAGTCGATCACCGCGACGGTCACGCCGTCGCCCTTGCTGACCTTCCAGAGTTCGTCGGCCTTCATGGCATCGAGGTGCCATTGCTGTGCGCGCGCGGTCTCCGCATGAGCCGGCGTCGCGCCGATACCCAGCAGCGTCAGGGCCATGGTTGTCGCCACGAGGGAACCGGAACCGATGGCCCGTCCGCTGCTGGTCCGCATCTATTTCTCCGTGTCCGTTTCTACGAGATCAGTCGACGACCGGGGGGACGATGCGACGGGCTCCCTGCTGCCACGTCTCCTCATCCTCGGTCAGGTAGTCGGGGCGCTCGCCGTTCCTCTCGTCGGAACGAGAGTCTCCGGTCCGGGCGCCCGCACCGTGGAGCGGCGCTCCAACCCCACGTCCCTGAGCCGCACCCGCACCTGTACCCGACTGGGCACCCCGGACGAGGCCGGAGCCGCCCGGAGTGAAGGGACGCGCACTTGCCTGGCCCGACTGCTGAGCCCGGCCACCGACCACGCCGCCCGTCTCCGTCGCCAGTCGACGCCCGCCCGGGTAGCCGTTGCCCTGTCCAGGGCCGTGGCCCATCTGCGGACCGGTGCCCATGGGACCGCGGCCGTGGGTGTTCTCCTGACCGATCACCGTGCTCCGTGGAAGCCCGGTCTGCGGACGTCCGTTCTGCGGCACCTGTCGGCCACCGGAGATGCCGTCCCGCGGCATACGGGAGGTGGGGTTCGTGGGACCGACGGTCCCAGGGCCCGGCAGGCCTCGCGTGGTCGGTGCGACCTTGCCGCCCCCACCCGGCGGATACGGGTTGCCCGAGCCGCCGGTGAGGGGAGGCGGAACCATGGTCCTGCCGTCGGGATACGTGATGGGGGCGTCCGGCCGGTGCGGCGTCGTGGTGCCAGGAGGCCCCGAGGGAATGGTCGGGGCGTCGGGAAGCTTCAGACCGCCGTCGATCTCCATGTCCACATTGCGATCGGGGACGACCGTGCCGGGCCTCGTCGGGTCACTGGGGCGAACCGTGCCGCCGTCGGTGTCTCCTACGACGGACCCGTCGCTGCTGCCTGTTGACTTGGCGCGCCCACCGGTCTCATAGCTGCCGGTGGTCGAAGAAACCCTTTGACTGGAAGAGTTACCCGAGGCGGTCACGGCGCCGTCCTTGGCTCGCCATTCCTCGCCCAAGTACCCCGCCGGCGCCGGAAACTCCGGCCTCGGCGCGCTGTTCACCCGCTGGCCGTTGTGGGTGTACGTCTGCCCCAGCGACCGCAGCTTCATCATCGCCTCGATGCGCGCCCTCTCGCGCGCCGTGGCTGCTGCGTTCATGCTGTCGGAGTACGTCTTCACCTCGGTCTTGCCCGCGCCAGGGTCGTGCTGGGCCGCGTACCGGTTGCGCTCGGCGTTCGCGTAGGCGGTCTTCGCGTCCGCGCTCGTCTTGGCGAGCCCGTCCACGCCGCTCTTCGCCTCGACCATGGCCTGGGCCGACTCGGCAAGGCACTTACTGGCCAGCTCGGTGTACTGCGCCAGGTAGAACGTCGCGCTCGCCGTGGCGGCCGTCCACTCGACGAAGGAGTCGGATGCCGCGCCCTTCCAGTTCAGGCCGCCAGAAGCGCGGGCGCGGAGGTACTCGGCGATCTTCGTGATCTCCGTCGCCGCGGTTCCGAGCTTGATCGACAGCGCCTCGGCCCGCTCCTTCTGGATGGGAGTGAGCATGGCCAGCAGCTGCTCGTTCGTCAGCCCGTCGAGCGGCGTCGATTCCGCCTGCGGTGTCTTGGGCGTGTCACCCATGAGACTCTTCCCCCGTTTCCGTCCAGTACTTCACTACAGGCCACCCTGCGAGCCGTTGTCGCCGCCGTCCGCCGGCGCACTCGTCTGCGGGACGTGCGCCTGCGACGTCCCGCCCATCGTGTGCGAGTTCGCGGGGTCGTCGGCTTCGCGCTTCTGCAGGTCCGTGATCTGCGTGTTGAGCGACTTCATACGCGCACGGATGTCGTCGTCGATGTTCTCGTACCCGGTCTTCGAGAAATCGATCGCGATCTTCATGCTCTCCATCTGAAGTCCGAGGACCTTGGAGAACTTGAGCAGCTCCTCACGCACGACGTCGTAGGAGGAGAAGAGGTACTCGGCCTCCATGAACCCCGGACCCGCCAGAGCGCCCTTGTCCAGCCAGTCGGCGCCGATCTTCCCCGGGCCCGCGTGGGACTCCTGGAAGTCCTTCAGCAGCTGGTCCACGCGGCTCTTGAGATTGGCCAACTCGCTTACTTCGACGGCCAGACTGGCCGCGGCCGCAGCCGCCCCCACGACCCCACCGAACATCGACATCGACGAGAGCGCGCCGATCGCGCCCCCGCCGCCGTCCACCGCCTCCGCCATCGACGCCTCCCCGTTCAACAAGTCAAGGAGTTCACTGTACCGAGGAGGACTGACAACGCGCACCTCTGGGTTGCACGCGCAACGCACATCCCGTGGTTACGAATTGGGCACGGCGACTACGGGCCGGCCGGGCCAAGAGCCGTACGGGCAGGCCCCGGATGGCCGGAATCGTCCGGTCGTGGAAGACCGCGCCCGGACGGCCCAGGCATGTGACGCGTTTCATGGTGCGAACGGACTCCGCGACCCTCGGGAGACAAAGGCCCCGGAATGCTCACGGACTCCCCGTACCCAGGAGCCCGGGCGGACCGCCGAGAGCAAGCGTCCCGGCAGCCCGTCCCTCCAAGAGCTGCGCCGAGGCCATCACTCCGGTGGAGCCGTCGGCCACACGACCAGCGGCTTCTTCGCCTTGATCATGGGCCTCTCAGGAAGTCCCGCGTTGTTCTCGCACTCGAGCTCCTTGACCGCGGCCAGCAGCACAGAATGAAGCACGATCAGGTTCGCCTCACGCATGGCGGCAGTGTCCGGAGTCGTCGATCTCCGGACGTCCAGGATCCCTTGAATGCGCGCAGGATCGGACTTCGACGACCCCTTGAGCTGGGGACTCACGCACTCGGTGAAGACGTAAGCCCTCCGGTAACCGCCATGCGCCTCCACACCCATCTCGTACGGATACATGAAGGATGTGCTTGCACTCCCCAAGAGCCTCCCCTCCGTGTAGAGATCGAGTTCGATCGTCAGACTCTTCGACAGCGGGTCCGAAGCAACCTTGCACCTGACCGACTTCCGGCTCCACTTCTCGCCGGCGTTGTAGTCGTCCTTCACCTGCCTGGTTGCTCGGGAGAGCCAGCCATCGGGGGCATCGCTGAACTTCTCTGTATCCAGGACTTTTCGCAGTTCAGGTGCCGCAGCGGAAGACACGGTCCCGTCGCATTGCTGCTCAGCGGTCACCCTCGGATTTCGCTTCTCGCCCCCGCAAGCAGCGAGAAGAAGGCAGGCGGCCAGAACGGTGCTCGCGGGCTTGACGGTGCGCTTCATGCCGCCCTCACTCATCGCCCGGTTCATCCGGCTGCGGAGAATTTCCCCGCTGCCTACCGAACGTGCTCCCATAGACATATCCGCTGTTTCGGGACTCAGTGAGAGTCTGCTCGAGATCGTCGTTCACCAGACTGCCGTGGTACATGAGGAACCGCTTCAACGGCGCATCGGCGCTCGTCTTCCCCTCGGTGTAGTGCGACGTCTGATCGTCTCGGATCCGGTCCTCGACACTGCCCTTGTGGTCTTCGACGGACTTGTCCGACCAATCGCCAATCACCTGGCCGGCAAGCGTCTCCATGGCCCCGCTGCCCGTCTCCACGGCGAGCGGCACGACGACGGCTGCCGCGCCTGCGGCTACAACGGTTGCCGGGAGGAATGCGACACCGGCAGCGATGGCGGCGGTTGTGCCGAATTCGATCCAGGCCCCCCTTGCCTCCTCTGCCTTCTCGTAGTCCTCCTGGACCTTCAGCCCCTCGGCCTCGATCTGGTCACCTCGCGCCTGGTCCAGCAGTCCCTGCAACATGGCCCCTGTGTAGACGGTGGCTTTCCCTCGTCCTTCACTGATCTGGCCATCCTTCTCGAGCTCTGCCTCCAGCATGCTCGTGACGTAGACGCGCTCGGCGGCGGATACCGTCGCATAGGCATCGGGATGTTGTCCCAGCGCGGTGAGGAATTTGGTCGCTTCGTGCTGACCGAAGTCCGCATGGGCCGACCTCACGTCCATCTCCGTGCTCTTCGGCCCGTAGACGTCACGTCCAACACCTTCGGCGAGGGACCAGTTGAGGTCATCGATGTATCCCGCGCCCATGGCCCCAAGGCTGTCGGCCAGGGCGGAATGATGCTTCTTCAGGAACTCGGCGTCGCCATAGATCGTGACGACGTCGCGCATGATCCCCGCAGTATCCCCGTCACGGACGAGCTTGGGCGCGGGATCGTCCCAGGCATGACCGAGCGTCGCCGCTTCCAGTGCGTGCCCTAGAGCATCCGGCAGGAAGTTCGAAGCGTTCTTCACCTCGTCCGGGTGGTGCCCATTGACGTCAGGGAAGAACGCGTATTTCTCCTGGGCGAAGAAGTCGAGGTAGTTGTCGATGGCAGATCCGTCCTCGTTGCTTCCGAGTTTGACCTCACCGCCAGGGGTCCCGTCCTCCTTGTACGCCGTGGGATCCGCCGAGAAGAACTCCTTCGCTGCCGCCGGACTGTGCCCGAGAGCCTCCAGCATCGCCACCATCGGGTCGTAGCCGGCGCCGTTGACGCCTGAGGGATTGAACGGGTTGGTGCGGACGCCGCCGAAGCCCTTGGCCGCCTCGAACATGCGCGGGTCCTTGGCGTGGAGCTGCGCCACGTGCTCGGCGATCGGGTTGAGGAACTTCGCGTTGTAGTCGCCGTGGCGCATGATGCCGCCGAGCAGCTGATAACCGAAGGGTGCGTTGTAGTCGTTCTTGGCGAGGGGAACACGCTCGGTGCCGAGCTTGCGCAGCTCCGTGGACCAGTTCTCGGCCCACTTGTCGTTCCCTTGCGTCGCCTGAGCCAGGTTGAGGCCGAGGTTCTTCTGCAGCTCCTGGACATCCGCCAGGCGCTCTTCGTCCAGCTTTCCGTAGCGATGGGTATCTGTGGAGAGCTGTCCGAAGAACTCGAGTGCTCCCTTGGGCCCGAGGCCGTCGTAGAAGGTACGGGCGAACTCCTTCGACGAGCTGTTGTCCTCGAGCAGTTCGTTGAGACGCTCCAATTCCTCGTGCGAGAGGTTCCGGCCCCTCCTCGCGAGGTCCAGGGCGCGTTGAGCCTCCTCGGCGTCGAGGCTGGAGTACTTGGGTGCGCTGAAGTTGTGCTTGTCTCCAGTGATGTTGGCCTTCAGCGCGTTGGAGCAGGCCACGTCGGCGTCGTCGCAGGTCTCGATGATGGCGTCGATCCTCTGCTGCATCGCACCGATCGCCTCGTTCTCCCTGCGAATCAGGTCGAGATAGTCCGGGTCGCGGCGCAGCTCCGCGTTGTTCATCTGGGCCACCGGCTCCCTGGCCTCGACCACCCCTGCCGGTGTCACTCTCAGCCCTTGCGCCTGGGCCTCGGTATCGGTGATCTTCTTGAGGTCGTCCTGGGCCTTCTTGAAGGCTTCGTAGCCGTCCTGGAGGATCTTGTGAAGGCCGGCGGCGGCCTTCGCCGCGTCCGTGAACTCCTTGGCCGTCTTGTCCACAAATGGCTTGGTGACCTCGGCGTTCACGCCGCGCCAGTAGTCGTCCTTGGCCTTCGCGGCCATCGTCGTACGGGCGTCCTCGGCCAGTTGATCGAGCCTGGCCTTCATCGCGGACCAGTGGTCGACCGCCGCCTTCAGCTTGCCGAGCGGCGCGTGGATCACATTGTCGAATGTCAGCACGTCGAGATCCCCGCTACTTCAGATACTCGTTGATCTTCGACGCGGCGAGGGCCGCCCTGATGTCTTCTTCTTCCCTGGCATGCGAAGCGGCGCTGTAGTCCAGGTGGTTGGAGATGTTCGCGCATGCATCGAGCAGGGTGCCGAGCTGGGAGCTCCAGGTCTCCTGGACGGTGCTCAGCGCGGAGCCAGTACGGAAGCCATTGCCGGACAGGCCCGTGGCCGCCTCCGAGGTGCTGGTGCGAGCATGGTTGCCGTCTGTGGCCAGGCGACCGTGCAAGGCGTACGCGGCGCTGCCGATCGCGCCCAGCTTGTCCTGTTGGACGCTGAGGTCGGCGCTGCCGCCGGTGCGCTCCGGTGCTACCTGGTTGAGTCGCGTGCTGACGTCCGACGGTTCGGCACCACGAGCCGATGCCCATTCCTCGTCGAATGGCATGGTCTCCCCCTCCATGGCGACGTTCTCACGTTCGCCTCAGCAAGTTCTGCTGCCCCAGAACCGCCGATGCTAGTGGAGGAGACCCACCGTCACGCCCCCACAGCCGCCTGTGGCCTGATCGGGAGGCGGTTGACGGGGCGTCCGGTTGCTGCGCGGACCGCTGAGGCCACCGCTGCCGGGGCCGTGACCACCGGGATCGCGCTCGCCGCCTTCGCGCCGAAGGGGGCCACCACGTCGCGTTCCTCGACGAGTTTCACGATGCGAATGTCCGGGGCGTCCAAGGATGTCGGGAGTGCGTAGCCCGTCAGGTCGGGGTGGCGGACCAGGCCGCGGGCCGTGCGGAGGTTCTCCGTGAGGGCCGCGCCGATGCCCTGGGTGACGCCCGCTTCGATGCGGGTGGCCAGTTGGGCCGGGTTGAGGATGCGGCCGACGTCCTGCGCCACGGCCATCTCCACCACGCGGACCGAGCCGAGTTCGATGTCCACGTCCACCACCGCGCGGATCGCGCAGAACGCGAGGCCCACGAACGCGTCGCCCTGGCCCGACTCGTCCAGCGGTTCCGTGGGGTGGGGGCGGCACTGGGCCGTGGCCCAGAGTTCCTTGCCGTCCATCGCTTCCGTCACCGTCGTCGACAGGACGCCGTCGTACGACGTGATCTTGCCGTCCGTGATCTGCAGCAGCTCCGTCGACATCCCGAACTTGTGGGCCAGGGGCTGGAGAAGTTGGGTGCGGACCATTTTCGCGGCGCGCTCCACCGCTCCGCCCGACACCCACGTGTGGCGGCCGTGCGTGGCCGGGCCCGCCGGGGGCTGGTCCGTGTCGACCGAGGCGACGTGGACCTCCTCCAGGCCCAGCGTCTCCTGGACGATCTGGCGCGCCAGGGTCGAGAAGCCCGAACCGGTGTCCACCGCCGAGCAGATGACCGTCGCCACGCCGTCCTGGACCCGTACCGTCGCCGTCGAGACCTCGTCCGCGCCCTCCGCGCCGAGCATGTGGACCATGCCGAGGGCGTAGCCGACGCCCCGCCGCACCGCGCCCGGCTCGCCGGCGCCCTCCGGGCCGCCCGGGAGCAACCAGTCCTCCTCCGGGGAATCCAGCGGAAGAGGCGGAAGAGGGAAGTCCCTTACGGCAGACAGCAGTTCGGCCACCGGGGCCGGGCACGTGACGGTCTGGCCGGTCGGGAGGATGTCCCCGGTGGCGAGGACGTTGCGCAGCCGCAGCTCCGCCGGGTCCACGCCCAGCTTCGCCGCCAGCTTGTCCATCTGCGCCTCGTACGCCGCGCACACCTGCATCGCGCCCTCGCCCCGCACATGGCCGGACGGTGGGTTGTTCGTACGGACCGCCCAGCCCTCGATGAAGGCGTGCGGGACGACGTACGGGCCGCAGGCGAAGGCCACGGCTGCGGCGAGGGATTCCGAGGACGCGTCGGCGTAGGCGCCGGCGTCGAGCAGGATCTGGGCCTCGACCTTCACCAAGCGGCCCTCCGCGTCCGCGTGGTGGCGGTAGCGCAGCAGCGTCGGGTGGCGGTGGGCGTGGCCGAGGAAGGACTCCTCGCGCGTAGCGGCCAGTTTGACCGGGCAGCCGGTACGCAGGGCGAGGAGGCCCAGGGGGATCTGGAAGCCCGGGTCCTCACGGTCGCCCGTCGCTCCCGGGACGCCCGTGACGACCACCTTGACCTGGTCGGGCGCGAGGCCGAAGCAGGCCGCCGCCAGGTCCCGGTCCGTGTGCGGGTCGGTCGAGGCCGTGTAGATCTCGACCCCGCCGTCGGGTCGCGGCACGGCGAGGCCGGCCTCCGCGCCGATGGGGGCCGGGTCCTGTCGGCCGATCCGGTACAGCCCCTCGACCACGACCTCGCCCGCCGCCTCCGCGTCGCCGAAGCGCAGCGGGATGTGGCGGATCAGGTTGCCGTCCGGGTGCAGCGGCTCGGCCGCGAAGGCCTTCTCCGGGTCCGTGACCGGCTCGAGGACCTCGTACTCGACGGCGATCGCGGCCGCCGCGAGCCGGGCCGTGTCCGGGTGGTCGGCGGCCACGGCCGCGATGGCCTCGCCGTGGTGGCGGACCAGTTCGGAGGCGAAGACGGGACGGTCGGCGACGGTCCTGCCGTACGTGGCCTCCCCCGGCACGTCGGCGTGGGTCACCACGGCCCGTACGCCGGGCATGTCGGCCGCGGCCGTCGTGTCGATGGAGACGATCCGGGCGTGCGGGTGCGGCGAGCGCAGGATCGCGGCCCAGAGCAGGCCCTCGGCCCACAGGTCGGAGGCGTACGGGAAGGTGCCCTCGGCCTTGGCACGCGCGTCGGCCTGCGGGAGGGAGGCACCGAGGCCGTGGGCCGCCGGCTCCTGTTCCAGGGCGTCGGGTGCCGTGGGGGTGGTGGCGGTGGTCGCGTCGCTGCTCACGCCATGCCTCCGTCGTGCGGGTGGGGGATCTGGTGCGGGATGCGCGCTTCGTCGGCGTGCTCCGCCGCCGCGCTCGCCTCGCGCTCGGCGACGACCTCCTGGACGGCGTCGAGGACGCCCCGGTAGCCCGAGCACCGGCACAGGTTGCCGCAGAGCGCCTGGCGCGTCTCCAGCTCGGTCGGGGCGTGATTGCCCTCGAGCAGGTCGTGGACGGTCATGGCCATGCCCGGGATGCAGAAGCCGCACTGGACGGCTCCGCAGCGGGCGAGGGCGCGCTGCACGTCCGAGGGTTCGCCGTCGGTCGCGAGGCCCTCGACTGTCCGCACCTCGCTCCCGGCGGCCGTCGCCGCGGGCACCAGGCAGGAGGCGACGAGCCGGCCGTCGACCTGGACGTTGCACGCGCCGCACTCGCCCTGCGAGCAGCCGTCCTTGGCGCCGGCCAGGCCGAGTCGCTCGCGCAGCACGTAGAGCAGCGACTCGCCGATCCAGGAGTCCGTGACGGGGCGGTCGGCGCCGTTCACGCGAAGGACGTACGAGGTGTGCGGGTGCTCGTCGCTGTCCGCGCTGTTGCCCGTGGAGGGCGTGGGCGGTGCGGAGGGCGCGTCCGAGGGTGCATCCGGGGGCGTCTCGGGGCCGTCCGTGGGGGACGGCAGGTCCGGTGCCCCAAAGTCCCCAGCGGCCTCAGGAGCCCCGTCCACCGCGACCGCAGCGGCTTCCCCGGCGGTCTCCACCGACTCCGGCGCCGACTCCGGGCCCGACTCCGGCTCCTGCTCCTGCTCCTGGACGACCGCCCAAGGCGCCGGCGCCCCGCCCGGCAGCGTCGCCGGTGCGCTGCTCGCGTACTGCGCCAGCATCGACGCCGTGAACTCGCCCGATTCGTCCGACGAGTCCGCACCGTCCGACACGACCGGAATCGTCCACTGGCCCGTCGCCCCCGGATCCGGTTCGGCCGCGGGCTCAGGTGCCGGTGCAGCCGCCGGCTCCGACGCCTCGAAGCTCCACTGGCCCGTCGCGTGCGGATCCGGCTCCGACAGGAACTCGGGCTCCTGCTCCACCACCTCCGCCGCCGTCGGCAGCTGCACCACCCACGAACCGGTCGCCGCCGGATCCGTCGCCGCCTCGGGCGTCAGGGGTGCGAGCGGGGCGAGCGGCTGCAGCGGGGTGATCATCGGCGGTACGTAGCCGTGGCCCGGGGCCTCCAGCGGGATGCCGTCGAGCATGAACTCGGGCGGCAGCTGCACGAAGGCCGTGGCGTCGCCGTCGTACCCCTCGCTCTGCGGGATCGGCTCCCAGCCGCTCACCTGGTCATCGTGTCCGTTGCTCACGACAGCGCCCTCCCCAGTGCCCGTCGGGCCAGTGCGGCGACCGTGCGCCGCAGGTGCAGTACGGCCGGCGGCAGCTGCTCGTCCCCCGGCGGGTCCGGGATGCAGGCGGCGGCCACGTACTCGCCGAAGGCCGTCAGCGCCTCCGGCGCGAGGCCCCGATCGCCGTCCCAGTCCACCAGCGAGGCGATCCAGTGCTCCGCCTCCAGCGGGCGCAGCGGCATCGGCGCGATCGCGCCCACCGCGCAGCGCACTCCGCGTCTGGCCGGGTCGAGGACGACGGCCACGGAGGCCGAGGCGCGGGCCGGGCCCGTCCGGCCGGTGGCCTTGAGGAAGACCTGGGGGGCGTGCAGGAGGGGCACGCGGACGAACGCGACCAGCTCGCCGGGCGCCAGCAGGTCGCGGCCCGCCAGCAGGTGGGAGACGGGGATCTCGCGCGTACCGAGCGGGCCCATCACGACCAGGTCGGCCTCCAGGGCCGCCAGGACGGGCAGGGAGTCGCCCGTGGGGGCCGCGGTGACGATGTTCCCGCCGAGCGTGCCCGCGTTGCGGATCTGGGGCGGTCCGGCGGCGCGGGCGGCGGCGGCGAGGGCGGGGATGAGGGCCGCGAAGTCGGGGCGGCCCATCCGGGAGTGGGTGAGGCCGGCGCCGAGGAGCGCGTGGCCGTCCTGGTACTGCCAGCCGCGGATCTCGTTGATCCGGCCGAGGCCGACGAGCGCGGCGGGCCGGAGCTGGCCCTTGTTGACGGCGGCCATGAGGTCGGTGCCGCCCGCGACGGGCACGGCGGCGGGCATGGCGGTGAGCGCCGCCACGGCCTCGTCGAGCGAGGCGGGCAGCGTCACGGACTGCGCCGTCTGTGGTGCGTGCGTGGTCAACCCGCTGCCCCTTCCCGGTGTCCCCGGCGGTCCCCGACTCGTCCCCGGCTGTCGCGCCTGTGTGGGCGTACCGTACGTGCTCACAGCCTGGACGTGGCAACTCTGGCACATCTTCCGAGCCGTCCGACGCGAGGGTCCGCGAAGGACGGTTCCGTCCAGGACATCCCACCAGGGACGGTAACTTCCGTTTTGCCGCTCTTGGGTGAAGGGCGTGCGCGAGGTACCTCACACGTTCGGGGGCGCTCCCTCGATCGGCCTGCCGATCACTCCGGGACGCTGCTGCCACGGCAGCGGGCCGGCCGGCGGCCGGTAGGCGACGCCGAGGGCGTCGAGGCCCCGGTAGTGGGCGGTCATCCGGCGTTCGAAGTCCGCGAAGTCCCGTTCCGCGGGTGCGGGAAGGGCCGACCAGGCGACCTCGGCGAAGGCGGCGAGACGCGGGAAGGTCTGGTAGTCGACCCGGGCGCGGTTCTCCATGACCTCGGTCCAGACGTTGGCCTGGGTGCCCAGGATGTGCGCGGCGGCCTCCGCGCTCAGGCCCGGCGGTACGGGTTCGAAGCGGTAGACGTCCTCCAGGGTCCGTACGTAGCCGATGGGCATCGGCTCGTCCTCGCCCGGTGCCTGACGGTGGTCCAGATACACCTGCTGCTCGGGGCACATGACGACGTCGTGGCCGGCCTCGGCCGCGGTGATGCCGCCCGCGTAACCACGCCAGGAGGAGACGGCGGCGCCGGGCGCCAGGCCACCCTCCAGGATCTCGTCCCAGCCGATCAGCCGGCGCCCGCGGTCGGCGAGCCAGCCGTCGAAGTGGCGGATGAACCAGGACTGCAGCTCGTCCTCGTCGGCGAGGCCCAGCTCCTTGATGCGGGCCTGGGCCGTCGGGGACTGCTTCCACTGGTCCTTCGGGCACTCGTCGCCGCCGATGTGCACGAAGGTGGACGGGAAGAGGTCGAGGACCTCCTCGAAGACGCCCTCGTAGAAACGGAGGGTGGTGTCGGTGGGGGCGAGGACGTTCGGGTTGACGCCCCAGGTGTCCCAGACGGTGAGGGAGGCGGTGTCGACGACGTCGGCGTTGCCCAGTTCGGGGTACGCGGCGATGGCGGCCTGCGAGTGGCCCGGGACGTCGATCTCGGGGACGACGGTGATGTGCCGTTCGGCGGCGTACGCGACGATCTCGCGGATGTCGTCCTGCGTGTAGAACCCCCCGTGCGGGGTCTCGTTCCACAGCGGCGACGCCCGGTGCCCCCACTTCGTGCGCGCCCGCCAGGCGCCGACCTCGGTGAGCCGGGGGTGGCGCTCGATCTCGATGCGCCAGCCCTGGTCGTCGGTGAGGTGGAAGTGGAAGACGTTGAGCTTGTGGGCGGCCAGGAGGTCGAGCTGGCGCAGGACGTCGTCCTTGGGCATGAAGTGCCGCGAGACGTCGAGCATGAGCCCGCGCCAGGGGAAGCGGGGGCCGTCCTCGACGGTGAGCACGGGGAGGTCCCAGTCGCGGTCGGGCCGGCCGACCGGCGCCTTCCGGTACGCGTCGGGGCCCAGCAGCTGACGGAGCGTCTGGACGCCCCAGAACACCCCGGCGGCGCTGCCGCCCTCGACGAGGACGGCGACGTCGTCGACGGAACCGTCGGTCGAGAGGCGGTAGCCCTCCGGGCCGTGCGCCTCCCCGACCTCGGAACTGACGCGCAGCCGGATGCCGCGCGGGCCGCGGCCGGCGGCGAACGGCAGGCCGGTGGCCGCGCCGAGCGCGGACCGGAGCCACCGGGCCACTCCTTCGGTACCGGGACCCGCGTCGAGGGTCGTGTCCTCGTCCAGCGAGAAGGAGCCGGCGTGCGGCGCCCGGACATCGAGCGCGCGGGGCGCGGGGATCAGCGGCTCGTGGTGGTCACCATGCATGGCATCGGCCTTTCGGAAGCGGATGTGCCCGTCAGTCCTTCACCGCCCCGCCCAGCCCCGAGACCAGACGGCGCTGGACGAGTACGAAGAAGACGAGCACCGGGATCGTCATCACGGTCGACCCGGCCATGATGCCTCCCCAGTCGTTCTCGTCCGGTTTGAAGAAGACCAGCAGGGCCATCGGGAGGGTGGACTGCGAGGTGTCGCTGATGAGGAAGGACTTCGCGAAGAGGAAGTCGTTCCAGGTCGAGATGAAGGAGAAGACGCTCGTCGCCACGAGCCCCGGGAAGACCAGCGGGAACAGGATCTGCCACAGGAAGCGGGTACGGCTCGCGCCGTCGATCTGGGCCTGTTCCTCCAGCGCCTCGGGGACCGCCTTCACGAAGCCGCGCAGCATCCAGATCGCGAACGGGAGCGAGAAGGCGATGTGCGGCAGGATCAGCGAGCCCAGCGTGTTGAGCTGGCCGAAGTCCCGCATCAGGAAGAAGAGCGGGATCGTCAGCGCCTCGATCGGCACCATCTGGGCGACCAGGAACATGATCAGCAGCGTGGTCCGGAAGCGGAACCGGAAGCGGGTCACCGCCGTCGCCGCCAGGAACGCGATCAGCGCGGAAGCGAGGACGACCGTGCCGGCGACGATCAGCGAGTTCAGGAAGTACCGGCCGAACTCCTGCTGTTCGAAGACGCGCCGGAAGGAGTCGAGGGACGGTGACAGGGTCCACGGCCGCGGGCTGGTCGACTGGATCTCGCCGGCCGGTTTGAGGGCGGAGAGGACCATCCAGTACAGCGGGAAGGCGACGACGGCCGCGACGAGGAGGGCGGCCGCCTCCGCCGCGAGGCGCCCGGGGCGCCGGATACGGAATGCGCTCACAGTTCTTCTCCCTGGCGGCGCAGCAGTCGGAGGTACACGAGCGTGACCGCCAGCAGGATCAGCAGCATGACGACGCCGATCGCGGAGCCGAGGCTGTACTCGGACGAGGCGAACGCCTTCTGGTAGGCGTACACGTTGAGGACGAGGTTCTGGCCGGCGATGCCGCCGCCGTTCGTCATCACGTAGATCTGGGTGAAGACCTTGAAGTCCCAGATGATCGACTGGATCGTGACGACGACCAGGATGGGCCGCAGCATCGGCGCCGTGACCGAGCGCCAGATCCGCCACTGCGAGGCGCCGTCGAGCGCCGCGGCCTCCAGGACCTCCGACGGGATGGCCTTGATGCCCGCGTACACCGTCACCATCACGAACGGGAACGAGCACCAGACCACCTCGAAGAGGACGAGCGCGAACGCGCTGAAGCGCCCGTACGTCCACGAGAAGTCACCGAGGCCGAACAGCCGGTTGACCGGACCGAAGTCGGGGTCGAAGAGGAAGACCCAGACGGTGGAGCCGGTGACGGCGGGGGTGGCCCAGGCGCCGAGCGCGGCGAGCATGAGCGCGAGGCGCGGCACGGCCCGTACGCGGGTCAGCAGGACCGCGAGCGCGCAGCCCACGGCGAGCGTGGTGACGACGCAGGCGGCGGCGAACAGGACGGTGGCGAGGAGGACCTGCCAGAACTGCGGGTCGGAGAAGAGGGCGGCGTAGTTGCCGAAGCCCTGGAAGGACGTCGGCTCGCCGCCGCTGACCTGGGCCTGGGTGTACTCCAGGAAGGAGATGAGCCCGAGCTGGTAGATGGGGTAGAGGAGGAGCCCGCCGAGGACGACGAGCGCGGGCAGGAGGTAGAGCCAGGGCGTCCATCCGGCCTGCCGGCTCCGGGAGCGGGCGACGCGGGGCGCCGGGCGGTCGCCTCCCTTGCGCGGGCCGGGGACGCGGCCGGGGACGGCGACGGCCTCCCGCGCCGCCGTCCCACCCGGCGTCGCCCCGCCCGGCGTCGCCCCGCCCGACTTCGCGCCGTCCGACTTAACGCCGTCCGGCGTCGCGCCGCCCGCCGCCGCCCCGCCCTGCTCCGTACGGTTCGTCATCGCCATCAGCCGGCGGCGGCCGCGAAGGCCTCGTCCATCTTCTTGGCGGCGTCGTCCGCGGCGGCCTTCACGTCCTTCCGGCCGCTGACGACCTCCTGGAACATCGTCGGC
Organism: Streptomyces sp. NPDC059875; assembly: GCF_042731085.1. Taxonomy (NCBI): domain Bacteria; kingdom Bacillati; phylum Actinomycetota; class Actinomycetes; order Kitasatosporales; family Streptomycetaceae; genus Streptomyces; species Streptomyces sp. NPDC059875. Next base: position 19,936 of record NZ_JBHWJZ010000063.1, read on the forward strand.
AGCACCAGCGAGGAGTCGATCTTTCCCCAGCCCGGGGACGCGGGGACGAACTTGGCTCCGGCGCCGAGGGAGTCGATGAAGGGCTTCACGAAGGGCTCCTTCTGCGCCGCCCGCGCCCGTACGTCGGTGTAGGTCGGCAGAAAGCCCATCGCGTCGAAGAGCTTGCCCTGCGTCTCCTTCCCGGCCAGGGACTTCAGCAGGTCGACGGCGAGTGTGCGGTGCGAACTGCTCTTCATCACACCGAGGTTGTTGCCGCCCGCGAAGGCCGGAGCGATCGAGCCGGCCGTGACACCGGGCAGCGGCACGACGGCGTATTTGCCCTTCACCGTGCCCGCCTCGACCGCCGCGTGGCTGAAGTCGCCGCCGATCGCCATCGCGGCCTTGCCGGAGGCGAAGGCGGTGACGGTCGCGTTGCCGCCCATCTGCGCGCACTTGGCGGCCGGGCAGTTGTCGTCGCCGAAGAGGGAGGTGTAGGAGGCGATGCCCTTGCGCGCGGCCTCGCTGTTGATGGCGGCCTTGTACGACGCGCCTTCCTCCGTGGCGAGTTCGCCGCCGTTGGCCCAGATGAACGGCATCGCGCCGTAGGTGTACGCGCCTCCGACGGCGATGCCGTAGAGGTCCGGCCTGGCCTTGTGGATCTTCTTGGCCGTGGAGACGAGCTCGTCCTGTGTCTTGGGCGCGGAGAGGCCGAGGTCCTTGAAGACGTCGGTGCGGTAGTAGAGCGCGCGTACGCCGACGAAGAGCGGGGCGCCGTAGATCTTGCCGTCCACGGTGACGGAGGACTTGGCGGCGGGGTCGGTGTCCTTGGCGTCGGCCCAGGCCCCGAACTCGGCGCTGATGTCGGCCAGTCCGCCGTCCTTCACGTAGCCGGCGGTGTCGGTGTTGCCGTACTCGATGAGGTCGGGGGCGGACTTCGGGTCGTTGAAGGCGGCCTTGATGCGCTGGGCGCGGGTCTCGACGGGGATGTACTCGACCTCCACCTTCGCGCCCTTGTTCCGCTGCTCGAAGGCGGCTATGGCGTCGTCGACGACCTTCTTCTTGGGCGCGTTGTCGACCTCCTGGAAGAGCCAGACGCGCAGGGTGCCGCTTTTCTCGTCCGTCGCGGCCTTGCCGTCGGAGGTCTGCGGGGCACAGGCGGTGGCGGTGAGGCCGGCGAGCACAAGTGCGGTGACCGGGGCGGCGATACGGGCAGAAAGCTTCATACGGGGGCTCCCACCAATCGGCGTTGCAGCATACGCAACGGGCGTTTCGTGCTGCACAACACGCGAGAGGTTAGGGCCGGACCAACTCCCCGACAAGTGGTCTCAACCACTCTGTGACCGGCGGAAGCACCCCGTGCAACGCCCCCTCAACGCACGACGGCCCCCGGCGCGCGTACCGAAGTACGCGCGC
>NZ_JBHWJZ010000064.1:0-21119 GCF_042731085.1 Streptomyces sp. NPDC059875
CAGGGGCCGGGGGCAGTCAGCCGCCGGCCCGGATCGCCGTCTCAGCCGTCCTGGGGTGTGGGAAAGTGGGGGGTGTGACGCTCGAGGACCTCGTCCGGCTGCGCCGGGCCCGTGACCTGATGGACCGCGAGTACGCGGAACCGCTCGACGTTCCGGCACTGGCGCGCGTCGCCCTCATGTCTCCGGGGCACTTCTCGCGCAGCTTCCGCGCCGCCTTCGGGGAGACGCCCTACAGCTACCTGATGACGCGCCGGATCGAGCGGGCCAAGGCGCTGCTGCGGCGGGGCGACCTGACGGTGACGGAGGTCTGCTTCGCGGTCGGCTGTACGTCGCTGGGGTCGTTCAGCTCGCGGTTCACCGAGCTCGTCGGCGAGAGCCCGAGCGCGTACCGGGCCCGCAGTCATGACGCGGGCGCCGCCATCCCGGCCTGCTACGCCAAGATCTACACGCGGCAGGCCCGGAACGCAGGCGCGAAGCCCGACCCCCGCCGGTAGCGTGAAACGCATGGACATCAAGCTTTCACAGTGCTTCATCGCGGTCGACGACCACGACAAGGCGATCGCCTTCTACCGGGACGCCCTCGGCCTGGAGGTGCGCAACGACGTCGGGTTCGAGGGGATGCGCTGGGTGACCCTCGGCGCCCCGTCGCAGCCGGATGTGAACATCGTCCTCGAACCGCCCCTCGCCGACCCGAACGCCTCGCCCGCCGACAAGGCGGCCATGGCGGAGCTGCTCGCGAAGGGCCTGCTGCGCGGTGCGATCTTCCAGACCGACGACGTCGACGCCACCTTCGAGCGCATCCGCGCCGCGGGCGGCGAGGTGCTGCAGGAGCCGGTCGACCAGCCGTACGGCGTCCGCGACTGTGCCTTCCGCGACCCCTCCGGCAACATGCTGCGGTTCAACCAGTCCCGTTCCTGAGGTGGCGCGAACGCGGCGTTGACGGTCCGGCGGGACTGGCGGAAACTGCCCCGATGAAGATCACCTCGTTCGTCACAGGGCGTCTGCTGCTGCACCCGCTCACCGTTGCCGAGGCCGAGCGGATCGTCGCCCAGGCGCCCGCGGGGGAGGACCGGTGGGCGCCGGCGTATCCGGCCGACGGGGACGTGGCCGGGGCGCGCGGGTTCCTGGGTGTGTGGGCCGCGCACGGGGATCCGGGGGTCTTCGGGGCGTACGAGATACGGCGGCGGACGGACGGGGCCGCCGTGGGCGGGATCGGGTTCCACGGGCCGCCGGACGACGAGCGGTTCGTGACCGTCGGGTACGGGCTGATCCCGGAGGTACGCGGGCTCGGGTACGCCACCGAGGCCCTGCGGGCGCTGCTCGACCTGGCGCGCGAGCAGGGCGTCGCCGGCGCGAGGGGCGACGCCGATCTCGCGAACGTCGCCTCGCAGAGGGTGATGGAGGCGGCCGGGATGCGGTACGCGGGGGAGGACGAGCGGGTGAGGTACTACCGGGTGGAGTTCCCGCCGGTGGCCTAGGGCCTGTCCGTACTCCCCTCGGACGTCACCGTTCCGACAGCTCCGACGGCGCCTCCTGGACGATCCAGCCGTTGCCGTCCGGGTCCTCGAACGACATGAACGAGTTCCAGGTCTCGCCCTTGCCGTCCTCCCAGCCCGTCGCGCCGACGTGCCGGATCGGGGTGACGTCCACGCCCCGGTCGACGAGTTCCTTGCGCGCCGCCTCGATGTCGGTGACGCAGAGCTGGAGCCCCTGCAGGGTGCCCGGGGTCATGGACTTCGTGCCCGGCATCGACGGCATGCCGCTCTCCATCGCGATCGAGCAGCGCGAGCCGGGCGGCGTCGCCTGGATGATGCGGACGCCCGGGGCGACCTCGTCGTCGAGGTCGATCCTGAAGCCGCACTTCTCGCCGTAGAACTCCTTCGCCCGGTCGAGGTCGGTCACGGGGACGAGGACGACTTCGAGCGTCCAGTTCATGGAAGGTCTCCTCAGAAACGCCAGCGGGTCTGGCCGAACGGATCGCCCTTGGCGAAGCCGAAGACCGTGCGCGGCGCGACGGCGAACACCAGGGCCGTTCCACCGTCGCCCACGAACGCCCCGTCGCGCACCTCGAATCGCCAATCGGGTCCGTACTTCTCGACGTAGGCGTCCGCCAGCGCCCGCAGCCGCGCCTCGTCCGTCACCTGGGCGGCCGTCCCCTCGACCACCAGGTCGAAGCCCTCGCCGAGCGAGGCCGTCCCGGTGGTGAGGACCACCTCCTGGTTCTCCACGAGGTTGCGCGCCTTGCGCTCGTCGGGGCCGGTGCAGAAGTGCAGCGCGTCCTCCGACCACACCGCGATCAGCGGTGTGACGTGCGGGCGGCCTTCCGGGCGGACCGTGGTCAGCCAGTAGACCTCGGCGTCGGCGAGCCGGGCGGCGGCCTCGGACCACTCGGCGGGGTGGGCTTTCGGGTCGCTGAAGCGGGGGTCCAGAGTGGTCTCCGGGGCCATGATCTCCTCCTGGGCAGATCGCTTTCCTTCGAGGCGGAACGCTTTCCTCTAAGGAAGACCGTGCCTCGGCCCGGGACTCATCGCACCGCGGGCGTCCAGTGCAGCTTTCCGTCCAGACCCATCGCCGCCACGCCGTCCACGACCCCGCCGGGAGCGCCGGAGAACAGGAACTTCTCCAGCGACCAGAGCGGCCGGGTGCCCGCGCTCGCCGCCGGGGCCGTCGCCAGGACGCCCGTACGGGAGCGGACCGCCAGCAGCCCGTTGCCGCCGCCCACCGGGCCGAAGCCGGCGATCCCGCCGATCAGCTCGGTCACGGGCGGGGCGAGGGTGGAGCCGGTCAGGTCGGCCGTGCGCAGATTGCCCGAGGCCGGCTTGCGGAACCAGAGCCGTATGCCCTGCCCGTTCGGGACGGGGCTCGCGCTCAGGGCCAGCGTCGTCGCCGGCAGCCCGGTCGGCTGCGGGCCCGACAGCGGACCGCCGGGTCGCTGCTGCGTCCAGGTGAGGACGGTCTTGGTGGTGCCGGCGAACGCGTGGATCCGGCCGGTGGCGTCCGTGGTGGCGACCGGGTCGCCGTGCAGGTTCCAACCCCCCAGCGGGCGCCAGGGGCCCCAGCCGCCGTCGGCGCCCTGCTCGCGTGCGGTCAGCCGGTGCCGGCTGTCGCGCAGCAGCACCGTCGCCCGGCCGGTCCCGTCCACGGCCACGGCGGGGGCGCTGATGTCGGAGGTGCCCCGGGCGTCGTTCTTCTCCGGCGTGCCGAGCGACCGCCACGGTCCGAACGCGCCGCCGGGCGCGGACTGTTCGGTCGTCACGACCTCGCGGCCGTACGGCTCCCCGGAGCCGCCGAGCGTCGTACGGGTGCCGAACACGGCGATCCGGCCGTCCCGGTGCTGTACGGAGGTCACCCCGCTGTCCAGGCCGTCGCCCGGGAGCAGGACCGGACCCTGCCAGTCGCCTGCCGTGCCCGCGGGCTTCCGCCACACCGCGAGGCGCCCGTCGAGCACCGAGAAGGCGTGCAGGCCCCCGGCGGTGTCGCGCTGCACCCAGGAGGTGGAGGTCCCGCGGGCGTAGCGGATGGTCTCGGTCCAGCCCCACCCGCCGGGGCGGCCGGCCACCTTGAGGTCGCCGCAGCCTGCCGGGTCGGCGCAGTCGTTGACCTCGTCGACCCACGCGTACGTCTTCAGGGTGTGCAGCTTGGCGCCGGCGGCCTCGGGGTCGAGGGTGTGCGGCAGCGTGCCGACGGGGTAGCCGAGGTAGTTCTGGACGCCGAAGTGCGGACGGCCGGTGGTGGCTCCGTACCGGGCGAGGGCGGCCTGGGCGAACCGGGCGCCGTACAGGTGGTCCTGGTGGTCGTCGAGGGCGCCGGTCTTCGCGCTCCGGCCGGGCGTCGGGTCCTGCATCCGGACGAAGGTCGGCCGGAACCGGGTGAGCAGTCCGGTGAGGGTGTCGATCACCTGCTCCCTCGTGTACGAGAAGTCGGTGTCGACGGGCGTGCCGGCGGCGCGCTGGGACTCGAGCGTCTCGACGCGGCCGTTCCACAGTCCGTTCAGACTGTGCGGGCGGTCGCCGCTGATGGAGCCGGCCTCGCGCAGCTGCAGCCAGACCAGGCTGATCTGCGGCTTGGCGCGCAGGACGTCCAGCTCGGCGTGGCCGCCGCCGGCCGTGGGGATGGCGACGCGGTCCCAGGGGCTGGTGCGGCTGCCGGTGGCCATCTCGGCGTACGCGGCGCGTATGCCGTTCTGCCGCGCCTCGGCGAACCCCGCCTTGTCGGGCTTGGGGCGATGCGGGGCGCGCGAGCGGGCGTTGACGCCGTCCGACTCGCCGGACGTCATGTACACGGAGGTCAGGGCGGCGCCCGAGCGTATGGACTGGGCCGTGTCCGGGTTCATGAAGTACAGGTCGTCGTCCGGGTGGGCCACCATCTGCACCACGGCGACGTCGGGCGTACGGACCGGCTTCGTCGCGAGGCCGGGGGTCACCGCCCGACCCGGCGCACGGTCGCCCCCCTTCGGCGCCTCGGCCGTCGGGGCTCCGGAGACGGTGCCGGAGGAGAGGTAGAGCACCCCCGCGAGGGAGCCGCCGAGGAGCGCCACCGTCGTCAGGGCGGAGACGAGCCGGACGCGGCGGGGCGGAAGGGCGGGGCGACGAGGACGGACAGGCATCGACGGGTGCGCTTTCGGAGGACGATCAGGGCCGGGGCATGACTTCGGCCAGGAAGAGGGACTTTCAAGGAGTACGGTTCATCGGCAGCGAATAGAGAGGAATGTGCGGGACGTCACGTGTGATCCTCTGCGAAACGAAGGTGCAGAGCGGGGTGTTATGTCCCATTCCGCGGTTTGTGTCCCTCGGAGCGCCCGCGCCACCCGCTCCGGATAGGCTCGATTGCGGACCTTGGACGGGTGCACGCGTGGGACGGGTGGAGGGAGCGGCGGAATGACGGTGCCGGGGCGCAGAGGCAGTACGTTCACCCGGCTGCTGCGGCACGGGTTCACCGATCCGTCCGGCGCCGAGCGGCTGCTCGACCTCCCCGAGCTGTCCGCGCTGCGCGACGACTCCGTGCTCCTCGACGCGCTCGGCGCGACCGCCGACCCCGACCTCGCCCTGCGCGGCCTGGTCCGGCTCGTCGAGGCCCAGCCCGACGAGGAGCGCCAGACGCTCACCGCCACGCTGCTCTCCGCCAAGCCCTTCCGGGACCGGCTCCTCGGTGTGCTCGGCGCATCCGAGGCGCTCGCCGACCACCTGGCCCGGCACCCGAGGGACTGGCAGGCCCTGGTCACCTACGAGGCCGCCGACCTGAACCCCGGGATCGCCGAGTTCGAACAAGGCCTCGCCGACGCCACCGACCCGGTCTCCCTGCGGGTCTCCTACCGGCGCTGCCTCCTCGCCATCGCCGCCCGAGACGTCTGCGGTACCGCCGACGTCGCCCAGACCGCCGCCGAGCTGGCCGACCTCGCCACCGCGACACTGCGCGCCGCCCTCGCCATCGCCCGCACCGCGGCCCCCGCCGACGCGGCCCACTGCCGGCTCGCCGTCATCGCCATGGGCAAGTGCGGCGGCCACGAGCTGAACTACGTCTCCGACGTGGACGTGATCTTCGTCGGCGAGCCCGTGGAGGGCGCCGACGAGGGCAAGGCGATGCAGGCCGCGACCCGGCTCGCCTCCCACCTCATGCGGATCTGCTCCGAGACGACCGTCGAGGGCACCATCTGGCCCGTCGACGCCAACCTCCGCCCCGAGGGCCGCAACGGCCCGCTGGTGCGCACCCTCACCTCCCACCTCGCCTACTACCAGCGCTGGGCCAAGACCTGGGAGTTCCAGGCCCTGCTGAAAGCGCGGGCGGTGGCGGGTGATCCGGAGCTCGGCGCCGAGTACATCGACGCCGTCTCCCCGCTGGTCTGGCAGGCCGCCGAGCGCGAGAACTTCGTCCCCGACGTGCAGAAGATGCGCCGCCGGGTCGTCGACAACATCCCGGCCGCCCAGGTCGAGCGCGAGCTGAAGCTCGGCCCCGGCGGTCTCAGGGACGTCGAGTTCGCCGTCCAGCTCCTCCAGTTGGTGCACGGCCGCGGTGACGCCACGCTGCACAGCGGCACCACCCTCGCCGCCCTGAAGGCGCTCGCGGCCGGGGGCTACGTCGGCCGCGCCGACGCGGCCCAGCTGGACGAGGCGTACCGCTTCCTGCGCGCGATGGAGCACCGCATCCAGCTCTACCGGCTGCGCCGCACCCATCTCGTTCCCGAGGGCGAGAGCGACCTGCGCCGCCTCGGCCGCTCGCTCGGCCTGCGCACCGACCCGGTCACCGAGCTGAACAAGGAGTGGAAGCGGCACGCCGCGGTCGTCCGCCGGCTGCACGAGAAGCTCTTCTACCGGCCGCTGCTCGACGCCGTCGCCCAGCTCACCCCCGGCGAGACCCGGCTCAGCCCGAAGGCCGCCGGCCAGCGGCTCGAAGCGCTCGGGTACGCCGATCCGGTCGCCGCCCTGCGCCATCTGGAGGCGCTCGCCTCCGGGGTCACCCGCAAGGCCGCGATCCAGCGGACGCTGCTGCCGGTCCTGCTCGGCTGGTTCGCGGACTCCGCCGACCCCGACGCCGGGCTCCTGGGCTTCCGCAAGGTCTCCGACGCGCTCGGCAAGACCCCCTGGTACCTGCGGCTGCTGCGCGACGAGGGCGCCGCGGCCGAGAACCTCGCCCGGGTGCTCTCCGCCGGGCGGCTCGCCCCCGACCTGCTGCTGCGCGCCCCGGAGGCGGTGGCGATCCTCGGAGATCCGGAGGGGTTGAAGCCGCGCGGGCGCGACCATCTGGAGCAGGAGATCCTCGCGGCGGTCGGCCGCGCCGACGGCGCCGAGCAGGCGGTCGCGGCGGCCCGAGGCGTACGGCGCCGGGAACTCTTCCGTACCGCCGCGGCCGATCTCATCGGCTCGTACGGTACGGAGGACAACCCCCGGGAAGGAGATCCGGGCGCGCTGGTCGACCAGGTCGGCCAGGCCCTCACCGGCCTCAACGCGGCGACGATCGCGGGCGCGCTGCGCGCCGCCGTGCGCGAGGGGTGGGGCGACACGCTGCCGACGCGGTTCGCGGTCATCGGCATGGGCCGCTTCGGCGGGCACGAACTCGGCTACGGCTCCGACGCCGACGTCCTGTTCGTGCACGAGCCGCGCGAGGGCGTCGACGAGCAGGAGGCCGCCCGGGCCGCGAACCAGGTCGTCACCGAGATGCGCAGGCTCCTCCAAGTCCCCACGGCGGACCCGCCGTTGCTCATCGACGCGGACCTGCGCCCGGAGGGCAAGAGCGGCCCGATGGTCCGTACGCTGAAGTCGTACGAGGCCTACTACCGGCGCTGGGCCCTGGTCTGGGAGAGCCAGGCGCTGCTGCGCGCCACGCCCATGGCGGGCGACCCGGAGCTGGGGCGGCGCTTCCTCGACCTGATCGACCCGCTGCGTTACCCGGCCGAGGGGCTCGGCGAGGACGCGGTCCGCGAGATACGGCGTCTCAAGGCGCGGATGGAGACCGAGCGGCTGCCGCGCGGCGCGGACCCGACGCTCCACACCAAGCTCGGGCGGGGCGGGCTGAGCGACGTCGAGTGGACCGTCCAGCTGTTCCAGATGCGGCACGGCTGGGCCGAGCCGGGCCTGCGCACCACCCGTACCCGGGAGGCCCTGGCCGCCGCCCACGCGGCGGGGCTCATCCCCACGGACGAGGCCCAGATCCTGGACGAGGCATGGGTCCTGGCGACGCGCGTCCGTAACGCGGTGATGCTGGTGCGCGGTCGCCCCGGGGACACCTTCCCCTCGGACGGCCGCGAACTGGGGGCGGTCGGGCGGTACTTGGGGTACGGCCCGGGGCACGTCGGCGAGATGGTGGACGACTACCGGCGCATCACGCGCCGGGCCAGGGCGGTCGTCGAGGAGCTGTTCTACGGGGCGTAGGCGAAGGCCTTCGTCCGCGCCGCGCCGCCGTCAGGCGTCCGTGTTCGCCAGGAGCGCCCGGCAGTGGGTCAGGAACGCCGCCAGGGCCAGCTCGAAGGCGGCGTCCGCCCGGGCCGGGCCCACGGCCGCCAGGGCCCGGGCCAGGCGGGGGGTCGTGGTCTCGTCGGGGAGCTCCCACATGGTGTCCGGCGCCGCGAGGTCCAGCGCCGAGCCGAGGACCAGGTTCTCCAGCGCGACGATCACCGTCATGACGTCGGCGTTGTCGAAGCCGACGGCGAGCAGCCGGGCCACCGCCCGCTCGTACTGGGCGAGCACCTTCGGGGCCCGGACCGGTGAGGTCATCAGCATCGGAATCGCCCGGGGGTGGGCGGCGAAGGCCGAGCGGTAGGAACGCGCCCAGGCCTCCATCGCCGTGTCCCAGGGCTCCAGGTCCAGCGTGTCGCCGTCGATCGCGTCGCAGACCCGCTCGCGGAGCAGCTCCACGATCCCGTCGCGGCCGTCCACATGGTGGTACACCGACGCGGTCTGCACCCCGAGCCCTCTGGCGATCTGCGGGACGCTGAACTCGCCTCGCTCGTCGACGAGTTCGAGCGCCGCCGTGGTGATTCGCTCCCGGTCGAGAAGCGGCTTGCGCGGCCGGCCCATGAACGATTTCCCCCTGGTCAGGTCTTCCCGAATCTCTGGACGCGAGGCTACATTGCGCGAAACCGAAAGCCTTTAGGTTTCCTGCCGCGGAAGGGCTTCCCCACCCATGTCCTCACCCACCTCCGACGCTCCCAAGGGGCTGAGAACCGGCACGCTCTCCACCGCCGACATCTCCTTCTTCGTCGTCTCCGCCGCCGCCCCGCTCACCGTCATGGCCGGCGTCGCCCCGATCGCCGTCGTCCTCGGCGGCATCGGCGCCCCCGCCGGCTATCTCCTGGCCGGCATCACCCTGGCGGTCTTCGCCGTCGGATTCACCACCATGAGCCGCCACGTCAAGAGCGGCGGAGCCTTCTACGCCTACATCACCCGCGGCCTCGGCAAGCCCGTCGGCATCGCCGCCGCCCTGCTCGCCATGCTCGGCTACAACGGCATGGAGATCGGCGTCTACGGCCTGCTCGGCACCGCCACCGCCGACACCGCCCAGGCCCTGTGGGGCATCCACATCCCCTGGCTCCCCGTCTCCCTCGCCGGGCTCCTGCTCATCTGGTACGGCGGATTCCGCTCCATCGACTTCGGCGCCAAGGTCCTCGGCGTCCTGCTCGTCGCCGAAACCGGCATCCTCGTCCTGCTCGCCGGCGGCGTGCTCCTCGACGGCGGCGCCGACGGGCTCTCCCTGGCCTCGTTCACGCCCGGCAACGTCCTCGTCCCGGGCACTGCCGCCGTCCTGGCCTTCGCCTTCGCCGCCTTCACCGGCTTCGAGTCGACCGTCATCTACCGGCGCGAGGCCCGCGACCCGAACCGCACGGTCCCCCGCGCCACCTACATCGCCGTCACCTTCCTCGGCCTCTTCTACGCCTTCGTCGTCTGGACCGTGATCCAGGCCTTCGGCCAGGACAAGGTCGTCCAGGCCGCCACGGACGACCCGGGCGGGCTCTTCTTCGCCGCCATCACCACCTATGTGGGCGCCTGGGCCGCGGACCTGATGCACATCCTGATCGTCACCAGCGTCCTCGCCTCGCTCCTCGCCTTCCACAACGCCATCAACCGTTACGGCCTGGCGCTCGCCGAGGAGGGCGTCCTGCCCGCCGCCTTCGCCCGCGTCCACCCCCGCCACCGCTCCCCGTACGTCTCCGGCATCCTCCAGACCGCTCTCGGCGCTGCCGTCGTCCTCGGCTTCGCGGCCGCGGGAGCCGACCCGTACCAGCAGCTCCTGCTCTGGGTGAACACCCCCGGCATGATCGGCCTGATGGTCCTCCAGCTGCTCGCCGCGCTCGCCGTGCCGCTGTTCTTTCGCCGCATCAGCCACGACGAGGGCGTGCTGCGCACGGTGGTGGCCCCCGTCGCCGCCTTCGTCCTGCTCGCCGGGGCGATCGGGCTCGTCGTCACCCACGTCGACCTCTTCACCGGCGCTTCCGCCACCGTCAACACCCTCCTCGTCGCCCTCGTCCCCGCCGTCTTCGTCCTCGGGCTCCTCCTCGCGTACCGGCTGCGCCGCACGCGCCCCGAGGTCTACGCGAACTTCGCCGCCGAACCCGCACCCACCCCTGGAGAAGAGCCGTCGTGCCCGCACCCGACCTCGTCCTCGTCAACGCCCGTGTCCGCGACCCGGAGCTCAGCGGCGCCACTGCCGTCGCCGTCCGCGACGGACTGATCACCGCCGTCGGCGACGACACCGACGCCCGCGCCTGGCGCGGCCCCGGCACCGAGACGATCGACCTCGAAGGCGCCACGCTCACGCCCGGCCTCACCGACGCCCACAGCCACCCCGTCTGGGGCCTGGAGATGTTCACGGGCACCGACCTCTCCGCCGTACGCGACCTCGACGAGCTGCGCGCGGTCCTCGCCACGGCCGAGCGCCGCGACGGCTGGATCGTCGGCTTCGCCCTCGACCACAACGTCTTCGGCGGCCGGCCGATCCACCGCGAGCTCATCGAGGACGTCCTCGGCGGCGCCCCCGCCTTCCTGCGGCTCTACGACGGCCACTCCGCCCTCGCCGGCGAGGCGGCCCTGAAGGCGGCCGGCATCGACGGGCCCCGCGCCTTCGCGCAGCGCTCCGAGATCGTCTGCGACGGCGAGGGGCGGCCCACCGGCCATCTGATCGAGCACGCCGCGATGGACCTCATGACCCCTGTCCTGCCCGCCCAGCCTTACGCCGAGCGGCGCGACCGGCTCGTCGAGCTGCTGACCTCCATGGCCGCCACCGGACTGACCGGCGCCCACGTCATGGACCTGGGCGGCCATGACGTACCCGGGCTGCTCACCGCCCTGGAGGCCGACGGCCACCTGCCGCTGCGCCTCCGGCTCGCCCCCTGGTGCATGCCCGGCGCGACCGAGGAGGAGCTGGCGGAGCTGGTACGGCTCCAGGAGCGGTCCGGGCGCCTGTGGCAGGTCGGCGGCGTGAAGTTCTTCATGGACGGCACCGTCGAGGGCGGTACCGCCTGGCTGGAGCACGCCGACTGCCACGGCCAGGGCACCGACGCCTTCTGGCCCGACCCGGCCTCGTACTCCGCCGCCGTACGCCACTTCCACGAGGCGGGCGTCGGCACCGCTACGCACGCCATCGGCGACGCGGCCGTCCGGCACGTCCTCGACACCGTGGAGGCACTGGGTGCCGGGGGCCCGCGGCATCGGATCGAGCACATCGAGACCGTCCCGGACGGCCAGCTCGGCCGGTTCGCCGCACTCGGCGTCGTCGCCTCGATGCAGCCCCCGCACACCGCGTACACCCGCGCCGACCACACCGACGAGTGGTCCAAGCGGCTCGGCGACGAGCGGGCGGACCGCGCCTGGCGCTGCCGGGACCTGCGGGACGCGGGCGCGTACCTCGCGCTCGGCTCGGACTGGCCCATCGCCCACCACGACGCCCGTCAGGTCCTGGCCACCGCCCAGGCCCCGCGCGGCGCCGCCTCCGCGCACCACGGCCTGACCGGTCTGATGGCGCTGGAGGGCCTGACCACGCACGCGGCGGTCGCGGCGGGGGAGGAGAGGATCGCGGGACGCATCGCCCCGGGCCACCGGGCGGATCTGACCGCGTTCACGGTCGACCCGGTGACGGCACCCGCCGACGAGACCGCCGAGGCGCCGATCCGGCTCACCGTGACGGGGGGCCGCGTCGTGCACCGGGGCTGAGCGGCGCCCCGATCGGAAGCGGGCGCCCCGACCGGTGGAAGGCCGGTGGCCGGCCTATCGGGTCAGGCGTTCCTTCTCGGGCTCGTCGGCCCGCTCCTGCTCGCGGTCCGCCTCCGACGCCGGGGGCGGGCCGCCCCGTGCCACCGGTGCGGGCGTTTCCACCAGCTTGGGCAGGCGCTGCGGCAGCGAGCCGTACCAGACGTAGGAGACGGCGAAGCCGAAGGCCAGACAGATCATGCCGCCGACCGCGTCCAGCCAGAAGTGGTTGGCGGTGGCCACGATCACGACCAGCGTCGCGGCCGGGTAGAGCAGGCCGAGGATGCGCGCCCAAGGCGCCGAGGCCAGCGCGAAGATGGTCAGACCGCACCACAGCGACCAGCCGATGTGCATCGACGGCATCGCCGCGTACTGGTTCGACATGTGCTTGAGGTTGCCCGAGGCCATCGAGCCCCAGGTGTGGTGCACCAGGACCGTGTCGATGAAGGACTGGCCGTTCATCAGCCGGGGCGGCGCGAGCGGATACAGGTAGTAACCGACCAGGGCCACACCGGTGGTGGCGAAGATGACCGTGCGGGACGCGGCGTAACGGCCCGGGTGCCATCGGTACAGCCACACCAGCACACCGATCGTCACGACGAAGTGCAGGGTGGCGTAGTAATAGTTCATCGACACGATCAGCCATGTCACCGAGTTCACGGCATGGTTGACGGTCTGCTCGAAGGCGAGCCCGAGGGACTTCTCGACGTCCCAGATCCAGTCGGCGTTCTGCAGCGCCTGGGCCTTCTGCTCCGGTACCGCGTTGCGGATGAGCGAGTACGTCCAGTAGCTCACGCCGATGAGCAGGATCTCGAACCAGATCCTGGGTCGTCGTGGCGTGCGCAGGCGCGCCCGCATTCCGCCACCGTCCGGCATGGGTGACGGGCTGGCCGCCGTCCGGCCTTCCAAACTCTTCACGGTCGCTTCACCCATAGGAGGAGAGTCTGCCAGATCCATTCCCCTCGTCCGATCATCCCTCCGACGGGTTCGGGGCGCACATGCTCCGCCCCAGGGCGGAGGAACCTTCGGAGGACCTTCAGGGATTTCCCTGACTCGGGGCGGAAGCGGTTGAACCGCGAACGACCAGCTCAGGCATGAAGACGAACTCGCTGTGCGGCGCCGGGGTGCCCCCGACCTCCTCGAGGAGAGCCCGGACCGCGGCCTGCCCCATCGCCTGCACGGGCTGGCGGATCGTGGTCAGCGGCGGATCGGTGAACGCTATGAGGGGCGAGTCGTCGAAGCCGACGACGGAGACGTCCTTGGGGACCTGGAGCCCCTGCTGGCGGGCGGCCCGGATGGCACCGAGTGCCATCATGTCGCTCGCGCACACGACGGCCGTGCAGCCGGCGGAGATCAGGGCCCCGGCGGCGGCCTGCCCGCCCTCCAGGGTGTACAGCGAGTGCTGGATCAGCTCCTCGGACTCCTCGGGGGAGAGCCCGAGCCGCTCCTGCATCCCGCGCTGGAACCCCTCGATCTTGCGCAGCACGGGCACGAACCGCTTCGGCCCCACCGCGAGCCCGATCCGGGTGTGCCCGAGCGCGGCCAGATGCGTCACGGCCAGCTGCATCGCGGCCCGGTCGTCGGGCGAGACGAAGGGGGCCTGCACCTTGGGGGAGAAACCGTTGATGAGGACGTACGGGACGCCCTTGCCGCGCAGCTGGTCGTAGCGCGTCATGTCGGCGGTGGTGTCGGCGTGGAGCCCCGAGACGAAGATGATCCCGGAGACGCCCCGCTCGACGAGCATGTCGGTGAGCTCGTCCTCGGTGGACCCGCCGGGGGTCTGCGTGGCGAGGACGGGGGTGTAGCCCTGGCGTGTCAGGGCCTGCCCGATGACCTGCGCGAGCGCGGGGAAGATCGGGTTGTCCAGTTCGGGGGTTATCAGCCCGACGAGCCCGGCGCTGCGCTGACGCAGCCGTACGGGCCGCTCGTATCCGAGGACGTCGAGTGCGGCAAGCACGGACTCACGGGTGGCCGCGGCCACACCGGGCTTGCCGTTGAGCACGCGGCTGACTGTGGCTTCACTGACCCCCGCCTGGGCTGCGATGTCGGCAAGCCGCGCGGTCATGGGATTGGACTGTACCGGTCGCACGTCAGATTGCCCACCAAACGCAGGAGTCGGCGGGAACCCGGACGTTGTGCGCGAGCACGGCGCCGGGGGTGAATTCCCCGGCGGGGGAGGGGAGTACGGGGGCGGAGCCCCCGATTCCCCCGTGGGCGCCCGGCACGCTGGACAGCAGGGGCCCGCCCGCGAGCGGCAGTTCCACCTCCCGTGCCGTCGTGTTCAGGGTGACCACCACATCGCCCGCGGCCGAGCGGCGGCGGAAGGCCAGGACGCCCTCCGGGACGCCGTCCAGCCACTCCACCGTGTCGCCCGCGCCGAGGGCCGGGTGCGCGCGGCGGACGTCCAGGGCGCGGCGGTAGAGCTCCAGGGTGGAGGACGGGTCGCCGCTCTGGGTCTCGACGCTCAGGGCCGACCACTCCGGGGGCTGCGGGAGCCAGGCGCCGGCCGGGCCGAAGCCGTACGAAGGGCCGCCGGCCGTCCACGGCAGCGGGACCCGGCAGCCGTCGCGCAGCCCGTCCTGCCCGTCGCCGCGCAGGAACGCCGGGTCCTGTCGGAGCCCGTCCGGGAGGTCGGCGACCTCGGGCAGGCCCAGCTCCTCGCCCTGGTAGACGTACGCCGAACCCGGCAGCGCCAGCATCAGCAGCGCCGCCGCCCGGGCCCGTTCCAGGCTTCCGTACCGCGTGGTGTGCCGCACCACGTCGTGGTTGGAGAGCACCCAGGTCGTCGGAGCCCCCACCGAGGCCGTCGCCCGCAGCGACGCGTCGACGACCGACCGCAGCGCCCCCGCGTCCCACGCGCAGTTCAGGAACTGGAAGTTGAACGCCTGGTGCAGCTCGTCGGGGCGTACGTACAGGGCGAGCCGCTCCGGTGTCGGCGCCCACGCCTCCGCCACCCCGATGCGATCGGGGCCGTACGACTCCAGGAGCCGGCGCCAGCCCCGGTGGATCTCGTGCACCCCGTCCTGGTCGAAGAACGGCAACCGCTGGATGCCGATCAGCTTCGCCTGCTGCCCCTGCCCGATGTCCGGCAGGCCCTCCGCCTTGACCATGCCGTGGGCGACGTCGATCCGGAAACCGTCCACCCCCAGGTCCAGCCAGAACCGGAGCACGGAGTCGAACTCCGCCCGTACCTCCTCGTTCGTCCAGTTCAGGTCCGGCTGCTCGGGGGCGAAGAGGTGGAGGTACCAGGACCCGTCCGCCACCCGCGTCCACGCCGGACCGCCGAACACGGACTCCCAGTCGTTGGGCGGCTGCGAGCCGTCCGCGCCCCGCCCCGGGCGGAACACGTACCGCTCCCTGCCCACCCCCGCGAGCGCCGCCTCGAACCAGGAGTGCCGCTCCGAGGTGTGGTTCGGGACGATGTCCACGATGACCTTCAGGCCCAGCTCGTGCGCCGCGCGCACCAGGTCGTCGGCGTCCGCCAGGTCCCCGAAGACCGGGTCCACCGCCCGGTAGTCCGCCACGTCGTAGCCGCCGTCCGCCTGCGGGGAGGCGTAGAACGGCGTCAGCCACACCGCGTCCGCGCCGAGACCGGCGATGTGCGGCAGCCGCTCCCGTACCCCGCGCAGGTCCCCGATCCCGTCGCCGTCGCTGTCCGCGAAGGACCGGACGTACACCTGGTAGATGACGGCGTCCCGCCACCAGCCGGTGCGGGCGGTGCTTGCGCAAGGGCTTGCAGAGTCCGACAGCGACGGTGAGGTGAGCTCATGAGCCATGTGCGGTGTCCCTCTCGCGTGTTCCGGGGGCTGGGCTTCGTACTGACAACGAGGTCAAGGCGGCCGTGAAACGGTCCTGCAAGAGATGATGCAAAGGCTTGCAGGCCCGGCGGGCAGCCGCAAGAGGGCCTGAGGGAGGCCCGAGGTCCGCTGTCAAGCGACTCGTCGGCAACCTTCAGGACACGCCGATGTAACGATCGCCGCGCCTTGCAGAAAGTTCTCGCAAGGTCTTTCGGCTCGTTTTCATCCCTGTTACGTTCCTGGCAACCCGGCGCGCCGCGAGGGAGCGGTCGCATGAGGCAGGTTCCAGCCCCTCGTCACCCCGGGATCAGTTGAAGGAGTTCACATGCGGCGTGGCATAGCGGCCACCGCGCTGGTCGCGGCCCTGGGCGTGACCCTGGCGGCGTGCGGAAGCGATGACGGTTCGAACGGCGGCGGCTCGAAGAGCTCCGGCGAGCTCTCCGGCACCGTGACCTGGTGGGACACCTCGAGCGTCGGCAGCGAGGACAAGGTCTTCAAGAAGCTGGCCGAGGGCTTCACCAAGAAGCACCCGAAGGTCACCGTCAAGTACGTGAACGTGCCGTTCGGCGAGGCGCAGAACAAGTTCAAGAACGCCGCCCAGTCCGGCTCGGGCGCCCCCGACGTGATCCGCTCCGAGGTCGCCTGGACCCCGGACTTCGCGAACCTCGGCTACCTCGCGCCGCTCGACGGCACCGCCGCCCTGAAGAACCAGGACGACTTCCTCAAGCAGGCCGCCGCCTCCACCAAGTACGACGGCAAGACGTACGGCGTGCCGCAGGTCATCGACTCCATGGGCATCTTCTACAACAAGAAGATCTTCAAGGAGGCCGGTGTCGAGGCCCCGAAGAGCATCGACGAGCTCAAGTCCGTCGCCGCCAAGATCAAGGAGAAGACCGGCAAGACCGGTCTCTACCTGCGCGGCGACGACGCCTACTGGTTCCTCTCCTTCCTGTACGGCGAGGGCGGCGACCTGGTCAACGCCGAGAACAAGACGATCACCGTCGACAACGCCGCCGGTGTGAAGGCCTTCAAGACGGTCAAGGACCTGGTCGACTCGAAGGCGGCGATCACCGACGCCACCAACGGCTGGGACAACATGCAGGCCGCCTTCAAGGACGGCAAGGTCGCGATGATGATCAACGGCCCGTGGGCCGTCGCCGACACCGTCGCGGGCAAGGAGTTCACCGACAAGGCCAACCTGGGCATCGCCCCGATCCCGGCCGGCTCGGGCGGCCAGGGCGCCCCGCAGGGCGGCCACAACCTCGCCGTCTACGCGGGCTCCAAGAACCTGGACGCCTCGTACGCCTTCGTCGAGTACATGACCTCCGCCGAGGCGCAGGCCACCACGGCCAAGGAGCTGAGCCTGCTCCCGACCCGCGAGTCCGTCTACATCCAGCCGGACGTCGCGAGCAACGAGATGATCTCCTTCTTCAAGCCGGTCGTCGAGAAGGCCGTCGAGCGCCCCTGGATCCCCGAGGGCGGCAGCCTCTTCGCCCCGCTGCAGACCGAGTACACCAAGGTCCTCACCGGCCAGTCCACCCCGGAGCAGGGCGCCAAGACGACGGGCGACGCCTACCGCAAGCTCCTGAAGGACTGGAAGTAACAAGGAAGCGCGAAGGAAGGCAGGCCGGCTGATGGCGCTGGACACCAGCAGCCAGTCGGCGGTGAAGGCCGCGGGCGACGACGCCCGCGGCCGGCACCGTGGTACTGGCACCCCGGGGAGCAAGACCCGCCGCTCCCTCTCCACCCACTGGTACGCCTGGGCGATGGTCGCCCCGGTGACCATCGTGATCGCCGTGATCATCGGTTATCCGCTGGGACGGGGGATCTATCTCTCCCTCACCGACGCCAACGAGCGCAATGTCGCGCGCAGCATCGGCGTCAACCACATACCCGCGACCTACGAGTTCGTGGGCCTCGACAACTACGTCGAGGCGATCACCGGCAGCCAGTTCCTCGCCACCCTCGGCTGGACGCTGATGTGGACGGTGTCCTGCGTCTCCGTCACCTTCGCGCTCGGCCTCGCCCTCGCCAACATCCTGAACCGGAAGATCGCGGGCCGCTCCGTCTACCGGATGCTGCTGATCCTGCCCTGGGCGGTCCCCGGCTTCGTCTCCGTCTTCGCCTGGCGCTTCCTCTACGACGAGCGCCGCGGCATGCTCAACCAGATCCTCACGGGCGGCGGCATCGACGGCATCCCGTGGCTCAACGACCCCACCTGGGCCAAGTTCTCGGTCATCGCCGTCAACGTCTGGCTCGGCGTCCCCTTCATGATGGTCGCCCTCCTCGGCGGACTGCAGTCCATCCCCGGTGAGCTCTACGAGGCCGCAGAGATGGACGGTGCGAACGCCTGGCAGCGCTTCCGGCACATCACCCTGCCCGGGCTGCGGTCCGTGTCCACCACGGTGATCCTGCTGAGCACCATCTGGACCTTCAACATGTTCCCGGTGATCTTCCTGCTCACCCGGGGCGGGCCCGGCGAGGCCACCCAGATCCTCGTCACCCAGGCGTACAAGTTCTCCTTCGAGATCAGCCCGCGCGACTTCGCCCAGTCGTCCACCTGGGGCGTCCTGATCCTGATCCTCCTGATGGTCTTCGCCGCGGTCTACCGGCGAGTCCTCCGCAAGCAGGGAGAAGTCTGGTGACCACCACGACCCCCCAGGCCAACGCCCCGCTCCGCGGCCGCCGTTCGCCGCTCGCCTCGATCGGGCTGCACGCCACCCTGATCGTCGCCTCCGTGATCGCCGTCTTCCCGGTGCTGTGGGTTCTGCTCACCTCGCTGAAGCCGGCGAAGTACGCGACCACGACCGACTTCTTCAAGGAGACGACGCTCGCGAACTACACGGACCTGCTGGAGAACACCGAGTTCCTCACCTGGTTCGGCAATTCGCTGCTCATCGCGGGCCTCACCACGCTCCTCGGCGTCTTCATCGCCTCCACCACCGGCTACGCCGTCAGCCGCTTCCGCTTCCCCGGCAAGCGCGGACTGATGTGGACGCTGCTGATCACCCAGATGTTCCCGGTCGCCGTCCTGATCGTGCCGATCTACAACATCATGTCGTCCCTCGGCCTGCTGAACAGGGCGGCCGGTCTGGTCATCACGTACCTGACCATCGCCGTCCCCTTCTGCGCCTGGATGATGAAGGGCTTCTTCGACACCATCCCGCGCGAGATCGACGAGTCGGGCCAGGTCGACGGCCTCAACCCGTTCGGCACCTTCTGGCGGCTGATCCTGCCGCTCGCCAAGCCCGGCCTCGCGGTGACCGCGTTCTACTCCTTCATCACCGCCTGGGGCGAGGTCGCCTACGCGTCCGCCTTCATGGTCGGCGACGAGAACCTCACCCTGGCCGGCGGTCTGCAGAAGTTCGTCAACCAGTACGGCGCCCAGTGGGGTCCGATGTCCGCGGCCTCCGTCCTCATCGCCATCCCGGCCGCGCTGGTGTTCCTCGTCGCCCAGCGGCACCTGGTGACCGGCATGTCCGCCGGCGCCGTCAAGGGTTAGCCGGCGCGGGCCGAGCCCTGAGCACCCCCCTTCTACGTACCTCCTTACCTCCCAAGGAAGACATGACCCAGCACCTCGCTGCCCCCGCCGCCGCCCCGACCACCGGCACGCACACGGGCTGGTGGAGAGACGCGGTGATCTACCAGGTCTATCCGCGCAGCTTCGCCGACGGAAACGGCGACGGCATGGGCGACCTGGAGGGCATCCGCGGCCGGCTGCCGTACCTGAAGGAACTCGGCGTCGACGCCGTCTGGCTCAGCCCGTTCTACGCCTCCCCGCAGGCCGACGCCGGTTACGACGTCGCCGACTACCGGGCCATCGACCCGATGTTCGGCAGCCTCCTCGACGCCGACGCGCTCATCCGCGAGGCGCACGAGCTGGACCTGCGGATCATCGTCGACCTGGTGCCCAACCACTCCTCCGACCAGCACGAGTGGTTCCAGCGCGCACTGCGCGAGGGCCCCGGCTCCCCGCTGCGCGAGCGCTACCACTTCCGCCCCGGCAAGGGCGAGGACGGCGAACTGCCGCCCAACGACTGGGAGTCCATCTTCGGCGGACCGGCCTGGACCCGGGTGGCCGTGCCGGAAGGCAATGGGGGCACCTCCCAGCCGGAGGCTGGGGGAGAGTGGTACCTGCACCTCTTCGCGCCCGAGCAGCCCGACTTCAACTGGGAACACCCCGCCGTACGCGACGAGTTCCGCTCCATCCTGCGCTTCTGGCTGGACATGGGCGTCGACGGTTTCCGCGTCGACGTCGCCCACGGACTGGTGAAGGCCGAGGGGCTGCCGGACATCGGCGCGCACGACCAGCTCAAGCTGCTCGGCAACGACGTCATGCCCTTCTTCGACCAGGACGGCGTCCACGAGATATACCGCTCCTGGCGCCAGGTCCTCTCCGAGTACGACGGGGAGCGCGTCCTCGTCGCCGAGGCATGGACCCCGACCGTCGAGCGCACCGCGCACTACGTGCGCCCCGACGAGATGCACCAGGCCTTCAACTTCCAGTACCTGGGCACCCACTGGGACGCCGAGGAGCTGCGCCGGGTGATCGACGCCTCGCTCGCCGCGATGCGCCCGGTCGGCGCGCCCACCACCTGGGTGCTCTCCAACCACGACGTCACCCGGCACGCCACCCGCTTCGCCAACCCGGCCGGTCTCGGCACCCAGCTCCGCGAGCCGGGCGACCGCGAGCTGGGCCTGCGCCGGGCGCGGGCCGCGACGCTGCTGATGCTGGCGCTGCCCGGATCGGCGTACGTCTACCAGGGCGAGGAGCTCGGTCTGCCGGACGTCACCGACCTGCCCGACGAGGTCCGCCAGGACCCGTCGTTCTTCCGGGCCACCGGACAGGACGGCTTCCGCGACGGCTGCCGGGTGCCCATCCCGTGGACCGTCGAGGGCTCGTCGTACGGCTTCGGCAGCGGCGGCAGCTGGCTCCCGCAGCCCGCCACCTGGGGCGGGCTCAGCGTCGAGGCGCAGGCCGGGGACCCCGGCTCCACCCTGGAGCTGTACCGCAGCGCGCTCGCGGTGCGCCGCGAGCGACCCGAACTCGGTGCGGGCGAAGGCCTCGAGTGGCTGGAGGCACCCGAGGGTGTGCTCTCCTTCCGCCGTGACGGCTTCGTCTGCACCGCCAACACCACCGGCCGGGCCATCTCCGTCCCGCTGCCCGGCCGGTTCCTCCTCTCCAACGAGCCGATCTCCCACGGGGAAGGCATCGTGGAGCTGCCCGCCGACACCACCGTCTGGTGGGCGGTGTGACGATCCCCCTGCCGCGGGGGGGCGGGGGCCGCGCCCCCCCGCCCGCGGGCCGACCCGCCCCCGACCGCGGCCGCGGCGGCCCCCCCCGCCCCCGCGGCCGCCGTCGGCGAGGCCGTCGAGCACGCGGCCGCCGACGCTCTGCGCGGGGCCGCGGAGCGCGGCCGGGGCGGCGGCGGGCACGCTCTGCAACGCCTCGTGGACGTCACCCATCACGTCGCGCGGCTGCTGTGCGGCGACGTGGTGGTGCGGGCCGGGCTGCGGCTGAACGCCGAGGGGGGCGCCGTGCGGGCGCGGGACCTGCGCCGGGAATGGCGGGAGTGTGTGCACGGGCTGCTGGCCGAGGCGCTCGCCCCGGGCCATGAACGGACGGCGCCGGAACCATCTCTGACGG
>NZ_JBHWJZ010000065.1:0-19036 GCF_042731085.1 Streptomyces sp. NPDC059875
CCTGGTGGGGCCCCTCTTATGGGTGGGGGGCGCCCCCCTTCGACTGCCGGAGGCGCCGGTTCAGGCGTCCCGGCGCAGGCGCGGCTTCAGGTCCTTGAAGCGGGCCAGCAGGCCGTTGACGAACGTCGGGGACTCGTCGGTGGAGAACTCCTTGGCGAGCTGCACCGCCTCGTCGATCGCCACGGCGTCCGGCGTCTCGTCGGCCCAGATCAGCTCGTACGCGCCGAGGCGCACGATGTTCCGGTCGGCGACCGGCATCCGGTCCAGGTCCCAGTCCACCGCGTAGGTGGCGATGAGCTCGTCGATCCGGTTCGCGTGGCCCGCGTACCCCTCGACCAGCTGCATCGTGAACTCGTTGACCGGCGGCTGACGGTCGTCGGACCGGGCGTGCCGGACCCAGTCCGCGAGGACCTCCTGCACGGAGACCCCGCGCTGATCGGCCTCGAAGAGGATCTGGAAGGCGCGCTTACGGGCCTTGCTGCGGGCAGCCACGGTTAGTCGTTCACCCGGCCGAGGTAGTCGCTCGTGCGGGTGTCGACCTTGATCTTCTCACCGGTGGTGATGAAGAGCGGGACCTGGATCTCGTGGCCGGTCTCCAGCGTGGCGGGCTTGGTGCCACCCGTGGAGCGGTCGCCCTGGACACCCGGGTCGGTGTGCTGGATCGTCAGCGTGACGGCGGCCGGGAGCTCGACGTAGAGCACCGAGCCCTCGTGCTGCGCGACGGAGGCGGTGAAGCCCTCGATCAGGAAGTTGGCGGCGTTGCCGACGGCCTTGCGGTCGACGTGCAGCTGGTCGTAGGTCTCCATGTCCATGAAGACGAAGTAGTCGCCGTCCATGTAGGAGAACTGCATGTCGCGGCGGTCGATGGTGGCCGTGTCGACCTTCACGCCCGCGTTGAAGGTCTTGTCGACGACCTTGCCGGACAGCACGTTCTTGAGCTTGGTGCGCACGAAGGCCGGGCCCTTGCCGGGCTTGACGTGCTGGAACTCGACGACGGACCAGAGCTGGCCGCCTTCGAGCTTGAGCACCATGCCGTTCTTGAGGTCGTTCGTGGAAGCCACGGTTGCGGAATCTCCTGGACTGACGTGGACCGGGGAGGCGTACGCGCCCTACAGCGCGAGCAGCTCCTTGGTCGTAATGGTGAGTAGCTCGGGTCCGCCGTCCGCCTCCTGGCGCACGACGAGCGTGTCATCGATCCGGACCCCGCCCCGGCCCGGGAGGTGGACCCCCGGTTCGACGGTGACCGGCACACAAGCGTCCAGTTTACCCATGGCCGCGGGTGCGAGCTGCGGGTCCTCGTCGATTTCCAGGCCGACGCCGTGCCCGGTGAGGGGTGGAACGGCTTCTCCGTGGCCCGCGGCGTCCAGGATCTGGCGCGCGGCGCGGTCCACGTCGCGGTACTCGGCGCCGGGCGAGAGGGACTCCCGGCCGGCCCGTTGAGCGGCGAAGACGAGGTCGTACAGCTCGATCTGCCAGTCCGCGGGCGTCGTGCCGATGACGAACGTACGGCCGATCTCGCAGCGGTAGCCACGGTAGTTGGCGCCGAGGCACACGGAGAGGAAATCTCCCTCCTCGACACGGCGGTCGGAGGGCCGGTGCCCACTCCGGCCGGAGTTCGGGCCGGTGGCCACCGAGGTCGGGAAGGCCGCGCCGTCCGCGCCGTGGTCGACGAGCCGACGCTCGAGCTCCAGGGCGAGATGCCGCTCGGTCCGCCCGACCAGGATGGACTCCAGCAGCTCTCCCAGTGCCTGGTCGGCGATCTCGGCCGCGATCCGCAGGCAGGCGATCTCGTCCTCGTCCTTCACGATCCTCAGCTGTTCGACGGCCCCGCCGAGATCGGCGAGCTGGAGCTGCGGGGCGACCGAGCCCATGGCACGGTGGCGGGCCACGGTCAGATGGTGCTCCTCGACGGCGAGGACGTCCGCGCCCGCCTTGCGGGCGAAGTCGACGCCCGCGACGGCCGGATCACCGCCGGCCGCGGGCAGGACGGCCTGCCGGAGCAGCTCGTCGAGCCGTCCGTCGGCCGGATCGCCGCCGGGCGCGGTGGGGCAGAGCAGTACGTCCTCGTCCGGGCCGAGCAGCAGCACGGCGCCGTGGGGCGAACCGCCCGCGAGATAGCGGACGTTGGCGGGGCGGGAGACCAGGGCCGCCGGGCTGCCGGCTGCCGCGCACCGGTCGCGCAGCCGCACCCGACGGTCCGCATACACCTCTGACATGTTCCGAGCCTACGAGGGGCGGGCCGCCCCGGCCTGCTCAGAGCGGCCGACCGGGCCATCACCGGCCGCATCAGGCCAGCACGAGGCGGGCACGAGGCGGGCGATCACCAGGCCGGCGGGCTGGCTATGGAACGGGCCAGGACCTCGTCGAGGACGCGGGCGGTGGTCTCGACGTCGTACTTCGAGTTGTCGATGATCGGCAGTCCGGAGCCGTACCAGCCGGCCATCCGGCCGTGGATGGAGGCGACCTCCTCGTCGGAGAGACGCCGGTTGCCGCTGCGCTCGGCGTTGCGCTCCAGGACGATCTCCAGGCCGGGGAGGAGAACGACCGGAAGCAGCCCGGGGCCCACGTGCCGCTTCCAGCCGCCGAGGCCGACGACGGGGCGGTCGGGGAAGACTGCGTCGTCGAGGATGCACGAGATGCCGTTGGCCAGGAAGTTGCGGGCCGCGAAGCCGCACGTGCGGCGGGCCAGGCGGTACTGGGCCTCGGAATGCTCGTTCCAGCCGGACTGGGGGTCGGCGAAGCCGGAGCAGACCCACTCGCGGACGTCGTCGAGGCTGATGTGTGCGGTGGGGACGCGTCGGCGCGCGGCCCAGTGGCGGGCGACGGTCGTCTTGCCGGCGCCGGCGGGGCCGATCAGCAGGACGGCGAGGGTCGCGGTGCCGGTGCCGGGATCGGCGGCGGGTGGCGCGGGTATGGCGACGGGCGGCAGCTGGACGTGTCCCGTGGTGTCGCGCGGCGGAGGACCGGGCTGCCCGGGATGCGGGGGCACGGCCCCGGTGGTCCAGCCGGGGGCGGGCGGCGCGGGGTGCGCACCGTGCGGGGCCGGGGCGCCGGCCGGGTGTTGCCCCGTTGGGACGGCGTGCGGGTGGGGATGGGGCTGCGGAGGGGCCGACTGAGGTCCGCCGTGCGGCACGGGAGGTACGGGAGGGTGCCCCGCGCCCGGAGAGCCGTGTGCGCCCGGTCCGACCGGTGCGCCGTGCGCACCCGGTGTCCATCCCGAGGGGTCGGGCGGTGGCAACGGAGCCCCCACTGCGTGCTGCATCCGGTGCCACTCCGTCTCGTACGGCCGATACTTCCAGGAACGTTACCGCCCCCGGCCCCCACAGGGGGAACGGCCGGGGGCGGTCCAGAGTGCCCTCTCCGAGGGAACGTTCGATGTCAGCCGGTCAGTTCCTCGGCCAGCGCCCGCAGGGCCAGCCGGTAGGAGCCGATCCCGAATCCGGCTACGGTCCCGGTCGCGACCGCGGCGACGACCGAGGTGTGCCGGAATTCCTCCCGGGTGTACGGGTTCGAGATGTGCACCTCGATCAGCGGCGCGGTCCGCTGGGCGGCCGCGTCGCGCATCCCGTACGAATAGTGCGTGAACGCCCCCGGGTTGAGAACGACCGGAATCGAACGGTCCGCGGCCTCGTGCAGCCAGCGGATCATCTCGCCCTCGTCGTTGGTCTCCCGCACGTCCACGTCGAAGCCCAGCTCGGCGCCGAGGGCCCGGCAGGACTCCACGAGGCCCTTGTACGACGTGGCGCCGTAGATGTCGGGCTCGCGGGAGCCGAGGCGGCCGAGGTTCGGGCCGTTCAACACGAGGACGGGACGGAGGTCGCTCACGCGGACACCTCGCCGTAGGCCGCGACGAGCACGGCCGGGTCCGGGCCTTCGAGCACGGTCGGCTTGCCGAGCCCGTCGAGGACGATGAAGCGCAGCAGGTCGCCGCGGGACTTCTTGTCCACCTTCATGGTCTCCAGGAGCTTTGGCCACTGGTCGCCGCGGTAGGTGAGCGGCAGGCCGACCGACTCCAGGACCGTGCGGTGGCGGTCGGCGGTGGCGTCGTCGAGCCGGCCCGCGAGCCGGCCGAGTTCGGCGGCGAAGACCATGCCGACGGAGACGGCGGCGCCGTGCCGCCACTTGTACCGCTCGTTCTTCTCGATCGCGTGGGCGAGGGTGTGGCCGTAGTTGAGGATCTCCCGGCGGCCCGACTCCTTGAGGTCGCCGGAGACGACCTCGGCCTTGACCTTGATCGAGCGGACGAGAAGCTCGGCGGTGTGGGGTCCGGCCGGGGTGCGGGCGGCCTGCGGGTCCTCCTCGATCAGGTCGAGGATGACCGGGTCGACGATGAAGCCGGCCTTGATGATCTCCGCGAGACCGCTGACGTAGTCGTTGACCGGCAGCGAGTCCAGCGCGGCGAGGTCGCACAGCACACCGGCGGGCGGGTGGAAGGCGCCGACGAGGTTCTTGCCCTCGGCGGTGTTGATGCCGGTCTTGCCGCCGACGGCCGCGTCGACCATGGCGAGCACGGTGGTCGGTACGGCGATCCAGCGCACACCCCGCAGCCAGGTGGCGGCCACGAAGCCGGCCAGGTCGGTGGTCGCCCCGCCGCCCACGCCGACGATGACGTCCGTACGGGTGAAGCCGGTCTGGCCGAGCGCCTTCCAGCAGTACGCCGCGACCTCGACGGTCTTGGCCTCCTCGGCGTTGGGCACCTGGATGGCGACGGCCTCGAAGCCCTGGTCGGCGAGGTCGGCCCGCAGGGCCTCGCCCGTCTCGGCCAGCGCCTCGGGGTGGATCACGGCGACGCGCTTGGCCTTGGTCCCGATCAGGGCGGGCAGCTCACCCAGCAGCTGCCGTCCGACCAACACCTCGTACGGATCCGTGCCCGCCGAACCGCCGACCTGGATTCGGGTCACTTCCTGGTCCGTCATACGTCCTTCTTCAGCTCCAGTGCGTCGAGGACCGCGTCCGCGACCTCTTCGGGGGTGCGGTCGTCGGTGGCGACGACGACCCGGGCGACTTCGGTGTAGAGGTGGCGGCGTGCCTCCATCAGCTCGCGCCACTGGCGGCGCGGGTTGACGGCGAGCAGCGGCCGCGCGGTGTTGAGGCCGACGCGGCGGACGGCCTCCTCGACGTCCATCGAGAGATAGGCGACCGGGAGTCCGGTGAGGAGCTCCCGGGTGCCCGCGTCGAGGACCGCGCCGCCGCCGAGCGCGAGGACACCCTCGTGCTCGGCGACCGCGGTCCGTACGGCTTCGCGTTCCAGGGCGCGGAAGTGCTCCTCGCCGTCCTCGATGAAGATGTCCGAGATCTCACGGCCCTGGGCGGCGACGATGTCGGCGTCGGTGTCCCGGTAGGGCGCGCCGAGCAACTCGGCCAGGAGCGCGCCCACCGTGGACTTGCCGGAGCCCATCGGCCCGACCAGGACGACCAGCGGTCCGGTCACCGGATCTGGAGGTTGTCGAGGTACGAACGGACGTTGCGGCGGGTCTCCGGGACGCTGTCGCCGCCGAACTTCTCGACGACCGCGTCCGCGAGGACGAGCGCGACCATGGCCTCGGCGACGATGCCCGCGGCGGGGACGGCACAGACGTCGGAGCGCTGGTGGTGGGCCTGGGCGGCCTCGCCGGTGGCGACGTCGACGGTGGCCAGAGCGCGCGGGACGGTCGCGATCGGCTTCATCGCGGCGCGGACGCGGAGCAGTTCACCGGTGGTCAGGCCGCCCTCGGTGCCGCCGGAGCGGCCGGTGGAGCGCTTGATGCCGTCCGCGGTCTTCACGATCTCGTCGTGCGCCTGCGAGCCGGGCACGCGGGCGAGCTCGAAGCCGTCGCCGACCTCGACGCCCTTGATGGCCTGGATGCCCATGAGCGCGGCGGCGAGCCGCGCGTCGAGGCGGCGGTCCCAGTGCACGTGGGAGCCGAGGCCGACGGGCACGCCGTACGCCAGGACCTCGACCACTCCGCCGAGGGTGTCGCCGTCCTTGTGGGCCTGGTCGATCTCCGCGACCATCGCCTTCGACGCGTCGGCGTCGAGGCAGCGCACGGGGTCGGCGTCGAGCTTCTCGACGTCGGCGGGGGTCGGGTAGACGCCGTACGGGGCCTTGGCGGCCGCCAGCTCCACCACGTGAGAGACGATCTCGATGCCCGCGGCCTCCTTGAGGAAGGACCGGGCGACGGCTCCGAGGGCGACGCGGGCGGCGGTCTCCCGGGCGCTGGCGCGCTCCAGGATCGGCCGGGCCTCGTCGAAGCCGTACTTCTGCATGCCGGCGAGGTCTGCGTGTCCGGGGCGGGGCCGGGTCAGCGGCGCGTTGCGCCCCGACTCCTTGAGCTCGGAGGGGTCGACCGGGTCGGCCGACATGACCTTCTCCCACTTGGGCCACTCGGTGTTGCCGACCATCACGGCGATCGGGGAGCCGAGGGAGAGCCCGTGCCGGACACCACCCAGGAAGGTGACCTCGTCCTGCTCGAACTTCATGCGCGCGCCGCGCCCATAGCCGAGGCGCCGCCGCGCGAGGTGGTCCGCCACGAGCTCCGTGGTGACCGGGACGCCGGCGGGAAGGCCCTCCAGCGTCGCGACCAGCGCGGGTCCGTGGGACTCTCCGGCGGTCAGCCAGCGCAACCTGCTCAACGATGCTCCTCATGCTCGCGCCCAGAACTGCTGCGGCGCGACCGGGTGCGCGGCCCTGGCCCGCCGCTACCGATCCTCCCACGTCCGGTGGCCGATCCTGGCCGTCGGTCCAGCTATCGGACTCCGACAACGTCAGATCGGGAACGTCGGATCGGGCGGACCCGCGGTCCGAGGCCGCTCACGGAGTGTCGAGCGCCCGCTCACCCGCGGCACGCATCACGGCGAGCGGCGCCGGGGCGTGGCCCGTCATCTGTTCGACCTGGAGGACGGCCTGGTGGACCAGGAGGTCCAGGCCGCCCAGGACCGTGCCGCCCTGTGCGGACCAGGCCGCGGCGAGCGGGGTCGGCCAGGGGTGGTAGAGCACGTCGAAGAGGGTGCCTGGGGTACCGGAGACGGCGGGCGCCAGCGCGTCCGTCGTACCGGCGGGGGTCGTCGCGATCACGAGCGGGGACGCGAACGCCTCCGCCGCACTCCCCCAGTCCGCGGTACGGACATCCACGCCGAGCCTCTCGCCCCAGCCCCGCATCTCCTCGGCCCGCGCCTCGCTCCGTACGTACGCGGTGACGGGGCCGGCGCAGATCCGGGCCAGTGCGGCGAGCGCGGAGGAGGCGGTGGCGCCGGCGCCGAGGACGGCGGCGGACTCCACCTTCTCTACGCCCCGCTCGCGCAGCGCGGCGACCAGGCCGGGGATGTCGGTGTTGTCGCCGACCCGGCGGCCGTCCTCGGTGAAGACGACCGTGTTCACCGCCTCGACGGAGGCGGCCGTGTCGCTGATCTCGTCGAGCAGCGGGATGATCGCCCGCTTCAGCGGCATGGTCAGCGACAGCCCCGCCCAGGAGTCGTCGAGCCCGGCGACGAACCCGGGAAGCCCGGCTTCGTCGACCTCGAACCGGTCGTACGACCAGGTGTCGAGGCCGAGCGCGGCGTAGGCCGCCCGGTGCAGGACCGGGGAGAGCGAGTGGGCGATGGGCGAGCCGAGGACGGCCGCGCGGCGCTGCGTACTCATTGACCCGAGCTCTTCCGCTGCTTCTCGTACTCCGCCACGTGCTTGTTGTGCTCCTCGTTCGTCACGGAGAAGACGGTCTTGTTCTCGTTGATCGACACGAAGTAGTACCACGGCCCGGCGGTGGGGTTCAGCGCCGACTTGAGCGCCTCGGCGCCCGGGTTGCTGATCGGGCCGGGGATGAGGCCCTTGACGTTGTAGGTGTTGTACGGATCCTGGATCTTCCGCAGGTCCTCGACCGTGCCGACGTCGAGCGTGCTCTCGCCCTTGAGGTAGTTGACCGTCGAGTCGAACTCCAGGCGGCCCACGGTCTCCGTGTTGTTCGGCTTGAGCCGGTTGTAGACGACGCGGGCGACCTTGTCGAAGTCGTGCTTGTACTTGCCTTCGACCTGGACGAGGCTCGCGACCGTGATCAGCTCCCACGGTCCCTCGAGTCCGAGTTCCTTCGCCTTCGCCTCGAGTTCGAGCTTGCCGTACTCCTGGTTCGAGCGGCTGACCATCTTCCGGAGCACGTCCTCCGGCTTGTTCCCCTTGGCCGCCGGGTAGCTCGCCGGGAAGAGGAAGCCCTCCAGCGGGTCCTTCACTTCCTTGTGGTTCTTCGCCCAGTCCGGGAGGCCGAGGTCGTTGGCCTTCGCCTTCGCGATGCCCTGCGTCGTGCCCTTCTTGAGCTCGAGCTTCTTGTCGATCTGCTCGTAGACCCAGGTGTTCCGCTTGCCCTCGGGGACGATGAGGTTCGCCTGGCTCGCCGGGCTGAGCATCAGGGCGACGGCGCTCTCCGCCGACATCTCCTTCTTCAGCGTGTAGGCACCCGCCTGGATCGTGTTGCCCTTCGGGTTCTTCCCCTGGGCCGACACGAAGGCGTCGACGCTCTTGACGACGCCGGCCTTCTTGAGGATGTTGGCGATCTCGTAGCCGCCCGCGCCCTTGGGGATCTCGACCTGGACCTCGCCGCTGCCCTCGCCCGCGTAGTCGGGCGCCGCGCCGAACTGGCCCTGCCAGAACTGGTAGCCGAAGTAGCCGATGCCGCCGACGCCGCCCGCGAGGACCAGGGCGACGACGAGGCAGGCCACGCCGTTCTTGCCCTTCTTCTTGCCCTTGCCGCCCCGCCGGTCGCGACCGCCCCGCGACGAGCGGTCGTCCGGGTCGTCGTCGTAGTCGTCGTCGTCGGCGCCGTCCTCGCCGGTGAAGAAGGGGTGCCGCTCCTCTTCCGCGGGCTCCGCGTCCCAGTCGACCACCGGCTCCGGCGGGCCCTGCCGCCGGCCGGGGGGCTGGGGCGGCGGGTACGCCTCGGGGGTGCCGTAGAGGTCGGGGTTCTGACCGCCGTACGGATCGGCGGGAGTCGTGCCGTACGGCATGGCCGCCTGACCCGTCTCCCAGCTCGTGTCGTACTGCTGTGCGGGGTACCCGGGCGTGTCGTAGCCCTGCCCGGCGTACCCCTGCTGCTGCACGCCGTACTGAGGATCGTTGTACTGCTGGGGCTGCTGAGGGTGCTGGGGCTGCGGCTGATGAGGCTGCTGGTACTGCGGGTCATAGCCCTGCGGCTGCCCGCCCAGACCGTACTGCTCCTGACCGTACTGGCCCTGGGCATACGGGTCCTGGCCGTACTGGTCCTGGCCGTACTGCGCCTGCTGCGGGTACTGCTGCTGCTGGCCTCCCCATCCCTGCTCCCCGTACAACGGGTCCGCGGGATGCCACGGTTCGGAGCCGGAGCCCCGGCCATACTCAGTCATCGATCCCCAAACAGCCGCGAGGCGTCCGGACGGTCCGCCTCTACGTTGTGCGGCAGCTGTTCGAACGCCGCCGCATCGCGCGGAACGTTACCGTATCGCGATCAGATGACCACTTCGACGCCCTCACCGGGCGGATTACCTGATACCCGTTCGGACTCAAGAGCGTTCTGAAGGATGATCACAGCGGCGGCCTGATCGATGACGGACCGCCCCTTCTTCGACTTCACCCCCGAGGCCCGCAGCCCCTGTGTGGCCGTCACGGTCGTCATCCGCTCGTCGACCAGCCTGACCGGCACCGGAGCGATGCCCTTGGCCAGCTCTCCCGCGAAGCGCCGGACCTTGGCCGCGGCCGGGCCCTCGCCCCCGGAGAGGGAGCGGGGGAGGCCGACCACGACCTCGATCGGTTCGTACTCCTCGACGATCTGCCTCAGCCGCCGGTGGGCGGCCGGGACGTCACGTCCCGGCACGGTCTCCACCGGCGTGGCGAGGACCCCGTCGGGGTCGCACGAGGCGACCCCGATCCGGGCGTCCCCGACGTCGATCGCGAGGCGACGGCCGCGACGCATCGTCACGCCGTCTCCACCACGAGACGCTCGACGGCCTCGATGGCGTCGCCGATCGCCTCGGGGTTCTGGCCGCCGCCCTGGGCGACGTCGGGCTTGCCGCCACCGCCGCCGCCGAGGGTCTTGGCGGCCGTGCGGACCAGCTCGCCGGCCTTGAGACCGCGCTCGCGGGCGGCCTCGTTGGTGGCGATGACGGTCAGCGGGCGACCGTTGGCCGTGGTGAAGAGGGCCACGACGGCGGGGCGGTCCGAGGAGATGCGGCCGCGGACGTCGAGGACCAGCTTGCGCAGGTCGTCGGCGGAAGTGCCGTCCGGGACCTGGCCGGTGACGAGCGCGACTCCGCGGATGTCCTTGGCGCCGTCGACCAGACCGGCGGCGGCCTGCAGGACCTTCTCGGCGCGGTACTTCTCGATCTCCTTCTCGGCGTCCTTCAGCTTGCCGAGCATGGCGGAGATCTTCTCCGGCAGCTCCTCGGAGCGACCCTTCACCAGCTCCTGGAGCTGGGCGACGACCGTGTGCTCACGGGCGAGGAAGTTGTACGCGTCGACACCGACGAGGGCCTCGACACGGCGCACGCCACTGCCGATCGACGACTCGCCGAGCAGCTTGACCAGACCCAGCGCGGCGGTGTTCTTGACGTGCGTACCGCCGCACAGCTCCTTGGAGAAGTCGCCGATGGTGACGACGCGGACCTTCTCGCCGTACTTCTCGCCGAACTCGGCGATGGCGCCCTGACGCTTGGCCTCGTCGATCGGCATGACCTCGGCGTGCACGTCGAGCTCGCGGGCGAGGACCTCGTTGATCTTCTGCTCGACGTCCGTGAGGACCGCGCCGGGCACCGCGTTGGGCGAGCCGAAGTCGAAGCGGAAGCGGCCGGGCGAGTTCTCCGAACCGGCCTGGGCGGCCGTCGGGCCGAGCGCGTCACGCAGCGCCTGGTGCGTCAGGTGCGTGGCCGAGTGGGCACGGGCGATGGCCCGGCGGCGGCGGACGTCGATGGCGGCGTAGGCGGTGGAGCCGATCGTCACCTCGCCGACCTGGACGGAGCCCTTGTGCACGGAGACGCCCGGGACCGGCTGCTGGACGTCACGGATCTCGATGACGGCGCCGCTGTGCAGCTTGATCCGGCCCTGGTCGGCGAGCTGGCCGCCGCCCTCGGCGTAGAACGGGGTCCGGTCGAGGATGACCTCGACGTCGTCGCCCTCGGAGGCGGCGGGCGACGGGACACCGTTGACCAGCAGGCCGACGACCGTGGTCTCGCCCTCGGTGTTGGTGTAGCCGGTGAACTCGGTGGCGCCGTTGCTGTCCGCGATCTCGCGGTAGGCGGCGACGTCGGCGTGGCCGGTCTTCTTGGCCTTGGCGTCGGCCTTGGCCTTGTCCCGCTGCTCCTGCATCAGGCGGCGGAAGCCGGCCTCGTCCACGGAGAGGCCCTGCTCGGCGGCGATCTCCAGGGTGAGGTCGATCGGGAAGCCCCAGGTGTCGTGGAGCAGGAACGCCTTGTCGCCGGGGAGGACGGTGCTGCCGGAGGCCTTGGTCTCGGTGACGGCGCCGTCGAGGACGTTCGAACCGGCGTTGAGCGTCTTGAGGAAGCGGGCCTCCTCGGCCAGGGCCACGGTCTCGATCCGCTTGCGGTCGGTGACCAGCTCCGGGTACTGCTCGCCCATGGTGTCGATGACCACGTCGACGAGGTCCTGGACGACCACGCCCGTGGCGCCGAGCAGGCGCATGTTGCGGATGGCGCGGCGCATGATGCGGCGCAGCACATAGCCGCGACCCTCGTTGCCGGGGGTGACGCCGTCACCGATGAGCATCACGGACGTACGCATGTGGTCGGCCACCACACGCAGCGAGACGTCGCTGTCGTGGGCCTTGCCGTAGGCGACGCCGGTGAGCTCGGTGGCCTTGTCGATGACGACCTGGAGGGTGTCGGTCTCGTACATGTTCTGTACGCCCTGCAGGATCATCGCCAGGCGCTCGAGGCCGAGGCCGGTGTCGATGTTCTTCGACGGCAGGTCGCCGAGGATCTCGAAGTCCTCCTTCGAAGTGCCCTCGCCGCGCTCGTACTGCATGAAGACCAGGTTCCAGATCTCCACGTACCGCTCGTCGTTGACGGCCGGGCCGCCCTCGACACCGAACTCGGGGCCGCGGTCGTAGTTGATCTCGGAGCAGGGGCCGCAGGGGCCGGGGACGCCCATCGACCAGTAGTTGTCCTTCTTGCCGAGGCGCTGGATGCGCTCGGCCGGGACGCCGACGACGTCGCGCCAGATCTGCTCGGCCTCGTCGTCCTCCTGGTAGACGGTGATCCAGAGCTTCTCCGGCTCGAGCCCGTAGCCGCCGTGCGCCACCGAGGTGGTCAGCAGCTCCCAGGCGAGCTTGATGGCGCCTTCCTTGAAGTAGTCGCCGAAGGAGAAGTTGCCGCACATCTGGAAGAACGTGCCGTGGCGGGTGGTCTTGCCGACCTCCTCGATGTCCGGCGTACGCACGCACTTCTGCACGCTGGAGGCGCGCGAGAACGGCGGCTTCACCTCGCCGAGGAAGTAGGGCTTGAACGGAACCATGCCCGCGGGGACCAGAAGCAGAGTCGGGTCGTCCGCGATGAGCGACGCCGAAGGCACGACGGTGTGCCCGCGCTCCTCGAAGAAGCTCAGCCAGCGGCGGCGGATTTCAGCCGACTCCATCAGTGGTCCTCATTCCGGTTGAACGAACGCGTAGGCATATCGGTGTACGAATACGTGGTCTTGGTGGTCTTCGGGGTGGCGTCGAGCACGGCCCTGCGGCGCTGGCCCGGGAGTTCGCGGTCCGCGGGTGCGTCCAGCGCGTCCACCGGCGCCTCCAGGCCGAGCGCCTCGCCCAGTTCGGCCTCGCGCTGGACCATCCCGGCCCTGACGTCGAGGGCGAAGTCCTTGAGCCGGTGGCCGGTCTCGATCGCCTTGTTCGCCGCCTGCGCGGCGAGGCTCTCCGGGGTCAGCTGCTTGAGCTTCCGGTTGACCTTGGTGGTGGCCCACACGCCGGCGGCGGCGCCGGCGGTGAACCAGAACGTACGGCGGAACATCGCGCCTCAGCCCTTCTGCTTCCGGCGTCGCGCGGCCGGCACGGTGCGACCGACGACGACGGTACGTCGCGAGGGCGCCGGCGGCGCCTCGTCACGGCCGCGGCCGAGGGCCTTGCGCACCCCGTAGCCGAAGGCCGCGACCTTGACGAGCGGGCCGCCGAACGTGGAGGCGACGGTGGAGGAGAGCGCCGAGGCGTTGGAGGTGACCTCCTGGACGTCCGAGGCGATCGCGTCCACCCGGTCGAGCTGGGTCTGTGCCGACCGCACGGTGGCGGAGGCGTCGCTCAGCAACGGGACGGCCTGCTCGGTCACGTCCGCCACCAGCTTGGTGGTCGCCTTGAGCGTCTGCGCCAGCCTCACCAGAACCACGGCGAGGAAGGAGACGAGAATCGCCCAGAACACGGCCACCAGAATCCCGGCAACCTCTCCACCGGTCACTCCGCACCGCTCTCTGCTGTCGTTGGGCCCTTGCCAAAAGTCGTCCTCCGACCCTATCGCGCCCGGGGTCTTTCCCCGTACCGCATTAGGGCTCGTATCGCGGCCCGTGGAGGGGGAGTCGTCCGATCCGATTGTACGGAGTGCGTCCGGATGGGTACGCTCCGTGTCCCATGCGAAGGAGCAACCTCCCGGCGGAGCTGAACCGGTTCATCGGACGGGCATACGAACGGGACGAACTGACCCGGCTCCTGGGGGAATCCCGCCTGGTCACGGTCGTCGGCGTCGGCGGTGTCGGCAAGTCCCGGCTGTGCCTGAGCGTCGCCTCGGATACGCAGAAACGCTACGTCGACGGGGCGTGGCTCGCGGATCTCTCGGCCCTGCGCGACCCGGATCTGGTGGCCCTCGCCGTCGTCGAGGCTCTGGGTCTGACCGATCACACCCTGCGCACCCCGCAGGAGACCCTGACCGAGCACCTCGCGGAGCGCCGGCTGCTGCTGGTCGTCGACGGCTTCGAGCACCTGGTGGAGGAGTGCGCCCCACTGGTACGGGAGTTGCTGCGGCGCTCCCCCGGCCTCACCGTGCTCGCATTGGGCCGCCGTCCGCTGCGGGTGGACGGGGAGACGGTGTACACGCTGGCGCCGATGGGCGAGGAGGACGCGGCGCGCCTCTTCACCGAGCGGGCGCAGGCCACCGGGGCCCCCGGTATGCGGGGCGACCGGGACCCCGATGTCGTGCGCGAGCTGTGCCGCCGGCTCGACGGGATTCCGCTGGCCCTTGAGCTGGCGGCCGCGCGGCTGCCGCTGCTCACGGCGGAACAGGTGCTGCACCGGCTCGACGACCGGTTCCGCCTGCTCACCGACGGAACGCGCGGCGCGCTGCCGCGCCATCAGACGCTGCGGACGGCGATCGGCTGGAGCCATGAGCTCTGCACCCCGCGGGAACGGCTGCTGTGGGCGCGGCTCTCGGTCTTCGCCGGGCCGTTCGACCTGGAGGCGGTGGAGTACGTGTGCGGCGGCCCCGACCTGCCCGCGGAGGGGGTCCTGGAGGTGCTCGGCGGCCTGCTCGCCCAGTCCCTGGTGGCGCGGGAGGACACGTCCGCGGGTCCTCGGTACCGACTCCTCGACACCGTGTCCGCGTACGGGGCGGAGTGGCTGGCGGCGCTCGGCGACACGGAGCGCATGCGGCGGCGGCACCGCGACTGGTACATGGGCCTGGCCACCTGGTGCGAGCTGGAGTGGTTCAGCCCGCG
This sequence comes from Streptomyces sp. NPDC059875, assembly GCF_042731085.1. Classification (NCBI taxonomy): domain Bacteria; kingdom Bacillati; phylum Actinomycetota; class Actinomycetes; order Kitasatosporales; family Streptomycetaceae; genus Streptomyces; species Streptomyces sp. NPDC059875. Next base: position 14,645 of record NZ_JBHWJZ010000065.1, read on the forward strand.
CCAGGCCGAGGTCGCGGCCTGCACGGACGCGGCGCTGCCCAATCTGCGGGCGGCCCTGGAGCTCTGTCTCGAGCTGCCGGACGAGGCGCATCTGGCGCAGCATCTCGCGGGGACGCTCTGGTTCTACTGGGCGGGGTGCGGGCGTCTGTCGGAGGGCAGGCACTGGCTCGACCGGGCGCTGGCGCTCGACTCGGAGCACGCGGACCACGCGGTGCACGCGGGCGCCCGGCTGAAGGCGCTGTGGGTGCTGGGTTATGTGGCGATCCTGCAGGGCGACAGCACGGCGGCGGTCGCGGCGCTGCACGAGTGCGGCGAGGGCGCGCGCTCGGCGGGGAATCCGGTGGCGGAGGCGTACGCGACGCACCGGATGGGCTGCCTGGCGCTGCTCTCGGACGACATGCCCCGCGCGGAGGAGCTGATCGGCCGGGCGCTGGAGGCGTACCGGGAGCTCGGCGAGCTGAACAGCAATGTGCTGATGGGGCAGGTCGAGCTGGCGATGGCCCGGGTCTTCCAGGGAGATCTGGAGGGCGCGGTCGCGCTGTGCGCGGAGGTGCGGGAGATCTGCGAGGAGCGTGGCGAGCGCTGGACCAGGGCGTACGCGCTCTATGTGCTGGCGTACGCGGCGTGGATCAGGGGCGACCACGGCGAGGCGCGGGGGTTGCTCGCCGAGTGCGTGACCATCAATCACACGTTCCACGACCTGGTGGGTCTGGTCCTGGCGATCGAGCTGCTCGCGCTGGTGACGGCCGCCGAGGGTGACCCGGCGGAGGCCGCGGTGCTCCAGGGCGCCGCGCTGCCGGTGTGGGACTCGGTGGGCCTGCAGCTGTTCGGCTCGGGTCACTTCAACGGGGCGCGGGCGCTGTGCGAGCAGCAGGCGGGCGAGGCGCTGGGCGCCGAGCGTTACGGGGCGTCGGTGCGGGAGGGCCGGCGGCTCTCCCTGGACGCGACGGTGGACCGGGCCCTCGACGTGCGTCGAGATCCGACCACCCGCCTCGTGGGTCCGCGGGCGCCGCGGCCGTTCCGTACGACGGTCCCCGGAAACGCGGAAGCCCGCCGGCTCCCCCACCGGTAGGGGTGGGGAAGCGGCGGGCCGAACACCGCGGGGGTGGTACTGCGCGCGCTGGATCAGCGGGCGTAGTACTCGACGACCAGCTGCTCGTCGCAGATGACCGGGATTTCCTTGCGGTTCGGGTCGCGGTCGAGGCGGAAGGCCAGGGCCTTCAGGTTGACCTGCAGGTAGCGCGGGGTCTCACCGTCGGCGGCGAAGCCACCCTCACGGGCCACCTGGAACAGCGGCTTCTCGCGGGAGCGCTCGCGGACCATCACGACGTCGTCGGGACGGACGCGGAACGACGGCTTGTCGACCTTGCCACCGTTGACCTGGATGTGACCGTGCACGACCATCTGGCGGGCCTGGTAGATGGTGCGGGCGATGCCCGAACGCAGGACCAGGGCGTCGAGGCGACGCTCGAGCTCGACGACCAGCGCCTCGCCCGTCTTGCCCTCGGCCTTCTTGGCGCGGTCGTAGGCGCGCGCCATCTGGCGCTCGCTGATGTCGTACTGCGCGCGCAGACGCTGCTTCTCGAGCAGACGGACCTTGTAGTCCGAGTTCTGCTTGCGGCCACGGCCGTGCTCGCCCGGCGGGTAGGGGCGGGCCTCGAAGTACTTGACGGCCTTCGGGGTCAGCGCGATGCCGAGGGCACGCGACTTCTTGACCTTGGGACGGGACTGGTTCGGCATGAACCAACCTCTCTATCTGTACGAATACGGCTTCACCAGGGTTAGAGGAGGTCGCATCCGCAGCCGGGGAAACCCGTACGGTCGTCTAGGACCTGACGGGCAGCCGCTCCCTGGTCTGGGCACATACGTGCAGCACGCGAACGGCCCATCGCCTGGTCCCGGGGATCCGGGGAGGTGATGGGTTGCCCGCGACACCTTCGAAGGTGCGCGACACTCCTGGAGATCCCGCCTGAGGCGGGGGCTCCGGCTGCCTGTCCCGTTCTGGTGGCGCCGGCCGAAGCCGGACACGGGACGCAGCACTCCGCACGAGTGTACCGGGTCGACCGGGGGTCCGTGCACGCGCCCGGGTCCTGCCGTCAGCCGTCGCCGCGCAGCCGCCCCCGTACCTTCTCCACCACGTCGGCGTACCGCGCCTCCGCTCCGTAGCGCGTCGGTTCGTAGTAGCGCTTGCCGTGGACCTCGTCCGGGGCGTACTGCTGGGCCGCGATACCGCCCGGGACGTCGTGCGGGTAGACGTACCCCTGGGCGTGGCCCAGCTTGGCCGCGCCCTTGTAGTGGCCGTCGCGCAGATGCGGTGGGACCGGGCCGGCCAGGCCGTTCCGTACATCCGCCTGGGCGGCGAAGATCGCGGTGGTCGCCGCGTTCGACTTCGGGGCCAGCGCGAGCGCGATCGTGGCGTGGCTCAGGGTCAGCGCGGCCTCGGGGAAGCCGATCATGGCGACCGCCTGAGCGGCCGCCACGGCCGTCGGCAGGGCCGTGGGGTCGGCCAGGCCGATGTCCTCGCTGGCCGAGATCATCAGGCGCCGGGCGATGAACCGGGGGTCCTCCCCCGCCTCGATCATCCGGGCCAGGTAGTGCAGCGCCGCGTCCACGTCCGATCCCCGGATCGACTTGATGAGCGCGCTGGCCACGTCGTAGTGCTGGTCGCCGTCCCGGTCGTACTTCACCGCCGCCCGGTCGACGGTCTCCTCGACCGTCTGGAGGGTGATCTCCGGCTCTCCCTTGGCGATGGCCGAGCCCGCGGCCGCCTCCAGGGCGGTCAGCGCGCGCCGCGCGTCCCCGCCGGCGATCCGCAGGAGGTGCGCCTCGGCGTCATCCGGCAGGCTGACCGCCCCACCGAGTCCGCGGTCCTCGGTCAGGGCACGCTTGAGCAGATCGCGCAGGTCGTCGTCGGTGAGCGGTTCGAGCGTGAGCAGCAGGGAGCGGGAGAGCAGCGGCGAGATGATCGAGAAGTACGGGTTCTCGGTCGTCGCGGCGATCAGCGTCACCCAGCGGTTCTCCACTGCCGGCAGCAGCGAGTCCTGCTGGGCCTTGGAGAAGCGGTGGATCTCGTCGAGGAAGAGGACGGTCTCCTTGCCGAAGCCGCCGGCGGCCCGCCGGGCCCCGTCGATGACGGCCCGGACCTCCTTGACGCCCGCCGTGATCGCGGAGAGCTCCACGAAGCGCTTGTTGGTCGCCTTGGAGACGACGTACGCGAGGGTCGTCTTGCCGATGCCCGGCGGCCCCCAGAGGATCACGGACGAGGCGCCCGCGGGACCTCCGGACCCCTCGCCCACGAGTCGGCGCAGCGGCGATCCCGGCTTGAGCAGGTGCTGCTGGCCGAGGACTTCGTCGAGGGTACGCGGGCGCATCCGGACGGCCAGGGGGCTGCTGGACGGGTCCTTCTCCTGGCGCTCTTCGGCGGCTGCGGTAAAGAGGTCGGGCTCCACAGTCATGAAGCCTAAGTCAGAGCACCGACAGCGCGGCCCGCGCCCGCCCTTCGTGCGTCAGCTCGTCCAGAAGTCCCACCAGCGCGTGAGGATCAGCATTCCGATGATCCCGATGTGCAGGACCGGCAGCACCCAGGTGAACTCGTCGAAGAAGGTCCGCAGGCCCTGGGGAGCGGGGAGGACGCCGTTGCGGACGTTGTGCGAGGTCACGTACCAGAACATGACGATGGTGGCGACCCAGGCGAGGCAGCACCAGAGGCAGAGCGCGTTGATCTCGTACAGCGACTGGTACATCAGCCAGGTGCAGAACCCGACGCCGAACAGCGTGCCCGCGTTCAGACCGAGCCAGAACCAGCCGCGGTAGCGGGCGCCCGCGAGGAGGCCGACGCCGATGGCGATCACCATCGCGTAGGTGACGAGGCCGAGCATGGGGTTCGGGAAGCCGAAGGCCGAGGCCTGCTCGCTCTTCATGATGTTGCCGCAGGACACGATCGGGTTGAGGCTGCAGCCCGGGGTGAAGTTCGGGTCCTCGAGGAGCTTGAACTTGTCGATCGTGATGATCCAGGAGGCGAGCAGACCGGCGGCGCCGGTGATCACCAACAGCCAGGCGAGGGCACGGCTCGCGCCGATCGTGCCGCGCGCCGAGTCGTCAACCGCTGCGTCTCTCATATCCCCGATCCATCACTCGCCTGCTTCTGGGCACGGTCATTCTGCCGCACGAGTGCCCTGGTCCACCGTTCGGTGGACATAAGGACGACCGGGAGGGGTCCAGCCGGCGGCGGCGCAGCCGACCGTGGGGAGCTGGTCGGCCACATCGCCCGCTACTGCCCCGCGCCGCGGCATCCGGCCGAGGTGATCTCCCTGGTCGGCCCGGAGACGAAGGCGCGCTGCGGCACGGTCTGCTGGACGAGTGGACGCGTCGGGGCCCCCCCCCCCCCCCCCC
>NZ_JBHWJZ010000066.1:0-18160 GCF_042731085.1 Streptomyces sp. NPDC059875
GGTGCGGGCGGTGGTGTGCCGCCCGCACCGGCCGCGGTGCGTTCTGGTGCCGGGACCCGGTCAGGCGTCGACGCTGTCCTTCTCGGTCTCGCCGGCATCCGCCGCGGGGACCTCGGCCGGCGCCGGCTTCTCGGCCGCGGCCTCGGCGGCCTCGCGCTCCGCCTGCTTCTTGGAGGCGATGAGGCTGGTGATCGTGGTGACGACCAGGATACCGCAGATGACCGCGAGCGAGACCGGGATGGAGATCTCGGGGACGTGCACCCCGGACTCGTGCAGGGCGTGCAGCACCAGCTTCACGCCGATGAATCCGAGGATCACCGACAGGCCGTAGCTGAGGTGGACCAGCTTCTTGAGCAGGCCGCCGATCAGGAAGTACAGCTGTCGCAGACCCATCAGGGCGAAGGCGTTGGCGGTGAAGACGATGTACGGGTCCTGCGTCAGACCGAAGATCGCCGGAATCGAGTCGAGGGCGAAGAGGATGTCGGTCGTGCCGATGGCGAGCATGACGATCATCAGCGGGGTCAGCACCCGCTTGCCGTTGACCTTGATGAAGAGCTTCGTGCCGTGGTACTTGTCCGCGACGCCGAACTTCTTCTCGACTGACTTGAGGAGACGGTTCTCCTCCCAGTCGTCCTCATCCTCGTCGGCGCGTGCCTCCTGGATCAGCTTCCAGGCGGTGTAGATCAGGAACGCACCGAAGATGTAGAAGACCCAGGAGAAGCTGGCGATGATCGTGGCGCCGGCGGCGATGAAGATCGCTCGCAGGACCAGGGCGATCAGCACACCCACGAGCAGCACGCGCTGCTGGAGGTGGGAGGGCACCGCGAACTTCGCCATGATCAGGACGAATACGAAGAGGTTGTCGACGCTCAGCGACTTCTCGGTGATGAAGCCGGCGAAGAACTCTCCCGACGCCTGGCTGTTGCCGAAGATCAGCAGTCCGAGGCCGAAGAGTGCGGCCAGGACGATCCAGACGATCGTCCAGATTCCGGCTTCCTTGACCGACACGTCGTGGGGCTTGCGCCCGATGAAGAAGTCGATCGCGATCAGGGCTGACAGACCGAGAATGGTCAGCACCCACATGGTCATTGAAACGTCCACTGCGCCTCCGGCGTCGTACGGCTACTGATCAGCGTCGTCGCTGCCGGAGGTCTCTTCCACCCGGTCACGTACGTGACGAGCCGGGCCGACGCCCCGGGATCAGACCGCTCACGGTCCGTCCGTATTGACGGGAACGCCGCACATGGGGAGTACTCCCCTCCGCGCCGAGAAGACTACCCGAAGAACCAAGAGAAGGTAAAGGCGAGGGTAAAGACACCCCAAGAGGCCAGGTCAGCGGCCCCATTGGCGCCGGGCCTCGGCCACCTGGGCGAGGACCTGGCGGAGCACTCCGCTGCCGGGCGGGAAGCAGGGCGGCTCGTACGTCCAGGCGTGGCCGACCCACGGGTCGGCGAGGTGGTCGTCGGCGACGGGCGTGATCCGCAGCAGGGAGCGCCACAGCGGGTCGAGCACGGGGCCGTACGCGGACGCGTCCTCGCGGTCCGCGACGATCATGAGATGCACGCCGACGGCCGGGCCCTCGTCCGCGAGGTAGCGGAGCTGGGTGACCGCGCGGTCGTCGAAGCCGTGCGGGAAGTCGTGGACGATCAGGAGCTGCTCGGCGGTGTCCAGGCCGGGCGGCAGCGCGTCGGGGGCGCCGGCCCGCAGCGCCATCTGGACCAGGTCGACGCGCTCGGTCAGCCGCGCGAGGACGGCGGAGACCCCGGCCGCTCCGGCGGCCGGCGGCCCGGCCAGGACGCCCGCCTCGACCAGCGGGGCGAGAGCGGCGGCTCCGGAGCCCGCCGGGTCGATGACATGGACGGCGAACTCGCCCGACGGATACACGGCGAGCAGCCGGGCCGCGTGGGCGACGGCCGTGTCCATGGCGAGGCGGCGCAGCTCTGCCTCGTCGAGGAGTCCGGCCGCCTCGGAATGGCCACGTCCCGAGTCCACCCACAGGCCGCGCTCCAGCGGGAGGCGGACCAGCATCGGGATGCGCAGGTCGGTGCGCTCGGGCAGATGGAGATCGCCCAGGCGCAGCGCCATCGGCACCTCCATGGGGACGCGATAGGCCTGCCAGACGGGGTTGTCCCAGCGCGCGAAGGCGGCCGGAAGCGCCGGTTCGACGACCTCGGACTCGGCGGCGAGCTGGGCGAGGTCCCGGTCCAGGGCCTCCTGGGCGCGGGCGGTGAGCTCGTCGTGCTTGGCGCGGGCGGCCTCGCGGGCGGCGTCCCCCGCGCCGCCGATCCGGCTGCGGGGGTCGGAGAGCGCGCGGTCGAGCTCCTGGTCGAGGCGGGACTCGGCGAAGTCGCAGGCGCTGCGGTACGCGGCGGTGGAGCGGGCCAGGTCCTCGAACATGCCCCACACCTGGTTGTAGAGCCGCTCGTCCATGGACCAGCCGGTGGCGTCCCCGGCGACGGGGACGGGCGGAGCCGGCTGCGGCTCGGGGGCGGCGGCCTGGCGGCGCGGATGGGCGTAGCTGATGGGGCCGCCGGTGCCCGCCGTGGCGGCGGGCGGGGGCGTCACCGGCACGGTCGGCGCCGGGTCGGCCCCGGCGCCCGCGTCCGAGGCGGTCGTCGGCGCCGTGTGGCGCACGCGCTCGGCCTCGGGGACGCGCGGGGGCGGGGCGGAGACCGAGCGGGCCAGGCCCCGGGCCACGGCCTCCAGGATCGACGCGGCCAGGTCGGCCGGGCGCTCGAGACCCTGGTCGCCGAGCATCGCGGCCAGGCCGCCTTCGTACCCCTGGCCCATGGCGCGGACCTTCCAGGCGCCCTGGCGGCGGTACAACTCCAGGGCGACGACGGCGGATTCGCTGTCGAGGCCGGTGATCGTGTAGCTGGCGATCTCGGTGCCGTCGAGGCCGGTGACGGCGACGAAGGGGGCCGCGATGCCGCCGAAGCGGGTGGGGCCGCCGACGCCGACGGGGAGCGCCAGGAGGACGGAGACGCGGTGCACGGCGGCCGGGAGCGCTTCCAGATCGACGGCGAGGCGGTGGTCGGCGGCGGCCTGCTGGGAGACCTCGACGCCGGGCAGCGAGGGCGAGCCGGGGTGGGCGATCCACTCGACGCCGGGGACCGTGCCCCGTTCGTCGCCGAGGGTGGCGCCGGCGACGACCGGATGGCCGGCCGAGACCCGGATCTCCAGTCGGGTGTCGGGCAGGGGGTGGTTCTGCCCCCGGACCAGCTCGGCCGTCATCGACTCTGTCCCCTCGGCTTCGTTCCGTGCGGAATCACGTGCGGAATTGCATGCGGAATTGCGGGTGGATCACGCGGATCATGTGGGACAGCTCCCGGTGGCCTGCTGCCTCCGGGAGCTGTGGGTGCGCCTGCGCTACCGACCTACAGGTGCGGCAGGATCGCCGGCATGAGGTCCTGGAACGTCCGGCCGTTGGCCGGGTTGCCCAGGGCGGTCATCTGCCAGCCGGAACCGGCCCGGTGCACCTTCGCCATGATCTGCGCGGTGTACTGGCCACCGCCGTCCAGGGTGTAGCGCGCGAGCTCCTGGCCGTTGGTCTCGTCGACGATCCGGCAGAACGCGTTCTGCACCTCCTGGAACGTCTGCCCGGTGAAGGAGTTCACCGTGAAGACGATCTGGTCGATGTGGACCGGGATCCGCTGGAGGTCGACCAGGATCGCCTCGTCGTCGCCGCCCTGCCCCACGCCGCCCACCAGGTTGTCACCGGTGTGCCGGACCGAGCCGTCGTCACTGACGAGGTGACGGAAGAAGACCACGTCCACGGGCTGCTTGTCGGCGAAGAGCACCGCGGAGGCGTCCAGGTCGATCTCGCGGGTCCGCGAGCCGAAGAGGCCGCGGCGGGGCGCCGCCTGCCAGCCGAGCCCCATCCGTACCGACGTAAGGGTGCCCCCGCCCTTCTTCTCCAGGCTGATGGCCTGACCCTTGGTCATGTTGACCGTCACGCGCTGTCCCCTCTCTAGCGATCCCCGCGGCCGTCTCTGCTGTGCGTGCGGTTGCCCAGCACCCTACGCAGGGGCAGTGACAACGCAGCAGACGCAGACGCGTTTTGTGTCGGTCTTGCAACACACCGGGCGGGCCCGGGGCACCCCGGGCGTCAGGCGAGTCCCGCCTCCTTCATCTGGCGCAACTCCTTCTTCAGCTCTCCCACTTCGTCCCGCAGCCGGGCCGCCACCTCGAACTGCAGCTCCGCCGCGGCGGCGCGCATCCGGTCGGTCATCTCCTCGATGATCGCGGCCAGTTCGGTGGCGGGGCGGTCGCCGAGCTCGACCGTGGCACCCACCTTGGCGCCCTTGGCCTTGCTCTTGGTGGTGTGCGCGGCGAGCGAGGGAACAGGTGCCTTGCCGCCCTTCCCCTGGCGGTAGCCGGTGCCGAGCAGCTGCTCGGTGTCGACCTCCTCGCGGGCGATGGTGGCGACGATGTCGTTGATCTTCTTGCGCAGCGGCTGCGGGTCGATGCCGTTGGCCGTGTTGTACGCGATCTGCTTCTCGCGGCGCCGGTTGGTCTCGTCGATGGCCTTCTCCATCGCCGGCGTGATCGTGTCCGCGTACATATGGACCTGTCCGGAGACGTTGCGCGCCGCGCGGCCGATGGTCTGGATCAGCGAGGTGCCGGAGCGGAGGAAGCCCTGCTTGTCGGCGTCGAGGATGGCGACGAGCGAGACCTCGGGCAGGTCGAGGCCCTCGCGGAGCAGGTTGATGCCGACCAGGACGTCGTACTCGCCGGCCCGCAGCTCGCGCAGCAGCTCGATACGGCGCAGGGTGTCGACGTCGCTGTGCAGATAGCGGACCTGGATGCCGAGCTCCAGGAAGTACTCGGTGAGGTCCTCGGCCATCTTCTTCGTGAGCGTGGTGACAAGGACCCGCTCGTCCTTCTCGGTGCGCACCCGGATCTCGTGGACCAGGTCGTCGATCTGTCCCTCGGTGGGCTTGACGACGACCTGGGGGTCGACGAGGCCGGTGGGGCGGATGATCTGCTCGACGAAGCCGTCGCCGCGGGACAGCTCGTACGTACCGGGCGTGGCGGAGAGGTACACGGTCTGCCCGATCCGCTTCTGGAACTCCTCCCACTTCAGCGGGCGGTTGTCGAGCGCGGAGGGGAGCCGGAAGCCGTGGTCGACGAGGGTGCGCTTGCGGGAGGCGTCGCCCTCGTACATCGCGCCGATCTGCGGAACGGTGACGTGCGACTCGTCGATGACGAGGAGGAAGTCCTCGGGGAAGTAGTCGAGGAGCGTGTTGGGGGCGGTGCCGGGCTCGCGGTCGTCGAGGTGCATCGAGTAGTTCTCGATGCCGGAGCAGGAGCCGATCTGGCGCATCATCTCGATGTCGTACGTGGTGCGCATCCGCAGGCGCTGGGACTCCAGCATCTTGCCCTGCTTGTCCAGCTCGGCGAGCCGGCTCTCGAGCTCGCTCTCGATGCCGTTGATCGCCTTCTCCATGCGCTCGGGGCCCGCCACGTAGTGGCTGGCGGGGAAGACGTACAGCTCGTGGTCCTCGCTGATGACCTCGCCGGTGAGGGGGTGGAGCGTGGAGAGCGCCTCGATCTCGTCGCCGAACATCTCGATGCGGACCGCGAGCTCCTCGTAGACCGGGAAGATCTCGATGGTGTCGCCGCGGACCCGGAAGGTGCCCCGGGCGAACGCCACGTCGTTGCGGGTGTACTGGATGTCGACGAAGCGGCGCAGCAGCTGGTCGCGGTCGATCTCCTCGCCGACCTTGAGCGGGACCATCCGGTCCACGTACTCCTGGGGCGTACCGAGGCCGTAGATGCAGGAGACGGAGGCGACCACGACGACGTCGCGGCGGGTGAGCAGGGAGTTCGTCGCGGAGTGGCGCAGCCGCTCGACCTCCTCGTTGATCGAGGAGTCCTTCTCGATGTAGGTGTCCGACTGCGGGACGTACGCCTCGGGCTGGTAGTAGTCGTAGTACGAGACGAAGTACTCGACCGCGTTGTTCGGCAGGAGCTCGCGGAACTCGTTCGCCAGCTGGGCGGCCAGCGTCTTGTTCGGCGCCATCACCAGCGTGGGGCGCTGCAGCTTCTCGATCATCCAGGCGGTGGTCGCCGACTTGCCGGTGCCGGTGGCGCCGAGGAGGACGACGTCCTTCTCGCCCGCGCGGATGCGCCGCTCGAGGTCGGCGATGGCCGTCGGCTGGTCGCCGCTGGGCTGGTAGGGACTGACGACCTCGAAAGGCGCCACCGTACGTTCGATCTGGGAAACGGGCCGCATGTGACCACCGTACGACCCCCCACTGACAGTCGGGCCGTGAACGGTTCACCGGCCTCGCGGCGGCCCGGCGCTCACCAGTCCTGGGAGCGGTGGCCGCCCCGGTCCGCCCCCTTGCGGCCGCCCCGGCCGGAGGGCTGCCGGGCCGACCAGTTCGCGGGCTCGCCGTAGGCGGGGGCCCGGCGGGGCGCGGGGACTCCGGGGCGGTGCGCGCTCTGCGCGGCGGGGCGCTGCCAGTCCGGGTCGCCCATCACGAGCAGCGGGTCGAACATGACGACGACGGCGGCCAGGAGCAGGAAGACGGCGGGGCCGACCAGCATCGGCAGAAGCAGCGAGGTGGCGGAGTCGCCGGTGCCCGCGACGGCGCCGTCGCCGTGCAGATGGACGTTGACGGCCGCCATGGCGGTGTAGTGCATACCACTGACGGCGAGGCCCATCACCAGGCTCGCGCCGAGGCTGGCCAGAAACCCGTGCACCGAGACGGCCGCCCAGAGGGCGGTGGTGGCAGCGACGACGGCGATCACGACGGAGAGGGCGACGGTGAGGGTGTCGTACTCGATGCGCCCCTGGAGACGCATGCCCGCCATGCCGAGGTAGTGCATGGTGGCGATGCCGAGGCCGGTGATCGTTCCGCCGGTGACCAGGGCGAGCGGGGTCGCCCCGCGGTATCCGACGATGAAGATGCCGATGCCGACCATCACGACGGCGACGGCCAGGCTGGCGAAGGTGATGGGCCGGTCGTAGCTGATGGGGGCCTGGCGGACCGAGAAGCCCATCATCGCGATGAAGTGCATCGTCCAGATGCCGGTGCCTATCGAGGTCGCCCCGAGGGCCAGCCAGCCGGCCTTGAAGGTGTCGCGGTGGCGCAGCGATCTGATCGTGCAGCGCAGGCCCAGGGCCCCGCCGAGGCAGGCCATGAGGTAGGCGGCGACCGGTGTCACCAGGCCGTAGCTGAATCCGTCGACCGTGCCCTGCATGAGCGTATGTCCTCCACCCGTGGTGCCACGTCGTCCGAAAACAGTCGGTACCGCTGAGTAGTCCTGTCGGGGCGAGATTATGGCGCGCGGCGGGGCGCACGACCATGTGGTCCGGGATTTGGCTCCCGCGAGACCGAGACGAGACCGGGCCGTGACGCCGGCGATGTCGGTGGGCGGTCGTACGGTGATCTCCATGGACACCACGGTGGAATGGACGGTCGTGACGAGCGACATCGGCCCGCTGCTGCTCGCGGCGACCGATCGCGGCCTGGTGAGCGTGGTCTTCCATGCCGACGAGGCGGTGCGGGACGCGGCGCTCGGGCGGCTGGCGGATCAGCTCGGCGCGGAGCCGGTGCGGAGCGATGCGGGCCGACTCGCCGAGCCGATACGGCAGCTCGGGGAGTACTTCGCGGGCGCGCGGCGGGCCTTCGACCTCGCCCTGGACTGGACGCTGACGACCGGTTTCAACCGCCAGGTGCTGCGCGAGCTGGCGGAGGGGGTGCCGTTCGGGACGGTCGTGGGGTACGGGGACCTGGCCAGAAGGGTCGGGCAGCCGGGTGCGGCGCAGGCGGTGGGGGTTGCCATGGGTGCCAATCCGTTGCCGGTGGTCGTGCCGTGCCACCGGGTGGTGGAGAGCGACGGCGGGATCGGCGGCTTCGGGGGCGGTCTGGAGACCAAGCGAACCCTGCTGGCGCTGGAGGGCGTGCTGCCGCAGCCGCTGTTCTGAGGCGGCCTTCAGACGACCGCCCTGGATGCCCCCTGGGGGTATTCGGGGGGTGGCGTTCCCCTCGGGTGAGATGGCTGGCACACTCCCGTAAGTGACCAACTCGCCCAGCGCCCCTGACGCCACCGTTCCTGTCGAGACAGCCGCCCATGTCAACGCCGCCGAGCTTCCGGCGCTGCGGCGACGGATACAGGCCGTGCTGATCGCCAGCCAGATACTCGGCGGACTCGGTATCGCCATCGGCGTCGCGCTCGCGGCGGTCCTGGCCAAGGACGTCAGCGGCACGGAGGCGCTGTCGGGTCTCGCCTCGACGGCCTCGGTCGCCGGTCCCGCGCTGCTCGCCATGCCGCTGGCCTCCCTGATGGGCTCCCGCGGTCGGCGGCCCGGGCTCGTGCTCGCCTATCTGGTGGGGGCGCTGGGAGCCGGGGTCGTCGTCCTCGGCGCGGTCGTCGACAGCTTCCCCCTGCTCCTCGCGGGTCTGGTCGGCTTCGGCGCCGGCTCCTCGGCCAACCTCGCGGCCCGGTTCGCGGCCGCGGACCTCGCCGAACCGGACCGCCGCGGCCGGGCCATCTCCACGGTGGTGTGGGCGACGACGATCGGCGCGGTCCTCGGGCCCAATGTCGCCGCCCCCGCCGGGGAGAGTGTGGCGGGTCTCGGCATCCCGGCGGCGGCCGGGCCGTTCGTCTGGGCGGCCGGGGTGTTCCTGGTCTCCGCCGTCATGGTGGCGCTGCTGCTGCGCCCCGACCCGCTGTTGACGGCCCGCGCCCTGTCGTCCCCCGAGGAGAGCGAGGAGGCCGACGGGCGCTCGCTCCGGGCGGGGATGCGGGCGGTACGGGAGTCCTCGCGTGCCCGCCTCGCGCTGGTGACCGTGGCCGTGTCCCACACCGCGATGGTCTCGATCATGTCGATGACCCCGGTGGCGCTGAGCCACCACGGCGCGGGCATCCAGCTCATCGGCCTGGTCATCAGCGGGCACATCGCGGGCATGTACGCCTTCTCTCCCGTGATGGGCTGGCTGTCGGACCGGCTGGGCCGGCTCTCGGTGATCGGCCTGGCGGTCGGGCTGCTGTCGGTGGCGGCGCTCCTCGCGGGCACGGCGGGGCCGAGTCATGGGCAGACCGCGGCCGGCCTGTTCGTGCTGGGGCTCGGCTGGTCGGCGGGCCTGGTGTCGGGCTCCGCCCTCCTCACGGACTCGGTTCCGCAGGCCGCCAGGGCGGCGGTCCAGGGTCTGTCGGACTTCATCATGAACACCGCGGCCGGCGTGGGCGGTCTCGCGGCGGGGCTGATCGTCGCCCAGGCGGGCTACGGCTGGCTCAACCTGGTGGGCGCGTCCCTGCTGCTGCCGATGGCGGCGCTGGCGGTGCGGGGAGCCGTGCGGCGCGCCTGACGGATCGTGGACGGGGATCGCGGACGGGGGGCCGCGGACGGGCTCTCGGACGGGGGGATCGAGCCGAGGTCTCAGCGCAGGACCGTCGGGGACGACGCACCGAACGCCAATCGGCGTGGCGCCCCCGTCCCGTCGGCGGGAACGGCCCACACCGCCCCTTCGTGGGCGTACGCGAGGGTGCCGTCGTCCGTCCAGACCGCCTGGTCGTCGATGCTCCGGCGCTCGGCGACCGGGTGCTCGCGCAGGGTGCGGAGATCGAGGACGTACAGCCGCCAGGGAGCCTTCGGATCGTCGGAGACCTTCTTCTTGAAGGCGATCCGGGTGTCGTCCGGCGACAGCGACGGACACTCGACGTTCTCCCGCAGGGCCTTCGCCGACCATCTCCTCATGTCGCCCTCGACCAGGTACGTGCGCCCCTTCGTCGCGACGGTGGCGTAGAAGCGGCTGTCGTCCCGGGTGAAGGACACGCCCCAGTAGTTGACGTCGGGGGCGTGGTGGCGGCGGCCGTGGAGGGTGAGCGGGATCTGCTCCATGTTCTTCACGAGGTACCCGGTGCGCAGGTCGAGGATCGAGGTCCGGGTCGAGAACGCCGAGGCGGCGTACGAGTCGCCCGTCGCGAACATCGTCCAGGAGAGCATCCGCCCCGAGGCGGAGACCCGGGCCCTGTTCGGGATGCCGGGCAGCGCGATCCGGCGCAGTTCGCGCAGCCGCCGGTCGAGCACGATCGCGTACGAGCGGGCCGGCACGCCCGGTCGGCGCTGGAGGCAGAGCGCGGTGGGCCCGGCGGCGTGGAAGCGGTCGCAGAGCGGCCCGCCGACCGTACGGGAGTCCCCCCGCGGCCGGGTCCTGGCGGCCGATGCGACCGCTCGCGGTGTCGCGGGCGTAGAGCCCGCCCGGGGCGCCCTCGAGGGTGAGACCCGGTTGGCCGCCCGATCCGACGGTCCGTTCCGCGGCCGCCCTGAGTGTGTAGGTGGTGGCCCCGCCGCCGAGCACGAGGACGGCGAGGACGAGCACCCAGAGGCGTGCACGCGTGGTCATGTCGGAGACCCTTCGGGAGTCGGGGCATCGGGCAGCAGGCGCCATGCGCAGCCGAGGGCGGCCGCGAGCCCCGCGAGGGCCAGGACGAGGGCGGCGGTCGGACCCCACACCGTCCAGGCGGCGCCGAATCCGGTCGCCGCGACCAGGCGGGCCAGGGCCTGGACGGTCTGGACGAGCGCGAGTCCGCTCGCGCGCCGCCCGGCTGGCAGCAGGGGCCCGGTCAGGGCCATCAGGACCCCGTCCGTGGCGGCGTAGAAGACCCCGAGCAGCCCGAGGACGAGCCCGAGCAGGAGCGGTCCGGGGCCGGGGACGAGCAGCAGGAGGTACGCGAGGAGCAGCGCACCGTGCCCGTACAGGAAGGGCAGGCGGCGTCCGATCCGGTCGCCGAGCCGTCCGGCGGGAACGGCCAGCACCAGATAGCAGGCCGCGGCGCCCAGCGGCAGGAACGGGAACCAGGTGACGGCCAGGTCGAGCCGCCGCTGGAGCAGCAGATAGACGAACGCGTCCCCGACCGTGGCGGCCCCGAGCAGCGCGGTGGCACCGAGGATCCGCCGGTACGCGGCCGAGCGCAGCGGGGCGAACAGGGACCTCGTCCGGGGATCTGGACCACCGCCAGCGGCGACACCGGCTCGTCCGCCCGCCGGCCCTCGCGACCGTTCGCCCGGCTGCCCTCGCGACCGTCCGCCCGGCTGCCCTGCCACCTGATCGTCCCCATCGGTGCCCACCCGTCCTCCGGGCACCAGCACCACCAGGAGCAGCACCCCGAACACGCCGACGCAGAAGCTCACGACGAACACCGCGTCGTACGCGTCCGCCGTCGCCCACAGCAGGGCGAACGCTGCCAGCGGCCCCAGCAGGGCGCCGGTCGTGTCCATCGCCCTGTGGATGCCGAACGCGCGGCCCAGGTCCTCGGGCGGGCCGCTGAGGGTGATCAGGGCGTCGCGCGGGGCGGTGCGGATGCCCTTGCCGAGCCGGTCGCCCGCGAGCGCCGCCGCGATCCAGCCCGTCGCGCCGCCCGCGAGCAGCAGGCCGATGCGGGAGCACGCGGACAGGGCGTAGCCGAGCCCGGCGACGCGCTTGTGGCGGCCGCCGCGGTCGGCCGCGTGTCCGCCTAGGAGCCGGACGAGCGCGGTGGCGCCGTTGAACAGGCCGTCCAGGAAACCGAACTGGAGCGGGGTGAGGCCGAGCCCGAGGACGAGGTAGAGGGGCAGGACGGCCGTCACCATCTCCGAGGAGACGTCGGTGACCAGGCTGACCGTGCCGAGCGCGAGGACGGTGCCGGAGACGCGCCGCCGTGCCCCGGTGCGGGGCGGCGGCGCGTCCGGGCGACCGGAGGTCGCCAGGTACATCAGTGGCAGGTGTACGTCGGGGCGGAGTCCTTGACCTGGCCGTCGGTGCCGACGTACTGCCAGGTGTACGTGGTGTCCGTGAAGTCCAGCTTCAGGACGCCGTAGGGTCCGCTGATCCGCTTCTGGCTGTTGGGCTGGACCGTCTCGATCGGGTAGGGCTCGGCGCCGCCCGTGCCGCCGACGATCTCGACGATGCCGTCGGCGGTGGCCCGTCCGGACGGGTCCTGAGGGGCGAACCGCTCGTAGTGGTGATCGTGGCCGTTGAGCACGAGGTCCGCACCGGCGCCGTAGAGGATCTGCCAGACGGGCTTGGAGACGGGGTCGTTTCCGTGGCCGCCGGAGGAGAAGAGCGGGTGGTGGAAGTAGGCGGCGACACAGCCCTTGGTGGTGCGGGCGAGGTCGTCCTTGAGCCACTGGATCTGGGCGGGGTCGTCGAAGGCGTTGGAGTCGAGCGCGACGAAGTGCCAGTTGCCCTCGTCGTAGCTGTAGTACGGCTTGCCCTGGGGGTAGGCGAGCGCTCCGAAGTACGCCTTGTAGCCGGCGAGGGGGCCGGCCGGGTCGTAGGTCTCGTGGTTGCCAGGGACCGGACGGGTCCTGGCCTTGAAGGCGCCCCAGGTCTTGTCGTAGTAGGCGCGGAAGTCGGAGAGCAGGGCGTCGTCGTACTGGTTGTCGCCCATCGTCAGATAGAACCTCGGGGCGATCCGCTGTGCCTGGGCGGCGGTCCTGGGGTGGGCGCAGGAGCTGCTGGAGGCCGTGCACTGGGCCGCGATGTCGCCGGCCGCGACGACGGTGAAGGCACCGGAGGGCGGGGGCCCGCTGTCGAGGGTGCCGTAGACCTCTACTTCGTAGAGGGAGTAGCCGTACGAGGTGCCGCGCGCGGTCCCGTACACGCGCAGGAAGCGGCCCTTGCCGGCGAGTCCGGTCCAGTCGTCGGTGGCGCCGTTGCCGGCGGTCTCGGTGGCGAGGCGGGTCCAGGCGGCGCCGTCGGTGGAGATCTCCACGCGGTACGCCTTGGCGTAGGCGGCCTCCCAGGAGAGCCGAACGCGCGAGACGGTGGCGGTGGCTCCGAGGTCGACCTTGATCCACTGTGGATCGGAGCCTTCGGCGCTGGCCCAGCGGGTGGCCGGGTCGCCGTCGAACGCCCTGGCCGGGGCGAAGGCGGAGTCCTCGACGGAGGAGGAAGTGGCGGGCTTGCCACGGGAGACGAGCGGGTCGGCGGCGGCTCCGGCCCTGCCGGGGTAGGCGAGCAGGAGGCCGCCGATCAGCAGCAGGACGGCGGTGAGGAGGAGGGTCGTGGTGCGGCGTGGTGGGGCGGAGGCGTACAGGCGCATCCCTGGGCTCCCTGGGCTGAGGCGTGGCGAGAGCTGGACACCGGCGCGGAGCACCGCACACCGCCCGGCGCGGGGGCGCGGCGGTGCACGGCGGCCGGGTCAGAGCTCTCGCTGAGCGCGTCACGCCCACAGGGGTCGGGCGCCGCGCCAAGCCGCTGCCCGGGATGGTAGCCGGTAGGAAGGTTTCCTACCAGACCCTCAACACCCCATCCCCTAGAGGCTGATGTGGTACGCCTTGCGCAGCGTCTCATGGACCGTCCACCTGGTCCGGTCGCCCTCGCGCAGCACGCACGCGTCGCCGGGCCCGATCTCCAGCGTGGCACCGCCCTCGACGGCGACGGTGGCGCGACCGCTGACGACGACGAAGAGCTCGTCGGCCTCGGTGTCGGTCACGACTCCGGGCGTGATCTGCCAGATGCCCCGCACCTGCTTGCCGTCGGCGGACTCCCAGAGGACCTTGCCGGTCACCTCGGGCGTACCCGAGACGATCTGTTCGGGGTCGAGCGGCTCCGGCTCCAGCTCCGCATCGGGGATGTGGACGGCGAAGGAGGGCTGGTCATGTGTCGTCATGGGCGGTGACTGTAGCGGGGGCCCGGGGCCGTTCCACCGTCGGGACCGGATGGAATGGACTGCTCCGTTTCGCCTCCGACCAGGCGACTTCTCCGAATTCGGCGACGACGACGAAATCCGAAGAGCGGTGTGGGCGCGGAGCCCGCGAGGTCGCGGGCGCGGGCGGCCGTGTCGATGGGGGTACGGGCGGCCGGGAGGCTCGACGAGGTACCGATTCCGCAGCCGCGATCGGGGCTCCGCAGGCCGATTCCGAACGCCTCCCGCCACGCGCCCCCAACCCCCAGTCGGCGTAATCAGGTCGTGGTCGGCCGCGAGACCGTCGTAGAAGTGACGAATGGACACCTCGGCCCCCTCGGGGGCGGAATCGCTCATACGCGCACACCGCGGAGCACGGCGTCATGGCGCCACGCGGCCGAAAACCGGGCCGGCGGAGCGGGTTACCGACCGATGTCCCCGCTGGTCACAAGCGGCGCCTTTGGTGCGCCCAATGTTGGTCGGGGGCAATCCGCCGAGCCCCCTGTCAAGCCTGGCGTGCGCGCGTCAAACTCGCCCTGAACTCCTTCCCCACCTCCGACAGGAGAGTGCGATGCCCGCGTCAGCCTTCCTTCCCCGCACCGCCGCCCTGACCACCACGGCCCTGACCGCCGCCGCGCTGCTCGCGGCCACGGTGGCCGCCCCCGCGGCCCTGGCGGCCGAGCCGGCGGCCCCCGGAGCCGACTACAAGGCCGCGTACGACACCCTCGGTCCCCAGCGCCTCACCCCGGTGCAGCAGAGACTGAGCGCCGCCAAGCAGGCGGAGGCCTCGAGAGCGTACGACGGTGTCCGCACGCAGGCGGCGTTGGCGGGGTACAAGGTCTCCGGCGGCCTCCACCAGTCGCAGAAGACGTCCTACTGGTGCGGGCCGGCCACTCTCGTGATCACCCAGTCCGCCCACGACGAGGTCGCGGGCCGGTCGCAGCAGGACGCCGCGACCCTCCTCAAGACGAACTCCAGCGGCACCGCCTGGTACGGCGTCAACATCAACGTCGCCAACCCCACGGGCTATCCGATGGTCGACGCACTGAACAACCGGCTGCCCGGCGCCGGTTACGTGCCCAAGGCCCTGCCGTACACCCCGACCGCCGCCGACAAGGCGAACTTCAAGCAGCACATCACGCACAACACCGACAACGACTACGCCATAGCGGGCAACGCCTGGGAGGTGCCGGGCGGCCCGCATCTCGTCGGCCACCCCAACATCGAGATATTCCACTGGGTCTCGATAGACGGCTACAACACGGACAACGCCGCCGGGCAGGTCAACTACCTGGACCCGGTGGGCGGAGTGAGCACGAGCGTGATCTCCTGGGCGGGATCCGTCCCCAAGTCGGCGCACATCTCGTCCGACACCATCACCACCATCATGGGCGGCCGTGGGTACGTCTGGTAGGTCCTCCTCCCCGGTCGGCGCCCGAGCGGCCCTGACCCTGCTGCTGGCGGGCATCCTGGTCGCGGGGTGCTCGTCGGCGCGGCCCGACCCCGAACCGACGCCCCGCGAGTCGTCCGCCCCGGCGCCGCGGCCGACCGCGCTCGCCGCCGCGTGCGAGGTGCGGCTGCCGGCCGCCTGGAGCTCGGCGCTGTCAGCGGGCGAGCTGCGGTCACCGGCCGGCGAGCGGGCGGCTCTCACCGACACCGGCCCCGGCTGGACCGCCGTCCAACTCACCGGTGCGGGACAGCGGCGGGCCGCCCTGCTGCGCGGCACCGGTGCGCCCCGCACCCTGCTCATCCTTGCCGACCCCGTCGAACACCAGCTGCTCGCGGCCGACTTCGACGGCCGACGATGGGCCGCGTTCGCGGTCCTCGAGGGACGGACCCTGGACAGCCCGTGGAGCCTGTACGTCTGGGACGCAACGACGGGCACGTCCCGGCGGCTCGCCCGCGCGGACCGGCCGGGCCCGCTGCCCCAGCCCGTCGTCCGCGACGGCACCGTCCACTGGGCGCAGGGAACCGGCGACGGCAAGGCCACGGTGTACGCGGCGCCGGCCGCCGGCGGCGCCCCGCGCGCCCTGCACACGGGCGTGACGGACGCTCCCTTCGCCGCCGGCGATCTGTTGGTGTGGCGCGAATCGGTGGGTTCCGGGACCCGGCTGGCCGCCGTCTCCCGCACCGGTACGTCCCGGTCGGCCGCGCTGCCCGGCCCGCTGGCCGCGCTGCGGGACATCCGGTCCGTCGCCTCCGACGGCAGGACCTGGGCCTGGGTGGAGGGCGAGGCCGAACCCCGGCTGATGGTGTGGCGGACCGGCGACGCGCGCCCGACGGCGGTCGTGACGACCTCCCCGGCCGTCGACGGCATGGACCAGCTGCGGATCAGCGGTCGCCTGGTCACCTGGCGCACCCCGGAGACCTCCTACGCCCTGGACCTCGGCTCCGGCTCCTACGCGCGGATCACTCCGGCGTACGGGTACGCCCAGGCCAAGGACGGTGCGCTCGCCGTCGCGTACAGCGTGGGCAACGCCAAGACATCCGGCTCCCGGCCGGTGATCCAGGTGGTCGACGCGGGCCGGCTGCCCGGCCTGCCGCGCTGTGGCTGATGGTCGCCACCGAGGTTTGAGTGGTTCGCCGTTGCGCCAGAGATGGGACATGTCCACACAGGTGTCCGAAGAGGTACGGGAGGCGCTCCACGAGGGCCGTCCCGTCGTCGCGCTGGAATCCACGATCATCGCCCATGGTCTGCCGCGCCCGCGCAATCTGGCCGTGGCACGGGAGTTGGAGGCGCTGGTACGGGACGGCGGGGCGGTGCCCGCCACGATCGCCGTGATCGACGGCACGGCCCGTATCGGCCTCGACCAGGACGGGTTGACCCGGATCGCGGAGGACCCGGCGGTACGGAAACTGGGCCACCGCGACCTGGCGCCGGCGCTCGCGACCGGGGCGACGGGGGCGACGACGGTCTCGGCGACGGCGTGGCTGGCGGACTCGGTCGGCATACGGGTCTTCGCCACCGGCGGGCTCGGCGGGGTGCACCGGGAGTGGAGCGAGACGCAGGACGAGTCGGCGGACCTGCGGCTGCTGTCCAGGGTCGGCGTGACCGTGGTGTGCGCGGGCGTCAAGTCGATCCTCGACGTCCCGGCCACGCTGCAGCGTCTGGAGACGCTGGGCGTGACGGTCGTGGGGTACGGCACGGAGCACTTCCCCGGGTTCTATCTGGCCTCGTCGGGAGAGCCGGTCGACTGGACGCTGCGGACGCCCGAGGAGGTGGCGGGCGTGATACGGGCCCAGGACGATCTCGGCGAGCCGTACGCGGCCCTGATCGTCGCCAACCCCGTACCGGTGGCGGACCAGTTGGATCCGGAACTGCACGACCGGGTCCTCGCGCAGGGCCTCGCGGCGGCGAAGGAGAAGGGGATCGCGGGGCAGGCCGTGACACCGTTCCTGCTGGAGTACCTGACCGTGCACACCGAAGGCGCCTCGCTGGAGGCGAACCTCGCGGCGGTACGGGGCAATGTGCGGCTCGCGGCACGGATCGCGACGGCGTACGCCGAAGGCGGCGCGTGAGCGGCCTGCTGGTCGTCGGCGACGTGGTCACCGACGTCGTGGCCCGGCACCGGACCCCGCTCGCTCCGGCCACCGACACGGCGGCCGAGATCCGCACGCTTCCGGGCGGCGCTGGGGCCAACGCGGCCTGCTGGGCGGCGCGTTCGGGGTGTCGCGACGTGCGGCTGCTCGGCCGCGTCGGCACCGACGCGGCCGACTGGCACGAGCGGGCGCTGCGCCGGGCCGGTGTGCGGCCGCTGCTGGTCACGGACGCGCACGCCGCCACGGCGACGGTGATCGCCCTGGTCGACCAGAGCGCCGAGCGTACGTTCCTGACCGACAGCGGGGCGGCGCTGCGCCTCTCCCCCGCCGACTGGACGGACGCCCTCCTCGACGGCGTGGCCCAGCTGCATCTGTCCGGGTACCTCTTCTTCGCCGCGCCCAGTCGCGCGACCGCGCTGCGGGCCCTGCGGGGCGCGCGGGAGGCGGGGGTTCCGGTGAGTGTGGACCCGGCGTCCGCGGGGTTTCTGGAGCGGCTCGGCGTGGACCGGTTCCTGACCTCGGCGCAGGGCGCGGAGGTGCTGCTCCCGAACGCAGACGAGGCCCGTCTGTTGACCGGGGGCGCCGAGCCGGCGAAGGCGGCCGAGGTGTTGAGCCGTACGTTCCCGCTGGTCGTGGTCACCCTGGGCGCAGCGGGCGCACTGGTCGCGGAGGCGGGCGCAGTGACGGGCCGGGTCGCGGCGCCGGCGGCGCGGGCGGTCGACTCGACAGGGGCGGGCGATGCGTTCACGGGCGCCTTCCTGGCGGCACGGCTCGCGGGCGCGGACGCGATGACGGCGGCCGCGGCGGGATGCCGCGCGGGTGCGGAGGCGGTGACGGTGGTGGGCGGGAGGCCTGCCGGTGGGGCGTCCTAGGGCCTGTCCGACGCTGATCCGCCGGACTGGCCCTAGGCCATGTCCGTAAAGTCGTCGGCTCGTTGCTCTATTCGTGGTGCGTCGACATGAACTGACGGATGAGTCGTGGGCGTTGATCGCTC
>NZ_JBHWJZ010000067.1:0-17582 GCF_042731085.1 Streptomyces sp. NPDC059875
GACCTGAGGCCGGGCCGGCGCCGGGACGCGTTACCCGGCGCTCCGGTCAGTGGAGGGGGCCGGCTCAACATCGGGCTGGGGGCCCCTTCGTGTACCACCCGGACCGCGCGAAACCGCCGGGGCGGGAAAGGCCCTCAGGCCCTTCCCGCCCCGGCGGCAACGTTTCTGCTCAGTCGTTCTGCTCAGTTGTCCTCGTGGGCGACCGCGCGGCGCGCGTCCGCGTCAAGGACGCCCCAGCTGATCAGCTGCTCGGTCAGCACCGAGGGGGACTGGTCGTAGATGACGGCGAGCGTGCGCAGGTCGTCCTGGCGGATCGACAGCACCTTGCCGTTGTAGTCGCCGCGCTGCGACTGGATCGTCGCCGCGTAGCGCTGCAGGGGGCCGGCCTTCTCCTGCGGGACGTGGGCCAGGCGCTCGAGGTCGAGAACGAGCTTCGGCGGCGGCTCAGCGGCCCCGCCCGGGGTCGTGCCGGGCAGGAGCTCCTGCACCGGAACGCCGTAGAAGTCCGCAAGCTCGGCGAGGCGCTGCACCGTCACGGCGCGGTCACCACGCTCGTACGAGCCGACGACGACGGCCTTCCAGCGGCCCTGGGACTTCTCTTCCACACCGTGGAGGGAAAGGCCCTGCTGGGTGCGGATGGCACGGAGCTTGGCCCCGAGCTGCTTTGCGTATTCGCTGGACATATAGCTCCCCGGACGCTGGACGCTGTAGACAACGTGCGGCTCCGCCGCGTGGCTGGTAACTCACTGTGAGGTTACGCAGCGTTACTCTTTCCCGTCAAGCCGAATGGTCCATACCGCCCCCTCCCGGGGGACGGCGCCCGGTGTGGTGGGAGGGTGGTGAGCAGGGCAGGCACCCGCCCCTGGTAGAGTCGATGGCGCAAATCCGACGTCCTTTAAGGTCCGTCCCGTGAGGCGGAGAAGGAGGTCCGTTTCATATGGACGCACAGCAGCACACCGATGCCGCACGCCCCGTTCTCGAGGGCCCGGACATCGCGCGGGTACTGACCCGCATCGCCCACGAGATCGTCGAGCGCGCCAAGGGCGCCGACGACGTGGTCCTCCTCGGCATCCCCACGCGTGGCGTCTTCCTCGCCCGCCGGCTGGCCGAGAAGCTCGCCGAGATCACCGGACGCACGATCCCGGTCGGCTCCCTCGACATCACCATGTACCGCGACGACCTGCGGATGAAGCCCGCGCGCGCCATCGGTCGCACCGAGATCCCCGGTGACGGCATCGACGGCCGCCTCGTCGTCCTCGTCGACGACGTGCTCTTCTCCGGCCGCACGATCCGCGCCGCGCTCGACGCGCTCGGCGACATCGGCCGCCCCCGCGCCGTCCAGCTCGCGGTCCTCGTCGACCGCGGCCACCGCGAACTCCCGATCCGCGCCGACTACGTCGGCAAGAACCTCCCCACGTCGCTGCGGGAGACGGTCAAGGTCCAGCTCGCCGAAGAGGACGGTCGCGACACCGTGCTGCTCGGCAGCAAGACCAGCGCCTAGCCGGAACGAGCCGGACCGGCTCCCCGACGGGGCCAGGGCACGCCCCTGCGCGCCCGCACGCCCTCACATCTCGCCACCACGGAGAGAAACCCGATGATGCGTCACCTCATCTCGGCCGCCGACCTCACCCGCGACGACGCCGTCCTCATCCTCGACACCGCCGAGGAGATGGCCCGGGTGGCCGACCGGCCGATCAAGAAGCTGCCCACCCTGCGCGGCCGAACGATCTGCAACCTGTTCTTCGAGGACTCCACCCGCACCCGGATCTCCTTCGAGGCCGCCGAGAAGCGCCTCTCCGCCGATGTGATCAACTTCGCGGCCAAGGGCTCCAGCGTCTCCAAGGGCGAGTCCCTCAAGGACACCGCCCAGACCCTGGAGGCGATGGGCGTCGACGCCGTCGTCATCCGCCACAGCGCCTCCGGCGCCCCCTACCGGCTCGCCACCTCCGGCTGGATCGACGCCCCCGTCATCAACGCCGGCGACGGCACCCACCAGCACCCCACCCAGGCGCTGCTCGACGCCTTCACCATGCGCCGCCGCCTCGTCGGCCGCGACGCCGGCCTCGGCCAGGACCTCGCCGGCAAGCGCATCACCCTCGTGGGCGACGTCCTGCACAGCCGGGTCGCCCGCTCCAACGTCGACCTGCTGCACACCCTCGGCGCCGAGGTCACCCTGGTGGCCCCGCCCACCCTGGTCCCCGTCGGCGTCGAGACCTGGCCCTGCGCCGTCAGCTACGACCTCGACAGCGTGCTGCCGAAGTCCGACGCCGTCATGATGCTGCGTGTGCAGCGCGAGCGGATGAACGCCGCCTTCTTCCCGACCGAGCGCGAGTACTCGCGGCGGTACGGGCTCGACGGCGAGCGGATGGCGAAGATGCCCGAGCACGCCATCGTCATGCACCCCGGACCCATGGTCCGCGGCATGGAGATCACCGCCGAGGTCGCCGACTCCGACCGCTGCACGGTCGTCGAGCAGGTCGCCAACGGCGTCTCCATCCGGATGGCCGTCCTGTACCTGCTGCTGGGCGGCAACGAGTCCGCCGCCACCCGTACCGAGGAGAGCAAGTAATCATGAGCAAGATCCTGATCCGTGGTGCGAAGGTGCTCGGCGGCGAGGCCCAGGACGTCCTGATCGACGGCGAGACCATCGCAGAGGTGGGCACGGGCCTGTCCGCCGAGGACGCGACGGTGATCGAGGCCGAGGGACGGATCCTCCTCCCGGGCCTGGTCGACCTCCACACCCACCTGCGCGAGCCCGGCCGCGAGGACTCCGAGACCGTCCTCACCGGCACCCGGGCGGCCGCCTCCGGCGGCTACAC
The DNA here is from genome assembly GCF_042731085.1 of Streptomyces sp. NPDC059875. NCBI lineage: Bacteria > Bacillati > Actinomycetota > Actinomycetes > Kitasatosporales > Streptomycetaceae > Streptomyces > Streptomyces sp. NPDC059875. The sequence continues at coordinate 2,820 of NZ_JBHWJZ010000067.1, forward strand.
CGCCGTCTTCGCCATGGCCAACACCTTCCCGGTCGCCGACACCGCCGGCGTCGTCGAGCAGGTCTACCGGCTCGGCAAGGAGTCCGGCTACTGCGACGTGCAGCCCATCGGCGCCGTCACCGTCGGCCTGGAGGGCAAGAAGCTCGCCGAGCTCGGCGCCATGCACGACTCCGCCGCGGGCGTCACCGTCTTCTCCGACGACGGCAAGTGCGTCGACGACGCCGTGATCATGCGCCGCGCCCTGGAGTACGTGAAGGCCTTCGGCGGCGTCGTCGCCCAGCACGCCCAGGAGCCCCGCCTCACCGAGGGCGCCCAGATGAACGAGGGCGTCGTCTCGGCCGAGCTCGGCCTCGGCGGCTGGCCCGCCGTCGCCGAGGAGTCGATCATCGCCCGCGACGTCCTCCTCGCCGAGCACGTCGGCTCCCGGGTGCACATCTGCCACCTCTCCACGGCCGGCTCGGTCGAGATCGTCCGCTGGGCCAAGTCCCGCGGCATCGACGTCACCGCCGAGGTCACCCCGCACCACCTCCTCCTCACCGACGAGCTGGTCCGCAGCTACAACCCGGTCTACAAGGTCAACCCGCCGCTGCGCACCGAGCGTGACGTGATGGCGCTCCGCGAGGCGCTGGCCGACGGCACCATCGACATCGTCGCCACCGACCACGCCCCGCACCCGCACGAGGACAAGGACTGCGAGTGGGCCGCGGCCGCCATGGGCATGGTCGGCCTGGAGACCGCGCTCTCCGTCGTCCAGCAGACGATGGTCGAGACCGGACTGCTCGACTGGGCGGGCGTCGCCGACCGGATGTCCGTCAAGCCCGCGCAGATCGGGCAGGCCAAGGACCACGGACGCCCCGTCTCGGCAGGTGAGCCCGCGAACCTGACGCTGGTCGATCCGGCATACCGTGGTCTCGTGGACCCCGCGGGCTTCGCCTCCCGCAGCCGCAACACCCCCTACGAGGGTCGCGAGCTGCCGGGACGTATCACCCACACCTTCCTGCGGGGCCGGGCAACGGTCGTGGACGGGAAGCTGGCGTGACACTCATCGATCTGGCCGCCGAGGCCGAGAAGAAGTCGGCGGAGGTGACCGACTGGGCCGGACGGCTCGGCTGGGTCGCGGGACTCCTGCTCTTCATCGCCTTCGTCTACTGGCTGATGCGCCAGGGATGGAAATGGCGCGGCAGCCTCCAGTCGGACCTCCCCGAGCTCCCCACCGCGCCGGACGCGCGCGGCGAGGCGAAACTGACTCTGAGCGGGCGCTACCACGGGTCCACGACCGCAGGGCAGTGGCTCGACCGGATCGTCGCCCACGGTCTGGGCACCCGCAGCCGCGTCGAGCTCACGCTCACGGACGCGGGGATCGAGGTCGCTCGGCCCGGTGCCACCGACTTCTTCATCCCGGCCGCGGCCCTGCGCGAGGCCCGCCTCGACAAGGGCATCGCCGGGAAGGTCCTCGCCGAGGGCGGGCTGCTGATCGTCACCTGGGCGCACGGCGAGAAGCTCCTCGACTCCGGCTTCCGGTCCGACCGCGCGGCCGAGCACGCCGCCTGGGTCGAGGCCATCAACTCCATGAACCACGCAAGCACGACGGAAGGCACCGCACGATGACGACCTCCACCCGGGGAACTGGCAAAGTTCCCGCCGTACTCGTCCTGGAGGACGGCCGCATCTTCCGCGGTCGCGCCTACGGGGCCGTGGGGGAGACCTTCGGCGAGGCCGTGTTCTCCACCGGCATGACCGGCTACCAGGAGACCCTCACCGACCCGTCGTACCACCGCCAGGTCGTCGTGATGACCGCCCCGCACGTCGGCAACACCGGCGTCAACGACGAGGACCCCGAGTCCTCCCGCATCTGGGTCTCCGGCTACGTCGTCCGCGACCCCGCCCGCGTCTCCTCCAACTGGCGCGCCAAGCGCTCGCTGGACGAGGAGCTCGCCGCCCAGGGCGTCGTCGGCATCTCCGGCATCGACACCCGCGCCCTCACCCGCCACCTGCGCGAGAGCGGCGCCATGCGCGTGGGCATCTTCTCCGGCAACGCGCTGCCCGACGAGGGCACCATGCTCGCCGAGGTCCGCCAGGCCCCCGAGATGAAGGGCGCCGACCTCTCCGCCGAGGTCGCCACCAAGGAGACCTACGTCGTCCCGGCGATCGGGACCAAGAAGTTCACCGTCGCCGCCGTCGACCTCGGCATCAAGGGCATGACCCCGCACCGGATGGCCGAGCGCGGCATCGAGGTGCACGTCCTCCCCGCCACCGCCACCGTCGAGGACGTGTACGCGGTGAACCCGGACGGCGTGTTCTTCTCCAACGGCCCGGGCGACCCGGCCACCGCCGACCACCCGGTCTCCGTGATGCAGGCCGTCCTGGAGCGCAGGACCCCGCTCTTCGGCATCTGCTTCGGCAACCAGATCCTCGGCCGCGCGCTCGGCTTCGGCACCTACAAGCTGAAGTACGGCCACCGCGGCATCAACCAGCCGGTCCAGGACCGTACGACCGGCAAGGTCGAGGTCACCGCGCACAACCACGGCTTCGCCGTCGACGCGCCCCTCGACAAGGTCTCCGAGACCCCCTACGGGCGTGCCGAGGTCTCGCACGTCTGCCTGAACGACAACGTGGTGGAAGGCCTCCAGCTGCTCGACCAGCCGGCCTTCTCCGTCCAGTACCACCCCGAGGCGGCCGCGGGCCCGCACGACGCCGCGTACCTCTTCGACCGCTTCGTATCCCTGATGGAGGCCGAGCGTGCCTAAGCGCACCGATATCCAGTCCGTCCTGGTCATCGGCTCCGGCCCGATCGTCATCGGACAGGCCGCCGAGTTCGACTACTCCGGCACCCAGGCCTGCCGCATCCTCAAGGCCGAGGGCCTGCGGGTGATCCTGGTCAACTCCAACCCGGCCACGATCATGACCGACCCGGAGATCGCCGACGCGACCTACGTCGAGCCGATCACGCCCGAGTTCGTCGAGAAGATCATCGCCAAGGAGCGCCCCGACGCCCTCCTGCCCACCCTGGGCGGCCAGACCGCGCTCAACACCGCGATCTCCATGCACGAGCAGGGTGTCCTCGAGAAGTACGGCGTCGAGCTCATCGGCGCCAACGTCGAGGCCATCCACAAGGGCGAGGACCGCGACCTCTTCAAGGGCGTCGTCGAGGCCGTCAAGGCCAAGATCGGTTACGGCGAATCCGCCCGGTCCGTGATCTGCCACTCCATGGACGACGTCCTCAAGGGCGTCGAGACGCTCGGCGGCTACCCCGTCGTCGTCCGCCCCTCCTTCACGATGGGTGGCGCCGGCTCCGGCTTCGCCCACGACGAGGACGAGCTGCGCCGCATCGCCGGCCAGGGCCTGACCCTGTCTCCCACCACCGAGGTGCTCCTGGAGGAGTCCATCCTCGGCTGGAAGGAGTACGAGCTGGAGCTGATGCGCGACAAGAACGACAACGTCGTGGTCGTCTGCTCCATCGAGAACTTCGACCCGATGGGCGTCCACACCGGTGACTCGATCACCGTCGCCCCGGCGATGACCCTCACCGACCGCGAGTACCAGCGGCTGCGCGACATCGGCATCGCGATCATCCGCGAGGTCGGCGTCGACACCGGCGGCTGCAACATCCAGTTCGCGGTCAACCCGGACGACGGCCGGATCATCGTCATCGAGATGAACCCGCGCGTCTCCCGGTCCTCCGCCCTCGCCTCCAAGGCGACCGGCTTCCCGATCGCGAAGATCGCGGCCCGTCTCGCCGTCGGCTACACGCTGGACGAGATCCCCAACGACATCACGGAGAAGACCCCGGCGTCCTTCGAGCCCACGCTCGACTACGTCGTGGTCAAGGCCCCGCGCTTCGCCTTCGAGAAGTTCCCGCAGGCCGACTCCACCCTCACCACCACCATGAAGTCGGTCGGCGAGGCCATGGCCATCGGCCGCAACTTCACCGAGGCGCTGCAGAAGGCCCTGCGCTCCCTGGAGAAGAAGGGCTCGCAGTTCACCTTCGTCGGCGAGCCCGGGGACAAGGCCGAGCTGCTCCGTGACGCGGTCCGCCCGACCGACGGCCGCATCAACACCGTCATGCAGGCGATCCGTGCGGGCGCCACCCCGCAGGAGGTCTTCGACGCCACGAAGATCGACCCGTGGTTCGTCGACCAGCTCTTCCTCATCAAGGAGATCGCCGACGAGCTGGCCGAGTCCGAGAAGCTGCACCCGGAGATCCTGGCCGAGGCCAAGCGCCACGGCTTCTCCGACGCCCAGATCGCCGAGATCCGCGGCCTGCGCGAGGACGTCGTCCGCGAGGTCCGGCACGCCCTCGGCGTCCGCCCGGTCTACAAGACGGTCGACACCTGCGCGGCCGAGTTCGCCGCCAAGACCCCGTACTTCTACTCGTCCTACGACGAGGAGAGCGAGGTCGCGCCGCGCGAGAAGCCCGCCGTGATCATCCTGGGCTCCGGCCCGAACCGCATCGGCCAGGGCATCGAGTTCGACTACTCCTGCGTCCACGCCTCCTTCGCGCTCAGCGACGCGGGCTACGAGACCGTGATGGTCAACTGCAACCCGGAGACCGTCTCCACCGACTACGACACCTCCGACCGCCTGTACTTCGAGCCGCTGACGCTCGAGGACGTGCTGGAGATCGTCCACGCCGAGACGCTGGCCGGCCCCGTCGCCGGTGTCGTCGTCCAGCTCGGCGGCCAGACCCCGCTGGGTCTCTCCCAGGCGCTCAAGGACAACGGCGTACCCGTCGTCGGCACCTCCCCGGAGGCCATCCACGCCGCCGAGGACCGCGGCGCCTTCGGCCAGGTCCTCGCCGAGGCCGGGCTCCCCGCGCCGAAGCACGGCACCGCGACCACCTTCGCGGGCGCCAAGGCCATCGCCGACGAGATCGGCTACCCCGTCCTCGTACGCCCCTCGTACGTGCTCGGCGGCCGCGGCATGGAGATCGTCTACGACGAGACCCGCCTGGAGTCGTACATCGCCGAGTCCACCGAGATCAGCCCCACCCGGCCGGTCCTGGTCGACCGCTTCCTCGACGACGCGATCGAGATCGACGTCGACGCCCTCTACGACGGCCACGAGCTCTACCTCGGCGGCGTCATGGAGCACATCGAGGAGGCCGGCATCCACTCCGGCGACTCGGCGTGCGCCCTGCCCCCGATCACCCTCGGCGGCTTCGACATCAAGCGCCTGCGCGCCTCCACCGAGGCCATCGCCAAGGGCGTCGGCGTCCGCGGACTGATCAACATCCAGTTCGCCATGGCCGGCGACATCCTGTACGTCCTGGAGGCCAACCCGCGCGCCTCCCGGACCGTCCCCTTCACCTCGAAGGCGACCGCCGTCCCGCTCGCGAAGGCAGCCGCCCGCATCTCGCTCGGCGCCACCATCGCCGAGCTGCGCGAGGAGGGCCTGCTCCCGAAGACCGGCGACGGCGGCACCCTGCCGCTCGACGCGCCGATCTCCGTCAAGGAGGCCGTGATGCCGTGGACGCGCTTCCGCGACATCCACGGCCGCGGCGTGGACACCGTCCTCGGCCCGGAGATGCGCTCCACCGGCGAGGTCATGGGCATCGACTCGGTCTTCGGCACGGCCTACGCCAAGTCGCAGGCCGGCGCCTACGGCCCGCTGCCCACCAAGGGCCGCGCGTTCATCTCCGTCGCCAACCGCGACAAGCGCTCGATGATCTTCCCGGCGCGCGAGCTGGTCGCCCACGGCTTCGAGCTGATGGCCACCTCGGGCACGGCCGAGGTGCTCAAGCGCAACGGCATCAACGCCACCGTCGTGCGCAAGCAGTCCGAGGGCGAGGGCCCGAACGGCGAGAAGACGATCGTCCAGCTGATCCACGACGGCCAGGTCGACCTCATCGTCAACACCCCGTACGGCACCGGCGGCCGCCTCGACGGCTACGACATCCGTACGGCGGCGGTGGCCCGCTCCGTCCCGTGCCTCACCACGGTCCAGGCGCTCGCCGCGGCCGTCCAGGGCATCGAGGCGCTCGGCCACGGCGACGTCGGCGTCCGCTCGCTCCAGGAACACGCGGAACACCTGACCGCGGCCCGCGACTAGCAACCCACGAGGGGGACACCGGAAACGGTGTCCCCCTCTTGCTGAGGACACCCCACATGTACAAGTTCTTCTTCAACCTGGTCTTCAAGCGGATGGACCCGGAGCAGGCCCACTACCTGGCCTTCCGCTGGATCCGCCTGGCCGCCCGCGTTCCGGTGCTGCGCACCTTCGTCGCCGCCGTCCTCGCGCCCCGGTACAAGGAGCTGCGCACCGAGGCCCTCGGCCTGCGGATGCACGGCCCCTTCGGTCTCGCGGCCGGCTTCGACAAGAACGCCGTCGCCATCGACGGCATGTCGATGCTCGGCTTCGACCATGTCGAGATCGGCACGGTCACCGGCGAGGCCCAGCCCGGCAACCCCAAGAAGCGCCTCTTCCGGCTGGTCCCGGACCGCGCCCTGATCAACCGCATGGGCTTCAACAACGAGGGCTCCGCCGCCGTCGCCGAGCGCCTCCACGCGCGCGTGCCGGTCTTCAAGACGGTCGTCGGCGTCAACATCGGCAAGACCAAGGTCGTCCCCGAGGCCGAGGCGGCCGCCGACTACGTGAAGTCCACCGAGCGCCTCGCCGCGCACGCCGACTACCTCGTCGTCAACGTCTCCTCCCCGAACACCCCGGGCCTGCGCAACCTCCAGGCCACCGAGTCGCTGCGCCCGCTGCTCACGGCGGTACGGGAAGCCGCCGACCGCACGGTCACCGACCGCCGCGTCCCGCTCCTGGTCAAGATCGCCCCCGACCTGGCCGACGAGGACGTCGACGCGGTCGCCGACCTGGCCTTGGAGCTCGGCCTCGACGGCATCATCGCCACCAACACCACCATCGCCCGCGAGGGCCTCGGCCTGAAGTCCGACCCGGCCCTGATCAAGGAGACCGGCGGCCTGTCCGGCGCGCCCGTCAAGGAGCGCTCCCTGGCGGTGCTCAGGCGCCTCCACGCGCGCGTGGGCGACCGCCTCGTCCTCGTGGGCGTCGGCGGCATCGAGAACGCCGAGGACGCCTGGCAGCGCATCCTGGCCGGTGCCACCCTGATCCAGGGCTACAGCGCCTTCATCTACGAGGGCCCGTTCTACGCCCGCGCGATCCACAAGGGCCTCGCGGCGCGCCTCGCCGCCTCCCCGTACGCCACCCTCGCCGAGGCCGTCGGCGCCGACAACCGAAAGGCCGCGAAGTGACTCTGGAACCGTTCGGCTCGCGCCTGCGCTCCGCCATGGACCGGCGTGGTCCCCTCTGCGTCGGCATCGACCCGCACGCCGCCCTGCTCGACGCCTGGGGCCTGACCGACGACATCGCGGGCCTGGAGCGCTTCACCTTCACGGTCGTCGAGGCGCTCGCGGACACCGTGGCCGTCTTCAAGCCGCAGTCCGCGTTCTTCGAGCGCTTCGGCTCGCGCGGCATCGCCGTCCTGGAGCGCGCCGTCGCCGATCTGCGGGCCGCGGGCGGCCTGGTCGTGATGGACGCCAAGCGCGGCGACATCGGGTCCACCATGGCCGCCTACGCCGAGACCTTCCTCCGGAAGGACTCCCCGCTGTTCTCGGACGCCCTCACGGTCTCCCCGTACCTCGGCTACGGCTCGCTGAAGCCGGCCGTCGACCTGGCGCGGGAGAGCGGCGCGGGCCTGTTCGTCCTCGCGCTGACCTCCAACCCGGAGGGCGCGGAGGTCCAGCGTGCCGTCCGCGAGGACGGGCGCACCATCGGCGCGACCATGCTCGCCCACCTCGCCGAGGAGAACGCGGGGGAGACCCCGATGGGCTCCTTCGGCGCGGTCGTCGGTGCGACGCTCGGCGACCTGTCCTCCTTCGACCTGGACATCAACGGCCCGCTCCTGGCCCCCGGCCTCGGTGCCCAGGGCGCCACCCCGGCCGACCTTCCGGCCGTCTTCGGCGCCGCCGTCCGCAACGTGGTCCCGAACGTCAGCCGGGGCGTCCTGAAGCACGGCCCGGACGCCGCCGCCCTGCGGACCTCCGCGGAGCGCTACGCGACCGAAATCCGCGAGGCCGTCGCCGTCTGACCGCCCGCCGGGCCAATCCGCAGGTCGGGGCCGTCTCACTCCTTGGCAAGAACTTGGCTCAAAACTCGGTCGTAATGCCCGAAAAGTCCTGGTCGGTCGATGCTGACCAGGACTTTTCGCTTGTTCTCGCTGACTGGAGAGGCATTGGCCGCTAGTCTCCGGGGCAGAGTCAGCGTTCAGCGGTCACTCGTTGATCGTTGCTCCACTGGTGTGGGGCGACTAGGTTCCTCACCGGTCCGTATCCGACAGTTCGACATCCGAGGTGACGTAGGCGTGGCTCTTCCGCCCCTTACCCCTGAACAGCGCGCAGCCGCGCTCGAAAAGGCCGCCGCGGCTCGCCGGGAGCGGGCCGAGGTCAAGAATCGACTCAAGCACTCCGGCGCCTCGCTCCACGAGGTGATCAAGAGTGGCCAGGAGAACGACGTCATCGGCAAGATGAAGGTCTCCGCGCTGCTCGAGTCGCTCCCGGGCGTGGGCAAGGTCCGCGCCAAGCAGATCATGGAGCGGCTCGGCATCTCCGAGAGCCGCCGCGTGCGCGGGCTCGGTTCCAACCAGATCGCCTCCCTGGAGCGCGAGTTCGGCAGCACCGGCGCCTGAGACGGGACTGCCGTCCCAGGCACCCCCGTAAAGCTGGAATAATCGCTGCATGGCAGCAGAGGTACGTCCGCGGCTGACCGTGCTCTCCGGCCCCTCCGGGGTGGGCAAGAGCACGGTCGTCGCTCATATGCGCAAGGTCCACCCCGAGGTCTGGCTCTCGGTGTCGGCCACGACACGAAAGCCGCGCCCCGGCGAGAAGCACGGCGTCCAGTACTTCTTCGTCACGGACGACGAATTCGACAAGCTGGTCGCCAACGGGGAACTCCTCGAATGGGCCGAGTTCGCGGGCAACCGCTACGGCACGCCGCGTCGCGCCGTCCTGGAGCGCCTGGAGGCCGGCGAGCCCGTCCTCCTGGAGATCGACCTCCAGGGCGCCCGACAGGTCAAGGAGTCCATGCGGGACTCCCAGCTGGTCTTCCTGGCCCCGCCGAGCTGGGACGAGCTGGTCCGCCGGCTCACCGGTCGCGGGACCGAGTCGCCCGAGGTCATCGAGCGCCGGCTGGACGCCGCCAAGATCGAACTGGCCGCCGAGCCGGAGTTCGACACCACCCTGGTCAACACCTCCGTCGAGGACGTGGCGCGTGAGCTGCTAGCCTTGATGAACGTTGTTTGATCTTTTTCTGATCGCCTGGATCTGATCATCCCGATCAGCTCACCCAGAAGTTTCTTCGGAAGGCAAGAGAGTGTCCTCTTCCATCACCGCGCCCGAGGGCATCATCAACCCCCCGATCGACGAGCTGCTCGAGGCCACCGACTCGAAGTACAGCCTCGTGATCTACGCGGCCAAGCGCGCTCGCCAGATCAACGCGTACTACTCGCAGCTCGGCGAGGGCCTGCTCGAGTACGTCGGTCCGCTCGTGGACACCCACGTCCACGAGAAGCCGCTCTCGATCGCCCTGCGCGAGATCAACGCGGGTCTGCTGACCTCCGAGGCCATCGAGGGCCCGGCGCAGTAAGCACGTAACGTTTCTCACCACAGGCCCGGCGGAACATCCGCCGGGCCTGTGGTGTCTCATGGATGCGTACGCATCCGAGTACGCATCCGAGTGCGGGGAGTGGCAGTCGTGACCAAGCCGAAGGTCGTTCTGGGCGTCAGCGGCGGCATCGCCGCCTACAAGGCCTGTGAGCTGCTCCGGCGGCTGACCGAGTCGGGCCACGACGTACGGGTCGTGCCGACCGACTCCGCCCTGAACTTCGTCGGTGCGGCCACCTGGTCCGCCCTCTCCGGCAACCCCGTCTCGACCGAGGTGTGGGAGTCCGTCCACGAGGTCCCGCACGTGCGGATCGGGCAGGCCGCCGACCTCGTCGTGGTGGCCCCCGCCACCGCCGACATGCTCGCCAAGGCCGCCCACGGCCTCGCCGACGACCTCCTGACGAACACGCTGCTCACCGCCCGTTGTCCGGTCGTCTTCGCCCCCGCGATGCACACCGAGATGTGGGAGCACCCGGCCACCCAGGAGAACGTGGCCACGCTCCGCCGCCGCGGCGCCGTCGTCATCGAGCCCGCCGTCGGCCGGCTGACCGGCGTCGACACCGGCAAGGGCCGACTGCCGGACCCCGCCGAGATCTTCGAGGTCTGCCGGCGGATCCTCCAGCGCGGCGCCGCCGCCCCCGACCTCGTCGGCCGCCACGTCGTGGTCAGCGCGGGCGGCACCCGCGAGCCCCTCGACCCGGTCCGCTACCTGGGCAACCGCTCCTCCGGCAAGCAGGGCTACGCCCTCGCCAAGGCCGCCGCGGCCCGCGGCGCCCGGGTCACCCTCGTCGAGGCCAACACCGGCATCCCCGACCCGGCCGGCGTCGACGTGATCCATGTCGGTACCGCCGTCCAGCTGCGCGAGGCCGTCCTCAAGGCGACGGCCGACGCCGACGCCGTGGTCATGGCGGCAGCCGTCGCCGACTTCCGGCCCGCGGTCTACGCGCCCGGCAAGATCAAGAAGCGGGGCGACGTCGACGCGCCGATCGTCGAGCTGGTCCGCAACCCCGACATCCTGGCCGAGATCTCCGCCGACCGCGCGCTGCCCGGCCAGGTGATCGTCGGCTTCGCCGCCGAGACCGACGACGTCCTCGCCAACGGCCGCGAGAAGCTGCGCCGCAAGGGCTGCGACCTGCTCGTGGTCAACGAGGTGGGGGAGCGCAAGACCTTCGGATCCGAGGAGAACGAGGCCGTGGTGCTGGCGGCCGACGGCGCCGACACGCCCGTACCGTACGGGCCGAAGGAAGCCCTCGCCGAGACGGTCTGGGATCTCGTCGCACCACGCCTGCGGCCCATGCCCGCGTCGAATTCCGGCGAATCTCATGATCGTCCGGATTTCACCGTCACGGCCGAGTGAAATGCCGTGAATCCGGTCCTCTCGGGTGACCGGAACGGGTGTTCGTGACGCGTGGGAGGCCGGATTCCATGAGGCTCCGGCTCCCACCTTGCGAGACACCTGGCCCAATGCCCGAGCACGCCCAGTAGACTGGTCGCGGTACGTCGCGGGGCGCAGCCCCCTGCCGTCCGACATTGTTGAGCCAGCAGCCGCTGCAACCCCAGGGAGCATTGTGTCCCGTCGTCTGTTCACTTCGGAGTCCGTGACCGAAGGTCACCCCGACAAGATCGCTGACCAGATCAGCGACACCATTCTCGACGCGCTCCTCCGCGAGGACCCCACCTCCCGCGTCGCCGTCGAGACGCTGATCACCACCGGCCTCGTGCACGTCGCCGGTGAGGTGACCACGAAGGCGTGGGCCGACATCCCCACCCTCGTACGGAACAAGATCCTCGAGATCGGGTACGACTCCTCGAAGAAGGGCTTCGACGGCGCGTCCTGCGGCGTCTCGGTCTCCATCGGGTCGCAGTCCCCGGACATCGCGCAGGGCGTCGACACGGCGTACGAGAAGCGCGTCGAGGGCGACGAGGACGAGCTGGACAAGCAGGGCGCCGGCGACCAGGGCCTGATGTTCGGCTACGCGTCGGACGAGACCCCGGAGCTGATGCCGCTCCCGATCTACCTCGCCCACCGGCTGTCCAAGCGCCTGACCGAGGTCCGCAAGAACGGGACCATCCCGTACCTGCGCCCCGACGGCAAGACCCAGGTCACCATCGAGTACGACGGCGACAAGGCCGTCCGCCTCGACACGGTCGTCGTCTCCTCGCAGCACGCCTCGGACATCGACCTCGAGTCGCTGCTCGCGCCCGACATCCGTGAGTTCGTCGTCGAGCACGTGCTCGCGCAGCTCCTGGAGGACGGCATCAAGCTGGACACCGAGGGCTACCGCCTGCTGGTCAACCCGACCGGACGCTTCGAGATCGGCGGCCCCATGGGCGACGCCGGCCTCACCGGCCGCAAGATCATCATCGACACCTACGGCGGCATGGCCCGCCACGGCGGCGGCGCCTTCTCCGGCAAGGACCCGTCCAAGGTCGACCGCTCGGCCGCCTACGCCATGCGCTGGGTCGCCAAGAACGTCGTGGCCGCCGGCCTCGCCTCGCGCTGCGAGGTCCAGGTCGCGTACGCGATCGGCAAGGCGGAGCCCGTCGGCCTCTTCGTCGAGACCTTCGGCACCAACACGATCGAGACCGAGAAGATCGAGAACGCCATCGGCGAGGTCTTCGACCTCCGCCCGGCCGCGATCATCCGCGACCTCGACCTGCTGCGCCCGATCTACGCCCAGACCGCGGCGTACGGTCACTTCGGCCGCGAGCTCCCCGACTTCACCTGGGAGCGCACGGACCGCGTGGACGCGCTGCGCACGGCCGCGGGCCTGTAAGCGACCGCTGAACGAGACCGAAGCCCGGCACGCCACGGTGTGCCGGGCTTCGGCATGTCCGGCCATGTCCGGCTGTCGGTGCGGTCTGGTAGGTATGGGGCTGTGAGCAGCGAGAACGAGACGCCCGAGGGTGCGGCCGGTGAGCCGCACGAGCAGCTCGCGCTCATTCGGGAGTCCGTACGGAAGGCGAAGGTGCCGCGGGCCAAGCCGCGCACGTGGCGGGGGGCCGCGCTGGCCAAGGAGCTGCCCGTGGCGCGGGTCGTGGTCAACAAGGGGGTGCTGCACCTCGACCAGTTCTTCGACTACGCCGTGCCCGAGGAGCTGGACGCCGTCGCGCAGCCCGGGGTGCGGGTGCGCGTGCGGTTCGGGGCCGGGGCGCACCAGGTCAGGGACGGGCGGCGCGAGGGCGGCCGGCTGATCGACGGCTTCCTGATCGAGCGGCGGGCCGAGTCGGACTACAAGGGGGCGCTGGCCGCCCTCGCCGACGTCGTGTCCCCCGAGCCGGTGCTGAGCGCCGAGCTCCTGGGGCTCGCGCGGGCGGTGGCCGACCGGTACGCCGGGAGCCTGGCGGACGTGCTCCAGCTGGCGATCCCGCCCCGCAGCGCCCGGGCGGAGGCGAAGGCGTCCCCGGAGCCCCTGCCGCCGCCCGCCGCGCCGGAGGCGGGCAGCTGGGGCCGGTACGAGCGCGGTCCGGCGTTCTTGGACGCGCTGGCCCGGGGCCGAGCGCCGCGGGCCGTGTGGAACGCGCTGCCGGGACCGTACTGGGCCGAGGAGCTGGCCCGCGCCGTGGGCGCGACCCTCGCCTCGGGCCGGGGCGCGCTGGTCGTCGTACCCGACGGGCGGGCCGCGTCTCGGGTGGACGCGGCGCTGACGGCGCTCCTGGGGCCGGGACGGCACGCGCTGCTCACGGCGGAGACGGGGCCGGAGAAGCGCTACGGCCAGTGGCTCGCGGTACGGCGGGGCTCCGTGCGCGCGGTCGTCGGCACACGGGCGGCGATGTTCGCACCCGTACGGGACCTCGGGCTGGTCGCCATCTGGGACGACGGCGACGGCAGCCACAGCGAGCCGCACGCCCCGCAGCCCCACGCGCGTGACGTCCTGCTGCTGCGCGCAGCCCACGACAAGTGCGCCTTTCTGCTCGGCTCCACCAGCTGCACGGTCGAGGCCGCACAGCTCGTGGAGTCCGGCTGGGCCGCGCCGTTGGTCGCCGGCCGCGATCAGGTGCGGGCCGCGGCCCCGCTCGTACGGACCGTGGGCGACGGCGAGCTGGCCCGCGACGAGGCCGCCCGCGCCGCGCGGCTGCCCTCGCTGGCCTGGCAGGCCGTACGAGAGGGCCTGAAGACGGGCCCGGTGCTCGTCCAGGTCCCGCGGCGCGGCTACGTACCGAGGCTGGCGTGCGAACGCTGCCGGACGCCCGCCCGCTGCCGGCACTGCGCCGGGCCCCTGGAGGCGCCCGAGCAGCAGGAGCTGCGGTGTGGCTGGTGCGGGCAGGGAGCGCCGGACTGGCACTGCGTGGAGTGCGGTGCGACGCGGCTGCGGGCCCAGATCGTGGGTGCGCGACGGACGGCGGAGGAGCTGGGCCGGGCGTTCCCGGCGGTGCCGGTGCGGACCTCGGGACGGGACCACGTCCTGGACAGCGTGCCCGGGCGGCCCGCGCTGGTGGTCTCCACACCGGGCGCGGAGCCGGTCGCCGAGGGCGGTTACGCGGCCGCGCTGCTCCTCGACGGCTGGGCCATGCTCGGCCGCCCCGACCTGCGCGCGGGTGAGGAGGCGCTGCGTCGCTGGATCGACGCGGCCTCGCTCGTACGGGGGCAGGGCGAGGGCGGCACGGTCGTGGTGGTCGCGGAACCCACCCTGCGGCCGGTGCAGGCCCTGGTGCGCTGGGACCCCGTCGGCCACGCCCAGCGCGAGCTGGCGGAGCGGGCGGAGCTGGGCTTCCCGCCGGTGTCCCGGATGGCGGCGGTGTCCGGTCCGCCGGAGGCGGTCGCAGCATTCCTGATGGCGGCCGAACTGCCCGGCGACGCCGAGGTGTTGGGCCCGGTTCCGCTGCCCGTCGTACGGGCCGGCGGCCCTCGTCGACCGGGCGACACCCCGCCCGGGGAGCAGTGGGAGCGCGCCCTCGTCCGCGTCCCGCCGGGCAACGGGGCGGCGCTGGCCGCGGCGCTGAAGAAGGCGCAGGCGGCGCGGCTGGCCCGGGGCGGCGGGGAGCCGGTACGGGTGCGAGTCGACCCCCCGGACATCGGCTGACACGGCTTCGGTCGCCCACCCCGTCACGGGGCGGGCGCCCCAAAAACGGTCGCCGGCGGGGGGAGCCCGTTGGGGGGGCCCGGGAGGGCGCCCGGGGGGGGGGCACTCGGAGGGGCAGG
>NZ_JBHWJZ010000068.1:0-16241 GCF_042731085.1 Streptomyces sp. NPDC059875
GGGGGGGGGGTTGTGGGGGGGGGGTGGTCGTCCGTCGCGGGCGCCGGGGGGTTTCCAACAAACCCCGCCCCCGGGCCCCCCCCCCCCGGGGTTGGGGGGGGGGGGGGGGGGCGCCGCCGTATTGTCTTGAGTGTCAACGCGTCCCTAAGGAGCGGCTTCATGAGCGTGCCCGTCGTCCACTCGCTGCGCGAACAGATCCGCGAGCACATCGTGGAGGGCATCGTCAGCGGTCGCTGGAAGCCGGGCGAGCGGATCGTCGAGCGCCGGATCGCGACCGAACTGGAAGTCAGCCAGACGCCGGTGCGCGAGGCGCTGCGCGAGCTGGAGTCGCTGCGGCTGATCGAGTCGTCGCCCAACAAGGGTGTACGGGTGCGGAACCTCACCGCGGCCGACCTGGAGGAGAGCTACCCGGTTCGGGCCGGTCTGGAGCAGATCGCGGCGGAGCTGGCGGCGACGCGTCTCGCGGCCGACTGCTCGACCCTGGAGCCACATGTGGCGGCCCTGTACGAGGCGGACCGGACGGCCGACGGGACGGCGCAGGTACGGCACACGGTGGCCTTCCACCGGGAGCTGGTGAAGGCGGCCGGGAACAGCGTCCTGCTGCACACCTGGGAGGGCCTGGGCATCGAGGTGTTCACGGCGCTGTCGATCCGCTGGCTGGGCACGGTCCAGAAGTCGTACGCGGAGGAGCACCAGGAGCTCGTGGAGGCCTTCCGCCGCGGCGACCCGAACATCGGCGCCCTGGTCAAGGCCCACGTCCTCGGCTGCGCGCCCAGGGCCTGAAGCACGCCCCGGCAAGCCCGAAGCCGGCCTGAATCATCCTGTACCCGATGAGCGGGCCCCCACCGAGGGGGCCCGCTCATTCGTGCGAGCCCGCCCTCATCCGGTCCCCCACCTGCGAAAACAAGGCACCGGGTGCCCACTTTCGCGGCACCCTGTGCCGACTTTGTCGATCTGAAGAGGTTTTCCCCTTCAACCCTTTGATCGATCATCGATCGGCGGCTTACAGTCTTCGGCGGGCCGCACCCCGGCCCTTCGCCCTGTCCTGCCAGACAAGGCACCCCTTCTCCACCCCCACCTGTCCGGAAGGCGGCGATCATGACCGATCCCGTAGGCAAGATTCCGAGCGAGCTCGACCAGCTCCCGGACCGTGACACCGAGGAGACCGCCGAGTGGGCGGCCTCCCTGGACGCCGTCACCAAGGCCGCCGGCCCCCACCGGGCCGCCTACCTGATGCGCCGCACGCTCCAGCACGCCGAAGGCGCGGGCCTCGCCCTGCCCAAGCTGCTGGAGACGGACTACGTCAACTCCATCCCCACCTCCGCGGAGCCCGTCATCGACGGCGACGAGGAGATGGAGCGGAGGATCACCGCCTGGAACCGCTGGAACGCGGCCGCCATGGTCACCCGCGGTGCCAAGCACGGCGTCGGCGGCCACATCGCCACCTTCGCCTCCGCGGCCTGGCTCTACGAGACCGGCTTCAACCACTTCTTCAAGGGCAAGGAGTCCGGGGACGCCGCCGGTTCCGGCGACCAGCTCTACATCCAGGGCCACGCCTCCCCCGGCATCTACGCCCGCGCCTTCCTCGACGGCCGCCTCACCGAGGCGCACCTCGACAACTTCCGGCAGGAGTCGGGCGGCAACGGCCTCCCCTCCTACCCGCACCCGCGCCGCCTCCCCTGGCTGTGGGAGTTCCCGACCGTCTCCATGGGTCTGGGCCCGCTCTCCGCCATCTACCAGGCGCGCTTCAACCGCTACCTCACCAACCGCGGCATCAAGGACGTCTCGTCCTCGCACGTGTGGGCGTTCCTCGGTGACGGCGAGATGGACGAGCCCGAGTCGACCGCGGCACTCGCACTGGCCGCCCGCGAGGGTCTGGACAACCTGACCTTCGTCATCAACTGCAACCTGCAGCGCCTCGACGGCCCGGTCCGCGCCAACTTCAAGATCGTGCAGGAGCTGGAGGCCCAGTTCCGCGGCGCCGGCTGGAACGTCGTGAAGTCGCTGTGGGGCGGCGCCTGGGACGAGCTGTTCGCGCTCGACACCACCGGCGCCCTCGTCCGCCGCCTCCGCGAGGTCCCGGACGCGCAGGTCCAGACGTACCAGACCCGCGACGCCGCCTACATCCGCCAGGACTTCTTCGGCTCCGATCCGGCGCTCGTCGCGATGGGTCAGCTGCTGAGCGACGACAAGATCCTGGAGTGCTTCCACCTCTCCCGCGGTGGCCACGAGCCGCGCAAGGTGTACGCCGCGTACAAGGCCGCGCTGGAGTTCAAGGGCGCGCCGACGGTCGTCCTCGCGCAGACCGTCAAGGGCTTCACCCTCGGCGAGGGCTTCGCCTCCAAGAACGCGAACCACCAGATGAAGAAGCTCTCGGTGGACGAGTTCAAGAACATGCGCGACCTGCTCGACCTGCCGATCTCGGACGCGCAGTTCGTCGACGGCGTGGTGCCCTACGGCCACCCCGGCGCCGACTCCCCCGAGGTCCGCTACCTCCAGGAGCGCCGCGCGGCCCTCGGCGGCCCGGCCCCGGCCCGCCGCACCCAGCCGCCCGCCCCGCTGCCGGCCCCGGCCGAGAAGGCCTTCGCCGCCTTCGACAAGGGCTCCGGCTCGCAGTCGATGGCGACCACGATGGCGTTCGTCCGCCTCGTGAAGGACCTGATCCGCGACAAGGAGACCGGCAAGCGCTGGGTCCCGATCGTCCCGGACGAGGCCCGTACCTTCGGTATGGAGTCGCTGTTCCCGTCGCTCGGCATCTACTCGCCGAAGGGGCAGACGTACGAGCCGGTCGACCGCGACCAGCTGATGTACTACAAGGAGGCCGTCAACGGCCAGATCCTCAACGAGGGGATCACCGAGGCCGGCTCGATGGCGGACTTCATCGCCGCTTCGTCGTCGTACGCGACGCACGGCGAGGCGATGATCCCCTTCTACATCTTCTACTCGATGTTCGGCTGGCAGCGCACCGCCGACCAGATGTGGCAGCTCGGCGACCAGCTCGGCCGCGGCTTCCTCGTCGGCGCGACGGCCGGTCGTACGACCCTGACCGGTGAGGGCCTGCAGCACGCGGACGGCCACTCCCCGATGATCGCGGCCACCAACCCGGCGGCCCTGACGTACGACCCGGCGTTCGCCTACGAGGTCGCGGCGATCGTCAAGGAGGGTCTGCGCCGGATGTACGGCGAGGCTGCCGAGGGCGAGGACCAGAACGTCTTCTACTACCTCACGGTCTACAACGAGCCGATGCCGCAGCCGGCCAAGCCGGCCGGGGTCGACGAGGGCATCATCAAGGGCCTGTACCGCTTCAACACGGCGGAGTCGGCCGGCCTGGAGCTCCCCGCGAACTCCTCGCGGATCCAGCTGCTCTCCTCCGGTACGGCCATCCACTGGGCCCTGGAGGCGCAGAAGCTGCTCGCCGCCGAGTGGGGCGTGGGCGCCGACGTGTGGTCCGCGACCTCCTGGACGGAGCTGCGGCGCGACGCGCTGGAGGCCGACGCGGCGCTGCTGCGCGGCGAGGAGCAGGTCCCGTACATCCGCCAGGCGCTGGAGGGCGTGGAGTCCCCGGTCCTCGCGGTGTCCGACTACATGCGTCAGGTCCCGGACCAGATCGCCCAGTGGGTCGAGCAGGACTGGTCCTCGCTCGGTGCGGACGGCTTCGGCCTGTCCGACACCCGTGACGCGGCCCGCCGCCACTTCGGTGTCGACGCGCAGTCGATCGTCGTCGCGGCCCTCGCCCAGCTGGCGCGGCGCGGCGAGGTCCCGGCCTCGGCCGTGAAGGAGGCGCGCGAGCGCTACGGCCTCTGACGAGGTCCGACTGTCGGTGGCGGCACGCATGATGGGGTCATGCGTGCCGCCCGGCTGATCAAGATGGTCCTTCTGCTCCAGTCCCGTCCGTCGATGACGGCGGCCGAACTGGCCGCGGAGCTGGAGGTGTCCGAGCGGACCATCACCCGCGATGCCCTCGCCCTCTCCGAGGCGGGGGTTCCGGTGTACGCGGACCGGGGTCGGGCGGGCGGGTACCGGCTGATCGGCGGATACCGCACGCGGCTGACGGGCCTGGCGCGCGGCGAGGCCGAGGCGCTGTTCCTGTCCGGACTGCCGGGCGCGCTGCGGGACATGGGGCTCGAGGACGCGGCCTCGGCGGCCCGGCTGAAGGTGTCGGCCGCGCTGCTGCCCTCGCTGCGCGACGCCCCGGAGTCGGCAGCGCAGCGCTTTCTGCTGGACGCGCCGGGGTGGTACCAGGAGCCCGAGACGCCGTCGTTCCTCGCGCCGATCGCGGAGGCGGTCTGGGACGACCGGATGATCTCGGCCCGCTACGGCCGCGGGGACCGCGAGGTGGAGCGGCAGCTCGCGCCGTACGGCCTCGTCCTGAAGGCGGGCGTCTGGTACCTGTGCGCACGGTCCGGTACGGCTTTCCGTACGTACCGGGTGGACCGCTTCGCGGCGGTCGCGCTCGGCGAGGAACGCTTCGTACGGGACGAGGCGTTCGACCTGCCGGCTTTCTGGGCCGAGCGTGCGTCGGAGTTCGCCCGCTCGATCCTGCGCGCCGAGGTCGTGCTGCGGCTCTCGGAGGCGGGGGCGCGCCGGCTGCCGTACGTGACGGACCGCGCGGCTGCCGAGGAGGCGCTGGCGGGCGGTTCGACGGACGGCGAGGGCCGGACGACGGCGACGCTCCTCGTGGAGAACGAGGAGGTCGCCTTCAGTCAGCTGCTCGCGCTCGGCCCGGAGGCGGAGGTGCTCCGGCCCGAGTCGCTGCGGTCCCGTTTCGCGGCTGCGGCCGAGGGCCTGTCGGCGCTCTACCGGTAGTCGGCCACGTCCACGTCCTGATCCGTCTCCTTGGCGATGATGAAGCCCCAGGCGTCGGGCTGCGAACCGTCGGCGTCCCTGAAGCCGTACTCCTTGGCGAGCTGGCCGCTGGAGAGCGACTGCCCGTTCCAGCGCGCCCGGTCGGGGTCGGCGGCGAGGGCGGCGACCGCGCGGCCGACGTACACCGGGGACTCGGCGACCGCGAAGTCGGGAAGCTTCTCGGTCGCGTCGCGCCAGTTCGCCTCGGTCACCCCGAAGTGGTCCAGCATCTGTTCGGAGCGCAGCCAGCCGGGGGTGAGCGCGACGGCCGTGCAGCCGACCTCCTTCAGGTCCTTGGCGAGGCCGAAGGCCATCCGGATCGGGGCGTTCTTGGCCAGGTCGTAGAAGAGGTTCTCGCGGAAGCGGGTGTTGTTGTACTCGGCCGTGCCGTCGGTGACCTCGATGACGAGACCGCCGGGGTTCCGCACGAGCAGTGGCACGGCCAGCCGGGAGGTGATGGCGTGCGTCTTCACGCCGAGCTCGAGCATGCGCAGGCCGCCGTCGAGGTCGGTCTCCCAGAACTTGTCGCCGAACTTGATGAGGTGCTCGCCGCCCCACACGTCGTTGACCAGGATGTCGAGGCGGCCGCGCTCCGCGTCGATCCGCTCGACGAGCGTCCGGACCTGCTCGATCTCCAGATGGTCGGTGGGCACGGCGATGCCCTCGCCGCCGGCCGCCGTCACCAGCTCGGCCGTCTCCTCGATGGTCTCGGTCGCGCGGCCGACCTCGCTGACCTTCTCCCGGGTGGTGCGCCCGGTCACGTACACGGTGGCGCCCGCCGCGCCCAGCTGTACGGCGATGGCCCGTCCCGCGCCCCGTGTGGCGCCCGCTACCAGTGCGATCCTGCCGCTCAGCGGCTTCGTCTCCGTCGTCATGGAACGAGCGTGACAGGAAAGTACGACATCTCCTGTCCGGTTTCATTTTGGCTGTTTCCGGGTGCGTCGCCCTCCCCCAAGGTCGATGCTTGGTCCGTGATGGACGAGACGGAGTTCTGGGAGATCATCGACTCCACCCGCGAGGCCGCCGAGGGCGACCCCGAGGAACACGCCGACCTGCTCGTCGAGCGGCTGTTGCAGCTCGACCCCGACTCCGTGCTCGACTTCGCCCGCCATTTCGAGGCCCGTTACAACCGCGCCTACCGCTGGGATCTGTGGGGCGCGGCGGCGGTGCTGCTCGACGGCGCGAGCGACGACGTCTTCGACTACTTCCGCTGCTGGCTGATCGGACAGGGCCGGGAGGTGTTCGAGGGCGCGGTGCACGAGCCCGACGCTCTGGCCGAGCTGCTCGTGGAGTTCGACGAGGAGATCGACGGGGACGGCGAGGAGCTGGGGTTCGCCGCCGACGAGGCGTACGAGCAGCTGACCGGCATCGAGGCGCCGGACCTGGGGATCCCGCCGCAGTCGGCGGAGCCGGAGGGCGTGGCGTTCGACCTGGAGGACGACGCGGTGCTCGCGGGGCGCTTCCCGCGGCTGTGGGAACGCTTCGGCGCGTAGGACCGAACACCGAATGAGGTACGGACCCGGGGGCCGTCCCCACCCCGGGTCCGTACCGGCCCAGCCGAGCCGGAGCTCGGGGTTCACCTGACCGAGGATCATGTCGACGGCCGTACGGCCGTGAACGATGCACGCGGCGAGGGACGACGTCAGAAGTGGGTCCCGCCGTCGATGCGGACCTCGGTGCCGGTGATGAACTTCCCGTCCTCGGAGGCGAGCATCGCCACGACACCGGCGACGGTCTCGGGTCCGGCGAAGCCCTCGCCGAGGGCGGGGGCGAGCTTCATGAAGAGGCCGAAGTCGGCGTCCTCCGGCAGGCCGGGGCCGACGGACTGACGGCTGGCGCCGGTGCCGTCGGTCATGCCGGAGGAGATGGAGCCGGGCTGGACGGCGGTGAAGCGGATGCCCTGCTTGGCGTACTCGGCGGCGAGCGCGTGGGTCATGGACTGGATGCCGCCCTTGCTGGCCGCGTAGGCCGCCATGTAGGGGTGGGCGAACATCGCCGAGGTGGAGGAGAAGTTGACCACCGCGGAGCCGTTGCCCGCCAGGAGGGCCGGGACGGCCTCGCGGATCACCAGGAAGGTGCCGGTCAGGTTGACCCGGACGACCCGCTCGAAGGAGTCGAGGCTCGTCTCGTGGGTGTGCGAGGAGCGCAGGATGCCGGCCGCGTTGACCAGGACGTCCAGGCCGCCCAGCGCCTCCACGGCAGCGGCGACGCCCGCGCGTACGGAGGCCTCGTCGGCGACGTTCACGACGACGGTCGTCAGACGGTCCGCGGCGGCGCCCGCCTTGGCGACGGTGTCCTTCAGCCCGTCCTCGCTGATGTCCGCGGCGACGACGCTGCCGCCCTCGGCGAGCAGGCGCAGCACGGTGGCCTGGCCGATGCCGGAGCCGCCACCGGTGACCAGTGCGCGGCGTCCTTCGTAGCGGTTCATGTCCTGTCCGACCTCTCGATGACGAGTCTCTCGGGGGCGAGACTCTCGATGCACGGGACACCGTACGCCTGAATGGCACGCTTTGCCACAGTTGCATGAAATGCAGGGTCGGCAGAGGTGAGGCGTACCCTTCGTACGGTGAGCACCAAGCCCCCCTCCCTGACGGAGCGCCGCAAGGCCGCCACCCAGCTCGACATCGCCCGGGCCGCCGCCGAGCTCTTCACCGAGCGCGGCCCGGACGGCACCACGGCCGAGGACATCGCCCTGCGCGCCGGGGTCGCGCTGCGGACCTTCTACCGCTACTTCCGCTCCAAGCAGGACGCCGTCGCCCCGCTCCTGGCGGGCGGCGCGGACCGCTGGCGGGAGTCGCTCGCGGCGGCCGAGCCGGGTTCGACGGTGCCGGCCGCGCTGGAGCGGTCGATCAGGGAGGCGCTCGCGGCGGCCGACGAGGAGGCCGCCGAGGGGCTGCGCTGGACGCGCGGGCTGCTGCGGGCGGCCGCGGAGGATCCGGCGCTGAGGGCGGTCTGGTACCGGGTCAACCAGGAGTCGGAGGAGAAGCTGCTGGCCGTGGTGGCGCAGCTGGCCGGCCCGGACGCCGACCCGCTCGAGGTACGGCTCGCGGCGGCGGCGGCCACGGACGCGATCCGGGTGGCCCTGGAGGCGTGGGCGGAGACGGACGCGCCGGTACGGGGCAAGGGGGCGCCGGCCGAGCTCGCGGTGCGCTGTCTGCGCGAACTGATGGGCGGGATGGCCCCGTTGACTCCTCGGGCGCCTACGGCGCCTCGGCAGTGACCGTACGGCCCATCAGGACGTCGTCGACGTACGCCCCGCCCAGGAAGAACTCGCCGGGCAGGACGCCCTCGACCGCGAAGCCCTCGGACTCGTAGAGGGCGCGGGCGGGCTTGTTGTGACCGAGGACGCGCAGGGTGATCCGGCTGCCGCCCTGCCGCCGGGTCTCCGCCACCGCGGCGCGCAGCAGCGCGCGGGCCACGCCCCGGCCGCGGGCGCTCTCGGCGACCGCGAGCCCCTGGATCTGGCGGACGTGCGTGTTGCAGGCGAGCGGGGTGGGCGGCACGAGCCGCAGATAGCCGACGAGGGCGTCCCCGAGCTGCGCGACCAGATAGTCCTCGGGCCGGTGCCGCTCGTCGAAGAACGGGTCGTACGGGGGCTGCGGCGCGGGCTGCACGGCGTGCAGCGTCGACCAGGTCGCGCGGTCCAGCTCCCCGAGGGCGTCCTCGTCGGCGGTAACGGCCCGTCGTATGCACGTCTCCGGCACGATCATGTCGGCCACTGTCCCACGTCCCGCCCCAGGAGGGCAGGATGGTCCCATGCAACGCTCCCGAATCGCGGTCACCGGCGCCTCCGGACTCATCGGCTCCGCCCTGGTGCGCTCCCTGCGCGCCGACGGCCACCAGGTCTCCCGCCTCGTGCGACGGCCCGCCCGGACCGCCGACGAGGTCGAGTGGGACCCCGCGCGGCTGTACGTGGACGCGGCGGGGCTCGTCGGCGTGGACGCGGTCGTGCACCTGGCGGGCGCCGGGGTCGGTGAGCGCCGCTGGAGCGAGGCGTACAAGAAGGAGATCCGTGACAGCCGCGTGCTCGGCACGACGGCGATCTCGCAGGCCCTCGCCTCGCTCGCCGAGCCGCCGAAGGTCCTCGTGTGCGGGACAGCGCTGGGCTACTACGGCGACACGGGCTCGCGCGCGGTGGACGAGAGCGCACCCGCGGGCGAGGGGTTCCTGCCCTCGGTGTGCGTGGAGTGGGAGGCCGCGGCGGCCCCCGCCGAGGAGGCCGGCATCCGGGTCGCGTACGCCCGCACAGGCCTGGTGGTGGCCGGCGAGGGCGGGGCGTGGGGCCGGCTCTTCCCGATCTTCCGCGCCGGGGTGGGTGGCCGGATGGGCGACGGCCGCCAGTACTGGTCCTTCATCTCGCTGCACGACGAGGTGGCGGCCCTGCGGCATCTGATCGACACCGACTCCCTCTCGGGCCCGGTGAACCTGACGGCCCCCGACCCGGTCACCAACCGCGAGGTGACGGCGGCGATGGGCCGCGTCCTGCGCCGCCCCACGGTCTGCGCGGTGCCCGCGCCGGCGCTCAGGCTCGCGCTCGGGGAGTTCGCGGTGGACGTGCTGGGCAGTCAGCGGGTGCTGCCGAGCCGCCTGTTGGAGTCGGGCTTCGATTTCGCCTTCCCGACGATCGACGAGTCGATCCGCGCGGCCGCCTGACCCGGGGTGGGGCACGGCGCGTGCGACCCCGTGCTTCGTGCACCCCGCCGCGCGCTGCTGGCGTCCGTGGGAGCGGTGCCTAGGCTGGCAGGCTCTGAATGCGAACTCGGGCATTCCTGAGGCCGGTTGGGGGCATAGGCCTCCCACCAAAGCCGCGCCGACCTGGGGAGGGGCACGTGCTCAGTACCGCACGTCATTCGGACGCCGTCACGGACGTCGTCGTCGTGGGAGCCGGGATCGCGGGGCTCGCGGCCGCCCACCGGCTGACCAGCGCCGGAATCGGTGTCACGGTCCTGGAGGCCGGACCGCGGGTCGGCGGCCGGATGGCCACCGACGACATCGACGGCTTCCGGCTCGACCGGGTCGGGCCGCTGCTGACCGCCTCGTACGCGGAACTGTCCCGCACGCCCGGCCTGGACGGGGTGACGCTGCGGCCGTTCGCACCGGGAGCGCTGGTGCACAGCGACGGCCGGTACGTCAGGATCGGCGAACCGTTCCCGCCCGCGCCCTGGCGCGCGGGGTCCGCGAGTCGCTCGGGGTCCGCCAGGGGATCAGGATCCGTCCGCGGCGCGACGTCCATCAGCCGCGCCGGCTTCGTCCGCGGCGCCGGCTCAGTCCGAAGCGCGGTGAGGGGGTCGGCCAACTCCCCCTGGGGCGCGGGGAGGGGGTCGGCTCACGCCCCCTGGGGCGTGGGGGGCGCTTTCACGGTGGCGCGCGCCCTTGCGAGCGCCCCCCGTCATCCGGCCGCTTCGCTCGACCAGGCGCGCCTCGGTGCCTCGCTGGCGCGCCTCGCGGCCACGCCCGCGCAGCGGTTGCTGACCCGTCCGGAGCGGTCCGCGCGCGAGGCCCTTTCGGCCCGGCTGCCGGCCCGTACCGTCCAGGGGGTGCTGCGGCCCCTGGTCGCCGCGCTGTTGGGCGACCCCGACCTCGCGACCTCCAGCCGCTGGGCCGACCTGGCGCTGCGCGCCTTCGCCCGGGGTCGGCTGTGCGTACCGGAGGGAGGGTCGGCCGCGCTGCCCGACCTGCTGGCTGCGACGCTGCCGCCCGGCACGGTCCGTACCGGTGTCCGGGTCACGGAGCTCTCGATCGACAAGGTCGCGACGGCGGAGCACGGGGTGTTCCGCTGCCGCTCGGTCGTCCTGGCGACGGGCGCGCGCACGGCCGCCGAGCTGCTGCCCGGGCTGCGGACCCCCGCGTTCCACCCGGTCACGGTGCTGCACCACACCGCTCCGGCCGCGCCCGCTGCCGACCCCGTCCTGCTCCTGGAGTCCGACCCCGGAGGCCCCGTCGCCCACACGGCGGTCATGAGCGCCGTCGACCCCACCCGTGCCCCCGAGGGCCGGGTGCTTGTCACCTCGACGGTCCTGGGCACCCCGCCGGACGACCCCGAGCGCCGGGTCCGCAAGC
Organism: Streptomyces sp. NPDC059875; assembly: GCF_042731085.1. NCBI lineage: Bacteria > Bacillati > Actinomycetota > Actinomycetes > Kitasatosporales > Streptomycetaceae > Streptomyces > Streptomyces sp. NPDC059875. Next base: position 10,906 of record NZ_JBHWJZ010000068.1, read on the forward strand.
ATCTCGCGACCCTGTACGGGACGTCGACGGACGAGTGGGAGCTGCTCGCCCTCCACCACACCCCGGACGCGATCCCCGCGATGCCGGCGCCCCACGACCATCGCCGCCCGGTCCGGCTGCTCGCGGGCCTGTACGTCTGCGGCGACCATCGCGACACCGCCACGGTCCAGGGCGCCCTCTTCTCGGGCCACCGCGCGGCCCACGCCCTCCTGACGGACCTGGGCGTCCGCGCCCCGCAGGGCACCGCGGCGGAGGCGGCGGCATAGCCGGTGGCGCGGGGGCCGTCCGGTGGATCAGCCGATCGCCGCCACGCGATCGCGGTAGGTGCGGACGGCCGCCGCGTCGCGGTACGGCTCCAGGCGGCGCTCGAAGTCCCGTACGTACTCCAGCGCGCGGGCCGAGCGCATCTCGGAGGCCTGCTGGGCCGCCTCGGCGCCCAGGGCGCACGCCTGGTCCAGTTCGCCGAGGCCGAGGCGGGCCGAGGCGAGGACCACGCGGCAGAAGAGGCGGCTGCGTGCGAAGCCGGGCGCGCGCAGCTGGAGGGAGCGTTCGGCGTGCTGCGCCGCCGGGCGGTACTGCTGGAGGTCCCGGTGGCAGTGGCCGAACTCGTCGGCGAGCTGCGCCTCGTCGAAGGGCCGGGCCCAGTACGGCACGTCATCGCCCGGCCGGGCGGCCTCGAGCGCCCGCTCGGCCCGGGCGAGCGAGGCGCTGCACGCCCGCGCCTCGCCGAGCACGCCGTGCCCGCGTGCCTCCACCGCGTGCAGCAGCGCCTGGACGACGGGCGGCGCGGCGGAGCCCACGCCCTGCTGGGCGACCCGTGCCAGCTGTACGGCCTCGCGCCCGTGGCCGAGGTACACCGCCTGCCGGCTCATGGTGATCAGGACGTACGAGCCGTAGGCGCGGTCCCCCGCGGCCTGCGCCAGCCGCAGCGCCTGGACGAAGTACCGCTGGGCCAGGCCGTGGGCGGCGATGTCGTACGAGGTCCAGCCGGCCAGCCTCGTCAGGTCGGCGGCGGCGGCGAACAGCCGGCGGCCGACGGACTCCCCGTACGTGCCGCGCAGCATCGGCTCTGCCTCGTGCTCCAGGTAGCGGACGAGGGCCTGGCGGGCGTGGCCGCCGCCGTAGGCGTGGTCGAGGGTGCGGAAGAGCTCGCCGACCGAGCGGAGGGCGGCGATGTCGCCGCTGGAGACCCGCTGGCCGGGCCCCCGGTCGGTGCCGCGCTGACGGGGGACGGAGAGCCGGCCCTGCGCCGGGACCCGGTGGTCCTGGAGGGAGGGGCGGCGCGCGTCGGTGGCGAGCCGTCCGCCGTCCGGGCTCGGCCGCGCCTCGGTGCCGGGACGGTCGACGCCGGGGCGGGGGTCCGTCGGGAGCCGGCCGTCCGGGCCGAGGCGGCCGTTCGGCGCCGCCGTGTCCCCGCGGGCCACCCGATCGTCCGCCCGGCCGATCAGCCAGTCCCGGCTCGGCACCACGAGCCCGGCCGGGGTGAAGGCGATCTTGCGGAGCTCGACATGGCTGCCGGAGTCCTTCCGCCACAGCCCGCTGACGATGTCGACGGCTTCCTCGGGCGTCGCCGCGAACTCCAGGCCCGCGTAGACCGGGGAGCAGGCGTCCAGACCGAGGTCCTGAGCGGAGAGGCGGCGGCCAAGGCGCCGGGTGAAGACCTCGGCGATCAGGGCGGGTGTGGTGCCCCGCGGCTGCTGACCGCGCAGCCAGCGGGTCACGGAGGTCTTGTCGTACCGCAGGTCGAGTCCGTGCTCCAGGCCGAGCTGGTCCACCCTTCTGGCCAGGCCCGCGTTGGAGAACCCGGCTTCGGCGATGAGCGCGGCGAGCTGGCGGTTCGGGATGCGCTGCGGGGGTCGTTCCGTCATCAGCTGTGCGGTCTCCTGCCTTCCGGGCCCGGGTGCAAGCCCGTATGGACCCTCATGGAACGGCGTGAATTTAGCGGCCCTCAGCGCCCATACCGTCTCCTTCGCCCCACATTCATCCGATCGTGTGAGGATTGAGGCCGCCGCTGACGTAGACACCCCCCTCACACCTGCCGGACCGGTGTCCATCGCGCGGCCGTACAGTGGCATGGGCGCGAATGACGCATGGTGCCGAGCCGGCCCCGGGAGGATCCCCGGAACCCGGCACCGGCACCCAGGAGGAGGCACTGCCGTGAGTGAGCTGCGATTCGTCCGTCTGGGCTTCGGCGAGGACGCCGTCGAGTACCAGGTGGCCTGGGACAAGCAGCGCGAGGTGCACGCCGCCCGGTTCGCCGACGAGGTCGAGGACACCTGTCTGCTCCTGGAGCACCCGCCCGTGTACACCGCGGGCCGGCGCACGGAGGACAGCGAGCGCCCGCTGGACGGGACGCCGGTCGTGGACGTGGACCGCGGCGGAAAGATCACCTGGCACGGCCCGGGCCAGCTCGTCGGCTACCCGATCATGAAGCTGCCCCGCCCCGTCGACGTCGTGGCGCATGTCCGCCGCCTCGAGGAGGCGCTGATCCGTACGGCCGCCGAGTTCGGCGTGGAGACCAGCCGGGTCGAGGGCCGCAGCGGTGTGTGGGTGCTCGGCGATCCGGTGGAGGAGCGCCCGTCGCATCCAGAAGGGGCTGCGCGCAGCGCTTCCGGCAAGGGTGGTGGTGGGCGACGGGAGGGCTTGTCGCTGGACTTCGACCCTCGGCTGAGCGACCCGGAGTTCGATCCGCGGCTCAACGGCCCGGAGTACGCCCCGTCCAACGCCGGCCAGCGCCGCGAGGACCGCAAGCTCGCCGCGATCGGCATCCGCGTCGCCAAGGGCGTCACGATGCACGGCTTCGCGCTGAACGTGAACCCGGACAACGCCTGGTTCGACCGGATCATCCCGTGCGGGATCCGGGACGCGGGCGTGGCCTCGCTGGCGAGCGAGCTCGGCCGGGACATCACGATCGAGGAGGTCCTGCCGGTGGCGGAGAGGCATCTGCGCGAGGTCCTGGAGAACGCGGAGCCGAAGCCGCGGGAGATCGAGCGTGCCGACGTGACGGTCTCCGCCTAGGGAATGCCGGGCCCTGGCCACAGGTTGCCCAGGCGTAAACAAAACCGCATGAACAACGGGCGTACCCTGGTGTGCGCCGAAGAATCGAAGCTACAGGGAGCCGGTCGTGTCCGCAGTCGCACCCGACGGACGCAAGATGCTGCGCCTGGAGGTCCGTAACGCCCAGACCCCCATCGAGCGCAAGCCCGAGTGGATCAAGACCCGGGCGAAGATGGGCCCCGAGTACACGAAGATGCAGAGTCTCGTGAAGAGCGAGGGGCTGCACACGGTCTGCCAGGAGGCGGGCTGTCCCAACATCTTCGAGTGCTGGGAGGACCGCGAGGCCACCTTCCTCATCGGCGGTGACCAGTGCACGCGGCGCTGCGACTTCTGCCAGATCGACACGGGCAAGCCGGAGGCGCTGGACCGTGACGAGCCGCGTCGCGTGGGCGAGTCGGTCGTCACGATGGACCTGAACTACGCCACCATCACCGGCGTCGCACGCGACGACCTGGAGGACGGCGGCGCCTGGCTGTACGCGGAGACCGTGCGCCAGATCCACGAGCAGACCGCGAACCGCGCCGACGGCCGGACGAAGGTGGAGCTGCTCGCCCCCGACTTCAACGCGGTGCCCGAGCTCCTCGACGAGGTCTTCGCCTCCCGCCCCGAGGTCTTCGCGCACAACGTCGAGACGGTGCCGCGGATCTTCAAGCGCATCCGTCCCGGCTTCCGCTACGAGCGTTCGCTGGACGTCATCACGAAGGCCCGTGACTACGGTCTGGTCACGAAGTCGAACCTGATCCTCGGCATGGGCGAGACCCGTGAGGAGATCAGCGAGGCGCTGCAGCAGCTGCACGCGGCCGGCTGCGAGCTGATCACGATCACGCAGTACCTGCGCCCGTCGGTGCGCCACCACCCGGTGGAGCGCTGGGTGAAGCCGCAGGAGTTCGTGGAGCTGAAGGAGGAGGCCGACGAGATCGGCTTCTCCGGCGTGATGTCGGGCCCGCTGGTCCGCTCCTCCTACCGCGCGGGGCGTCTGTTCCAGCAGGCGATCGAGAAGCGCGGTGCGGTCGACAACGCCACCCAGGCCGTGTGAATTCACGCACAAGCAGTTACCGGCCGGTAATGGCCGGATCCGGCGCGGCCCGTACGCACCCCCAGGTCAGGGTGGTCGTACGGGCCGCGTCAGGGTTTCCGCGGTCCTCCACATGGACGCATCAACGTTTCATCAGTGTTTGACCACCGGGTCACGCGCTGGTAACACCAATCTGTGAGCCTTGCTTCACACACCGCCACGCCCCGAGCGACGCATCTCGCTCAACCCCCCACCTCATCTCATCCATGCTTGAGGGAGGACCCCGTCATGCAGGCCGCGACCCACGTCCGCGCCACCGCGATCCCGTCCGTCACCGACGCCCTGCGGGCCGTCGAGGCCCTGCTGCTCGGCAGCGGCCAGCGGACCGCCCGCCGCAACGCCTGGACCTCGGTCCTGGAGGACCGTCGCCGGGCCAAGGACCGGGTCGAGGCCCAGCACGTGATGGAGGCCGTGGCTGGCCGCGCTTCCCGGGCCACGTAAACTTCAGGACATGGCGAGGAAGGCAAACACGGGCAGCGGTGACGCTGCGAACCAGGGGCGACTGAAGCAGATCGCCCTCACGTACAAGATGACCCGAAAGGCTGACCCCAAGGTCGGGCTTGTCGTCGCGGGCGTGGGCATCGTCGTACTCGGTGTCCTCCTCGCGATCGGCTTCCTGATCGGTCACCCGGTCTACCTGGGCATTCTGGGCTTCATCCTGGCGCTGCTCGCGATGGCGATCGTCTTCGGACGGCGTGCCGAGCGCGCGGCTTTCGGCCAGATGGAGGGCCAGCCCGGCGCGGCGGCGGCGGTCCTGCAGAACGTCGGGCGCGGCTGGACCACGACCCCGGCGATCGCGATGAACAAGAGCCAGGACGTCGTGCACCGCGCGGTCGGCAAGGCCGGCATCGTGCTGGTGGCCGAGGGCAACCCGAACCGGCTGAAGCCGCTGCTCGCGGCCGAGAAGAAGAAGATGGCCCGGATCGTCGTGGACGTCCCGGTGACCGACATCATCGTGGGCAACGGCGAGGGCCAGGTGCCGCTGAAGCAGGTCCGGACGAAGATGCTGAAGCTGCCGCGGGTGCTCTCCGGGCCGCAGGTGACGACGACCAACGACCGGCTGCGCGCCATGGGCGACCTGATGAGCAACATGCCGGTGCCGAAGGGTCCGATGCCGAAGGGCATGCGGATGCCGCGCGGCGGAAAGATGCGCTGAGAACTTCTCCACGAAGAAGGGGCGCCCCGGAACCGATCGGTTCCGGGG
>NZ_JBHWJZ010000069.1:0-16137 GCF_042731085.1 Streptomyces sp. NPDC059875
GGCCCCTGGTTTCCCAGGGGCCCGGCCCTTTAGCCTGCCGACGGCTACGCGCTCATCGCGCGACCGGCCGCCGTCAGTTGTCGTCCTCGTCGATCAGGAAGCCGCGCATCGGCGCCGGCGCCTGCTGCATCGGCTGCGGTGCCTGCGGGCGGACCGGAGCCATCGGCTGGGTCATCGCCGGGGACATCTGCTGCTGGCCACCGTACGACGGGGCACCGCCCATGGACGGCGCGCCGCCCATCGTGCCGTTGCCGCCGTAGGACGGGGCGCTCGCGCCTGCCGAGGCCATCGACGGGGCCGGCGGCAGGGAGGCCGTGGCCGGCGTCCGCGGGGGAGCCAGCGAGTCGTCCGCCTGGGTCTCCAGCTGACGCAGCTGCGACTCGAGGTAGGACTTCAGCCGCGTGCGGTACTCGCGCTCGAAGCCGCGCAGGTCCTCGACCTTGCGCTCCAGCGTGGCGCGGGCCGACTCCAGCGAGCCCATCGCGACGCGGTGCTTCTCCTGCGCGTCCCGCTCCAGCGCGTCCGCCTTGGCGCGGGCGTCCCGCTCCAGGCCCTCGGCGCGCGAGCGCGCCTCGCCGACGATCTTGTTGGCCTCGGAACGGGCCTCCGCGATCGCCTGGTCGGCCGTCTGCTGGGCCAGCGAAAGCACGCGCGCGGCGCTGTCGCCACCGGGGCCCTGCTGGGGCTGCTGCATCGGCTGCTGCATCTGCTGCTGCGGGTGACCCATCGGGCCGCCCATCGGCTGACCCATGGGGCCGCCCTGCATCTGGCCGGGGCCGGGGCCCATCGGACCACCCTGCATCGGGCCGGGGCCGTGGCCACCAGGACCGGCGGGAAGCTGCGGCGCACCGGACGGCAGCTGCGGCGGACCCATCTGCGGGGGCTGCTGCTGGACCGGCGGTCCGGATATGGCGGCGGGCACGGGGGCGCCGGGACCGACGGGACGATCCTGCTGCTCCGGCGGCTTGCGCATACCCTGCTGCTGGTTCTGCGCAGCGGCACGCGTCGCGGCGGCCAGCTTGGCGCGCAGGTCCTCGTTCTCGCGGAGCAGGCGGGTCAGCTCGGCTTCGACCTCGTCGAGGAAGGCATCGACCTCGTCCTCGTCATAGCCTTCTCGAAGGCGGACGGTCGTGAACTGCTTGTTCCGCACGTCCTCGGGGGTCAGCGGCATCTCTTCTTCACCTCTACGTAGTCGTCGGCAGTCGGCAAGACCGTATCGTCCACATTCACCTCGCGAAGCTGCTCACGATGGAGATCAGGATGTAGACGATGATCATCAGAACGAAGAAGGACAGGTCGAGTGCCACGCCCCCGAGACGCAACGGCGGAATGAACCGCCGAAGGAGCTTGAGCGGTGGATCGGTGACAGTGTAGGTGGCCTCCAGAACGACCACCATCGCCTTACCGGGTTGCCATGAACGGGCGAACTGGAAGACGTAGTCCATGACCAATCGGAAGATCAGCACGATGAGGAAGCACATCAGAGCGATGTAGACCACTTGTAGTGCGACGCCCATCCCGCGCTTCCCTCTCCCCTGGCTCTCGTGCTCTCGCTCGACCGGCCTCTCGGCCGGCCCGTTCCGGTCGTGTGTTCTCAGCTCTGGTTGAAGAATCCGCCCTCTGCGATGCGGGCCTTGTCCTCCGCCGTGACATCGACGTTAGCAGGCGACAACAGGAACACCTTCTGCGTCACGCGCTCAATGCTGCCATGGAGCCCGAAGACGAGTCCGGCGGCAAAGTCGACAAGTCGCTTCGCATCGGTGTCGTCCATCTCCGTGAGGTTCATGATCACCGGGGTGCCCTCGCGGAAGTGTTCCCCGATGGTACGGGCCTCGTTGTAGGTCCTGGGGTGCAGCGTTGTGATGCGGTAGGGCTCCCGCTCGGACACGACCTTGGGCATGATCACCGGCGCGTTCTTCTCCAGGCTCGGACGTTCGGGTGTGATGGATGCCACGGGGGCAATTCGGGCAGGACGTCCGCTTTCCGCGTGTACCGGGACAGACTGGGCGACGGGCTCACGGGGTGCGGGCGGCTGCACCACGCGCACCGGTTCCTCCCGCTCGATCTGCCGCGGGGGCACATGGCGCCGTTCGCGCTCGGGTTCGGGTTCCAGCTCGGGTTCGAAGTCGTCGTCGGGGTCGAACCCCCGGCCGTCGTACCCATCGTCCTCCACGAGGCCGAGGTAGACCGCCATCTTGCGCATCGCGCCGGCCATTCTCTGAGTCCTCCGCTCTGTGGTGGATCGGCATCGTCACCAAGTGCCCGCGATCCACGGGGTCTGCCCGCCGATCAGCGGGAATGACCATATTTTCTGCTGTGGTCCGACTTGCTTCGCGACGTTACCCGAGCCTGGGGCGGACACCCAGTACCGCCGTACCGATGCGCACATGTGTCGCTCCGGCCGCCACGGCCTCCTCGAGGTCCGCACTCATCCCCGCCGACACCATGTTCGCAGCCGGACGGGTCGCGCGCAGGACAGTCGACAAATCCATCAACCTGTCGAACGCCGCACGTTGGCGCCCCGCGTACGGGCCGGCGAGCGGCGCGACGGTCATCAGTCCGTCGAGTCTCAGCCCGGGCGCGGTGTCCACGGCGGCGGCCAACTCCTCGATGTCGTCCGGCGACACGCCGCCCCGGTCGCCCCGGTGGCCCGACTCGGCGTCGAGCGCGACCTGGACGAGGCAGCCGAGCTCGCGCCCGGCCTTCTCCGCCGCCGTCGACAGGGAGGTGACGAGCTTCAAACGGTCCACGGACTGCACGACATCGGCATAACTCGTCACAGATCGGACCTTGTTGGTCTGCAACTGGCCGACGAAGTGCCAGCGGAGGTCCAGATCCGCGCAGGCCGCGGCCTTGGGGGCGGCGTCCTGGTCCCGGTTCTCGGCGACGTCCCGAACGCCGAGTTCGTGCAGAAGTCGCACATCGCTCGCGGGGTAGGTCTTGGTGACCACGATCAGGGTCACATCCGCCCGCTTGCGTCCGGCGGCGGCGCAGGCGGCAGAGATACGTTCCTCCACCCGCGCCAGGTTCTCCGCGAGTTCCGACTTACGGTCCCTCATGAGTTCTTTCCTGCCGGGGGTCCGGGGGTCGCCCCCCGGGTAGAGACAGCGTCCAACCAGACATATCCCGCGAGTCGCCCCGTGGTGCGATCGCGGCGGTACGAGAAGTGGTCGCCCGACTCGCGGGTGCAGACCTCACTGGCCCGCCGGTCCCGGATCCCCAGCCGCTCGAGCTGGGCGTGAACCCCGGCGGTGACGTCGACGGCCGGGGTGCCCCAGCTCGTCTCGGCGAAGGCGGCCGGCTCGACCGCGGCCACCTCGGCGCGCATCGCCTCCGGCACCTCGTAGCAGCGCCCGCAGACGGCGGGGCCGGTACGGGCGGTGATACGGGCCGGGTCGGCGCCCAGTTCGATCATGGCCTTCACCGCGGCCGGTACGACCCCGGCGACCATCCCGGGCCGCCCGGCGTGGGCGGCGGCCACGACCCCGGCGACGGGGTCGGCGAGGAGGACCGGGGTGCAGTCGGCGGTGAGGACGGCGAGGGCGAGTCCGCGCCGGGCGGTGACGATCGCGTCGACCTCCGGCACCGGCCGGTCGCCCCAGGGCCCTTCGACCACCGCGACGTCCGGGCCGTGCACCTGGTTCATCCAGACGACCTGCCCGGGGTCGAGCCCCAGCGCGCCGGCGGCCCGCGCACGGTTGGTCCGTACGGCCTCGGGCTCGTCCCCCACCGCGCCGCCGAGGTTGAGCTCCTCGTACGGAACGGCGCTCACCCCGCCCCACCTGTCGGTGAAGGCGAAGTGCGCGCCGCTCACGGGTTCGAGCTGCTCTATCACTTCAGGAAGTCCGGAACATCCAGCTCTTCGGCCTGGGTGTCCGGGTACGGGCGGGCCGGCGGGACCACCGGCGGGGTGGCCGGGGGCAGCGTGCTCTCGGTGGAGGCCACCGGAGCCGGCTCGGCCGGGGCGACCGGCTCGTCCCGGGGGGCGACGGTGCCGAGGCCGCCGAGCGGGCGCTCGGTGGCGCGCGGCGCCGGGGCCGGCTCCTCGCGCTTGGCGGAGGCCGAGCTGAGGATGTTGTCCCGGCGGGTCGGCGGCTGGCCGCCGTCGAAGCCGGCCGCGATGACCGTGACCCGCACCTCGTCGCCCAGGGCGTCGTCGATGACGGCGCCGAAGATGATGTTGGCCTCGGGGTGGGCGGCCTCGCTCACCAGCTGCGCGGCCTCGTTGATCTCGAAGAGACCGAGGTCGGAGCCGCCGGAGATGGAGAGCAGCACGCCACGGGCGCCGTCGATGGACGCCTCGAGGAGCGGCGAGGAGATCGCCATCTCCGCCGCCGCCACCGCGCGGTCGTCGCCGCGGGCGGAGCCGATGCCCATGAGGGCCGAACCGGCCTCGGACATGACCGACTTGACGTCGGCGAAGTCGAGGTTGATCAGACCCGGCGTGGTGATGAGGTCGGTGATGCCCTGCACGCCGCTCAGCAGGACCTGGTCGGCCGACTTGAAGGCGTCGAGCACGGAGACCTGGCGGTCCGAGATCGAGAGCAGCCGGTCGTTCGGGATGACGATGAGGGTGTCGACCTCTTCGCGGAGCTCGGCGATGCCGTCCTCCGCCTGGTTGGCCCGACGGCGTCCCTCGAAGGTGAACGGCCGGGTGACCACACCGATCGTCAGGGCGCCGAGCGAGCGCGCGATGTTGGCCACGACGGGTGCGCCGCCGGTGCCGGTGCCGCCACCTTCGCCGGCGGTGACGAAGACCATGTCGGCCCCCTTGAGGACCTCCTCGATCTCCTCACGGTGGTCCTCTGCCGCCTTGCGACCGACTGCCGGGTTGGCCCCGGCCCCGAGGCCGCGGGTGAGTTCACGACCGACGTCGAGCTTGACGTCGGCGTCGCTCATCAACAGCGCTTGCGCGTCGGTGTTGATCGCGATGAACTCGACGCCCTTGAGACCGACCTCGATCATTCGGTTGATGGCATTGACACCACCGCCGCCGACACCGATGACCTTGATGACTGCGAGGTAGTTCTGCGGTGCTGCCACGTCGAAGGCCTCTCGCCTCGAGTTACGTGTCGCCGCTTCGCGGTGGTAGTCGCGCTGCGACAACGGATGCCGATTGGGACGGTCCGAAACGCCGACCCAAACCCTAACGTTGAAGTTTAGGGTTACCAGTGTCTCTGTTCGCTGGACTCTTCCGAACAGGACACTAAGTCGACAAGTGGCGCACGTTCAACGAACACGCCGAACCTCCCGTTTTTCTTTTCACCCTATGTGATCACCCGTAGCGCTGGCCAACCAGGGTGCTGGCCAGCGCTGATGCGCGTCAACTCCCGGACGCGGCCGGGGCGGTGGGGGCGCTTACATCGAAGTGCCCCGCTTTGGGCGTTGCTTTCATCAGCGCCGTGAGTACGCGCGCCTTGACGGCACCGTCCTCGCCGCTGCCCCAGAAGACCGTACGGCCGCCACCGAGCTCCAGAGTGATGGAGTCGTACGAGGCGACCTTGACGACACGAGTGTCCCGGGCGATTTTCTCCGGGAGTTCGCCCGTCACGCCCACGGCGTCGAGCAGCAGGCGGTCCGCGTCGAAGCGGCGCAGGCTCGGCGAGGAGGCGACGTCCAGGACGAGTTTCGGTACGCCTGGGGGTGCTTTGTCCACGGTGGCGAAACGGGTTCCGGTGGAGTCCACTTCCGTGAACTTTCCGCCCATTTCCACCAGCAGAACGGGCTTCCGTTCCGTCACTTTCAGACCGATTCCGTGCGGCCAGGACCGCACGACCTCCACCGTGTCGATGCGGGGCAGTTTCCGCAGAAGTCGCGCCTCGATCGCGTCCGTGTCGACGGAGACGAGCGGGGACCCGATCGGAACGGCGGCGGCCGCTTCCACTTCACGAGGTGTCAGAACCTGCGTGCCGGAGGTCTTCACCCGCTCCACGCGCAGCCAGGACGAGCCGTAGAGCGCCCAGATTCCGCCGGCCACGAGCGCGAGTACGGCCAGGACGATCAGCAGGACGCGCGGGCCGGGCACCCGGAGACGACTCTTCCGGGTGCCCGTGCGGGACGGCCGTTCCGACGACCCCTTCGGCCTGCTCGTGCCGTTCTTCTCGGCGGTCGTCGGTCCAGCTGCCACCTGGCGTCTCCTGCCTTCCGCTTCCGCCCTACGCCTGCCGGCGTGCGGCGATCGCCTCGTACACCATGCCGACGAGCAGATCGTCGGCGTCCCGGCGGCCGAACTCGGCCGCGGCGCGGGACATCTCGTACAGCCGGTGCGGATCGGCGAGTACGGGCAGGACGTTGCCCTGCACCCACTGCGGCGACAGCTCCGCGTCGTCGACGAGCAGGCCGCCGCCGGCCTTGACCACCGGCTGGGCGTTGAGCCGCTGTTCGCCGTTGCCGATCGGCAGCGGGACATAGGCGGCGGGCAGCCCGACAGCGGACAGTTCGGCGACGGTCATCGCGCCCGCGCGGCACAGCATCATGTCGGCGGCGGCGTACGCGAGATCCATCCGGTCCACGTACGGTACCGGGACGTACGGCGGCATCCCGGGCATGTTGTCGACACGCGGCACCTCGTTCTTCGGGCCGACCGCGTGCAGGATCTGGATGCCGGAGCGCTGGAGCACCGGCGCGATCTGCTGGATGACCTCGTTGAGGCGCCGGGCGCCCTGCGAGCCGCCGGAGACCAGCAGCGTCGGCAGGTTCGGGTCGAGACCGAAGGCGGCGCGCGCCTCGGGCCGGACCCGGGCCCGGTCGAGGGTGGCGATGGTGTGCCGCAGCGGGATGCCGATGTAGCGGGCGTTGCGGAGCTTGGAGTCCGGGGTGGCGACGGCGACCCCGGCCGCGTACCGCGAGCCGATCTTGTTGGCCAGGCCGGGCCGGGCGTTGGCCTCGTGGACCACGATCGGCACCCCGAGGCGCTTGGCCGCGAGATATCCGGGCAGGGCCACGTAGCCGCCGAAGCCGACCACGCAGTCCGCCTTGGTGCGCTCCAGGATCTGCTCGGCCGCCTTGATGGTGCCGCGCAGCCGCCCGGGGACGGTGATCAGCTCAGGGGTGGGCTTGCGCGGCAGCGGCACGGCGGGGATGAGCGCCAGCTCGTAGCCCCGCTCGGGTACGAGCCGGGTCTCCAGTCCCTTCTCCGTGCCGAGCGCCGTGATTCCCACGCTCGGGTCCTGCCTGCGCAGGGCGTCCGCGAGGGCGAGCGCGGGCTCGATGTGGCCGGCGGTCCCCCCACCGGCGAGTACGACATGCACCGAAATTCACCGCTCTCCGGACGGACGCTTCTTGACGCGCCGTCGCATCGACTTCCATCTCACTCCGGCCCGCCTACCCCAGCCGGGGCGACGCAAGGCCAGAGCCGCTTTCGCGGCGGGTTCCTGTCGCGCGAAGGCGATGAGGAGCCCGACGGCGAACATGGTCGGCAGCAGGGCCGACCCCCCGTACGAAAACAGCGGGAGCGGGACCCCGGCGATCGGCAGCAGACCGAGCACCGCACCGATGTTGATCACGGCCTGCGCCGTGATCCAGGTGGTCACGCCTCCCGCGGCGTACCTCACGAAGGGGTCCTCCGTGCGTCCGGCCACGCGGATACCCGCATAGCCTAGAGCCGCGAACAGGGCGAGTACCGACAGCGTCCCCGCCAGACCCAGTTCCTCCCCGGTGACGGCGAAGATGAAGTCGGTGTGCGCTTCGGGTAGTTGGCCCCATTTTTCCACACTGGCACCCAGACCGGAACCGAACCATCCGCCTGAGGCCAGAGCATAGATCCCGTGCGCGGCCTGGAGACAGGGCGCACCCTCTCCCCCGGGGTCGGTGGCACCGATGCAGGCGAATCGCTTCATCCGGTTGGCGCTGGTCCTGATCAGCAGGAAGCCGATCGTTCCCGCCACGGTGAGCACCCCGACGAAGAGCCGGGTGGGCGCGCCGGCCGTCCACAGAAGCCCGAAGAGGATCGCGGTGAGGACGATCGCCGTACCCATGTCCCCGCCGAGCATGATCAGCCCGAGCAGCAGGAAGGCGCCGGGGACCAGCGGCACCAGCATGTGCTTCCACTGGGTCAGCAGCTTCATGTCCTGCTTGCGGGCGAGCAGATCGGCGCCCCACAGGATCAGCGCCAGCTTGCCGAACTCGCTGGGCTGCAGCATGAACGGTCCGCCCAGCGAGATCCAGTTCTGGTTGCCGCCGACCGCACGCCCTATCCCCGGGACCTGGACGAGCACCATCAGGAAGACGGCGCCGACCAGGATCGGGTACGCCAGCGCCCGGTGCAGCTTCACGGGCATCCGGGACGCCACCAGGAGCAGCACCGTGCCGAGGACCGCGGCGAAGAACTGTTTGCGGAAGAAGTACGAGGGCACGAGGTCGTAGCGCAGCGCCGTGATCATCGAGGCGGAGTAGACCATCACCAGGCCGAGGGTGGTGATGAGCAGCGCGGCGCCGAGGATCACGTAGTACGCGGTCAGGGGCCGGTCCCAGGCGCGGCGGGCCTGCTCGTACATCCGCCGTACGCCGCCGCCGCGGGATGCACGCGGCGGTGTGGGGGCCCGCCCTCCGCCACGTACGGCGGAGGGCCGACGAGGCCCGGCGGTTCTGCTCGGCATGGTCGCTGTCCCCTCCAGTCGTGCCCGGCGCGGCCGGACCTTCTCGCTGGTCAGGTCAGACGCGCCCGGTGGCGGCAAGGGTGCGGACCGCGTCCGCGAACGCCTCGCCCCGCTTGTTGTAATTGGCGAACATGTCCATCGAGGCACAGGCCGGGGCCAGCAGAACCGTGTCGCCCGGCCGGGCGAGCCGGGCCGCCTCCTGGACCGCCGCGGACATCGCCCCAGTGTCGGTCCGGTCGAGGTCCACCACCGGTACCTCCGGGGCGTGTCGCGCCAGGGCTTCGCGGATCAGGGCGCGGTCGGCGCCGATCAGCACGGCCCCGCGCAGCCGCTGCGCGGACTTCTGGACGAGTTCGTCGAAGGTCGCGCCCTTGGCGAGGCCGCCGGCGATCCAGACGATCGGGTCGTAGGCCGCCAACGAGGCTTCGGCGGCATGGGTGTTGGTCGCCTTGGAGTCGTCGACGTAGACCACGCCCTCGACGTCCTCGACCAGCTCGATGCGGTGCGGGTCGGGCCGGAAGGCCCGCAGTCCGTCCCGTACGGCCCTCGGCTCGACGCCGAAGGCGCGGGCCAGGGCCGCCGCGGCGAGCGCGTTGGCGATGTTGTGCGGGGCCGGCGGCTGGACGTCCGCGACCTCGGCCAGCTCCTGGGCCTGCTTCTGCCGGTTCTCGACGAAGGCCCGGTCGACGAGGATGCCCTCGACGACGCCGAGCTGGGACGGGCCGGGGGTGCCGAGGGTGAAGCCGATCGCGCGGCAGCCCTCCTCGACGTCGGCCTCGCGGACCAGGTCCTCGGTCGCCTTGTCGGCGACGTTGTAGACACAGGCGACGGTGTTGCCCTCGTAGATCCGGCCCTTGTCGGCGGCGTACGCCTCCATGGAGCCGTGCCAGTCGAGGTGGTCCGGCGCCAGGTTGAGCACGGCGGCCGAGTGGGCGCGCACGCTCGGCGCCCAGTGCAGCTGGTAGCTGGAGAGTTCGACGGCGAGCACGTCGTACGTCTCGTCGCCCAGGACGGCGTCGAGGAGCGAGACGCCGATGTTGCCGACGGCCGCGGTCCGCAGGCCCGCCGCCTCCAGGATCGAGGCGAGCATCCGTACGGTCGTGGTCTTGCCGTTGGTGCCGGTCACGGCGAGCCAGGGGGCGGCGTCGGGGCCGCGGAGGCGCCAGGCGAGCTCGACGTCGCCCCAGATCTCCACGCCCGCCTCTGCGGCGGCCGTGAAGAGCGGCTTGTCGGGCCGCCAGCCGGGGGTGGTGACGATCAGCTCGGTGCCCTCGGGCAGGGTCGCGCCGTCGCCGAGGCGGACGGTGATCCCCTCGGCCTCCAGCTCGGCGGCCTGCGCCCGGGAGCGCTCGTCGTCGCCGTCGTTGACGACGGTCACGACCGCGCCGAGGCCGTGCAGGACGCGGGCGGCCGGGATTCCGGAGACCCCGAGGCCCGCGACGGTGACCCTCTTGCCGTTCCAGCTCACTTTTCGGATGCCCATCCCGCGTAGAAGAGGCCCAGGCCCACGATCACGCACATGCCCTGGATGATCCAGAACCGGACGACCACCAGGACTTCGGACCACCCCTTGAGCTCGAAGTGGTGCTGGAGCGGGGCCATCCGGAAGACGCGCTTGCCCGTCATCTTGAACGAACCGACCTGGATGACCACGGACATCGTGATCAGCACGAACAGGCCGCCGAGGAGGGCGAGCAGGAGCTCCGTACGGGAGCAGATGGCGAGACCGGCGAGGGCGCCGCCGAGCGCCAGCGAGCCGGTGTCACCCATGAAGATCTTGGCCGGCGAGGTGTTCCACCACAGGAAGCCGAAGCAGGCACCCATGAGGGCGGAGGCGACGACCGCGAGGTCGAGCGGGTCGCGTACCTCGAAGCAGGCGTTGGGGTTGGTCAGGGTCACCGCGTTGGCGCAGGACTCCTGGAACTGCCACAGGCCGATGAAGGTGTACGCGCCGAAGACCATCACCGAGGCGCCGGTGGCCAGGCCGTCCAGACCGTCCGTCAGGTTCACGCCGTTGGACATGGCCAGGATCATGAAGAGCGCCCAGACCACGAACAGCACCGGTCCGATGGACCAGCCGAAGTCCGTGATGAAGGAGAGCTTCTCGGAGGCAGGCGTGAGCCCGCGCAGGTCCGCGAACTGCAGCGAGAGCACGGCGAAGGCGATGCCGACGATCAGCTGGCCGGCCATCTTCGCCTTGGCGCGCAGGCCCAGCGAACGCTGCTTGACGATCTTGATGTAGTCGTCGAGGAAGCCGACCAGGCCCATGCCGGCCATCAGGAAGAGGACCAGCACACCCGAGTAGGTCGGGTCCTCACCGGTGATGACCTTGGCGAGCGCGTACGCGATGAGCGTGGCCAGGATGAAGGAGATACCGCCCATGGTGGGCGTGCCCTTCTTGCCGGCGTGGCCGCGCGGGCCGTCGTCCCTGATGAACTGTCCGTACCCCTTGCGGGCCAGGAGCTTGATGAGCAGCGGAGTGCCGATCAGGGTCAGGAAGAGCCCGATGGCCCCCGCGAAGAGGATCTGCCTCATCGGCCGGCGACCTCGCTCTCGGAGTCGAGCAGCGCCAGGGCGACCTGCTCGAGACCGACCGACCTGGAAGCCTTCACAAGGACGACGTCCCCCGGGCGCAGCTCACTGCGCAACAGGTCGACCGCCGCCTGCGCGTCGGACACGTGCACCGACTCCTCACCCCACGAACCCTCGTTATATGCGCCCAGTTGCAACCAGGACGCTTCCCTGTCCCCGACCGCCACGAGCTTGCTGACGTTGAGCCGGACGGCGAGCCGCCCGACCGCGTCGTGCTCGGCGAGCGATGCGTCCCCGAGCTCGGCCATCTTGCCGAGCACCGCCCACGTGCGGCCCCCCTGGGCCTGTGCGGCCCGGCCCATGGCCGCGAGCGCGCGCAGCGCGGCTCGCATGGACTCGGGGTTCGCGTTGTAGGCGTCGTTGACGATCGTCACGCCGTCCGGACGCTCGGTGACCTCCATGCGCCAGCGCGACAGGGTGCCTGCCTCGGAGAGCGCGGTGGCGATCTCCTCGACGGCCATGCCCAGCTCATGGGCGACGGCGGCCGCGGCGAGCGCGTTCGACACGTGGTGCTCACCGTACAGGCGCAAGGTCACGTCACTGCACCCGGTGGGTGTGTGAAGACTGAAAGAGGGCTGTCCGTTCTCTGTGAGACGGACATTCTCGGCACGTACGTCGGATTCGCGGGCTTCTCCGAACAGGACCACGCGCGCGTGGGTGCGCGCGGCCATGGCCCGGACGAGCGGGTCGTCGGCGTTGAGGACCGCCACTCCGCCCTGCTCGGCCGGCGGAAGCGCCTCGACGAGTTCGCCCTTGGCCTCGGCGATCTGCTCGCGTCCGCCGAACTCGCCGATGTGGGCGGTGCCCACGTTCAGGACGAGTCCGATGCGCGGCGGGGTCAATCCGGTGAGGTAGCGGATGTGGCCGATGCCGCGGGCGCCCATCTCCAGGACCAGGTGCTGGGTGTCGTCGCCGGCGCGCAGGGCCGTCAGCGGCAGCCCGATCTCGTTGTTGAGCGAGCCGGGCGTCCACACGGTGGGCGCGTGGCGCTGCAGGACCTGGGCGATGAGGTCCTTGGTGGAGGTCTTGCCGGCCGAGCCGGTGAGCGCGACGACATCGGTGCCGAGGCGTTCGACGACGGCGCGGGCGAGGGCGCCGAGCGCCGTCTGTACGTCGTCCACGACGATGGCGGGCACGCCGACGGGGCGGGCGGCCAGCACGGCTGCCGCGCCCGCCTCGACGGCACGGGTCGCGTAGTCGTGGCCGTCGACCTGTTCGCCGGCGAAGGCGGCGAACAGGCTGCCGGGCTTCACCTCACGGGAGTCGATGACGACGGGACCGGTGACCTGGACGGCCGGATCCGGTATGTCGTACGACTGCCCGCCGACGATTTCGGCGATCTCGGCGAGGGAGAGGGCGATCACTGCTTCATCCCTGACTGTTCTTGTGACGGTGTTCGATCGCTTCGCGCAGAACCTGGCGGTCGTCGAAGGGGCGGACCACTCCGGCGATGTCCTGGCCCTGCTCGTGGCCCTTGCCGGCGACGAGCACGGTGTCGCCCGGCTCTGCGCGGGCCACGGCCGCGGCGATGGCGGCGGCCCGGTCGGCGTCGACCAGGACGTCGCCGCGCTCGTGGACGGGCACCTCGGCGGCGCCCGCGAGCATCGCGGCGAGGATCGCGAGGGGGTCCTCGGAGCGGGGGTTGTCGGAGGTCAGTACGGCGGTGTCGGCGAGCCGCGCCGCGGCGGCGCCCATCGGGCCGCGCTTGGTGGTGTCCCGGTCGCCGCCGCAGCCGAGGACGATGTGCAGCTTGCCCTCGGTGACCTTGCGCAGCGAGCGCAGGACCGATTCGACGGCGTCCGTCTTGTGCGCGTAGTCGACGACCGCGAGGTACGGCTGGCCGGCGTCGACGCGCTCCAGGCGGCCGGGGACGCCGGGGACCGCGGCGACGCCGTCGGCGGCGGTCTGCGGGTCGATGCCGGCGACGGCGAGGGTGACGATCGCGGCCAGTGTGTTGGCGACGTTGAACGGTCCGGGCAGCGGGGCAGTGGCGGTGAGCCGCTCGCCCTGGGGACCGACGACCGTGAACGTGGAGTCGTGGGAGCCGATCTCGACCCCCTCGGCGCGCCAGTCGGCGTCCGGGTGGCCCTCGGCCGAGAACGTGACCACCGGGACGGTCGCCTCACCGGCGAGCCTGCGGCCGTACGCGTCGTCGAGGTTCACCACGCCCCGTTTGCTGCGCTCGGGCGTGAAAAGCTGCGCCTTGGCCCCGAAGTAGTCCTCCATGTCGGAGTGGAACTCCATGTGCTCGGGACTCAGGTTGTTGAAGACGGCGACGTCGAAGACGCAGCCGTCGACCCGGCCGAGCACGAGGGCGTGGCTGGAGACCTCCATGGCGACCGCCTCGACCCCGCGCTCGCGCATGACGGCGAAGAGCGCCTGGAGGTCGGTGGCCTCCGGGGTCGTACGTTCCGACTTGATGCGCTCGTCGCCGATCCGCATCTCGACCGTGCCGATGAGGCCGGTCTTGCGTCCGGCCGCCTTGAGGCCGCCCTCCACCAGGTAGGCCGTGGTGGTCTTGCCGGAGGTGCCGGTGATACCGAGCTGGAGGAGGTCCGTACCGGGTCGGCCGTAGATCTCGGCGGCGAGCTCGCCCATCCGGCCGCGCGGGTCCTCGACGACCAGGACCGGCAGGCCGGTCGCGGCGGCGCGCTCGGCGCCCGCCGGGTCGGTGAGGATCGCGGCGGCTCCGAGTCCGGCGGCCTGGTCCGCGAAGTCGGCGCCGTGCAGCCGGGCGCCGGACAGGGCGGCGTAGACGTCCCCGGGGCGTACCGCCCGTGAGTCGTGGGTGATGCCCGAGACGGCGGTGTCCGTGCTGCCGGGCGTCTCGACACCGAGCCGGGCGGCCAGGTCGCCCAGGGGTGTCGGGCGGGCCTGCTCCGGGCGGGGCGGGGTGGTTCGGTACTGATCAGCGTGTGGCACGGCGGTGAGCGTACCGGGCCCACCCGCCGGGGGGCCAAAAGAGGGCCGGGCCTCGCCGGAGTTCGATTTCCGGTTCCCGGAATCGGAGGTGATCGTGGTCACTGGTGCTCCCGGGGTGTCACTCGCTGTCCTTGAAGATGACCGGCAGCCGGGCGGGCTGGCTGCCCGTCGGAGCCACGTGGAGGGTCTTGAGGGCGAACTCCATGACCTTCTTGTAGATGGGTCCGCAGATCTGGCCGCCGAAGTAGTTGCCCTTGGTGGGGTTCTGGATGGCGCAGTAGACCGTGATCTGCGGGTCGTCGGCGGGCGCGAAGCCGGCGAAGGAGGCGGTGTACCCCTTGTAGCGACCGAGTTCGGGGTCGACGCGGTTGGCGGTTCCCGTCTTGCCCGCGACGCGGTAGCCGGGGATACGGGCCTTGGTGCCGGTGCCCTCCTCGTCGCCGACCACGGACTCCAGCATCTGCGCGAGGGTCTTGGCGGTCTTGTCGCTGACCACCCGGGTCTGCTTCGGGGCGGGCGCCGGGGTGAACCGGCCGTCGGGGCCCTTGGTGCCGCGGACGAGCGTGGGCTCGATCCGTACGCCTCCGTTGGCGATGGTCGAGTACACCGAGGCGGCCTGCATGGCGTTGATCGAGAGGCCCTGGCCGAAGGGGATCGTGTACTGCTGCGAGGTCGACCAGTTCTGCGGCTTGGCGAGGATGCCCGGGGTCTCGCCGGGGTAGCCGAGCCCGGTGGGGCTGCCGATGCCGAACTTGCGCAGGTAGGAGTGGAGGACCTGGTTCGACTCTGCCTGGGTCTTGCCCAGCTGGCCGGTGGCGAGGATGGTGCCGATGTTGCTGGACTTGGCGAGGACGCCGTTGAGGGTCAGGAACCAGGTGCGGTGGTCGACGTCGTCCTTGAAGAGCCGGTCGCCGCGGTGCAGCCGGTTGGGGACGGTGACATGGGTGTCGGGGGTCGCCACGCCCTCCTCCAGGACAGCGGCCATGGACATGACCTTGCTGGTGGAGCCGGGCTCGTAGGCATCCTGGAGGGCCGCGTTGCCCATCGCGGCGGCGTTGGCCGCGGACAGGTCGTTGGGGTCGAAGCCGGGGGCGTTGGCCATGGCCAGGACCTCGCCGGTCTTCGTGTTCTGCACTATGACGTAGCCGCGGTCGGCCTTGGACTTCTTCACCTGCTCGGTGATGGCCTGCTGGGCGGCCCACTGGATGTCCCGGTCGATGGTCAGCTCGATGTCGGAGCCGGGCACGGCCGGGGTGCCCTGCGAACCGGCGGTCGGCACCTGGCGGCCGCCGGACTCGGCGAACCTGATCTTGCCGTCCTGGCCCGCGAGCTCCTTGTCGAGCTGGGACTCCAGGCCGCCGGCGCCACGGCCCTCGGCATTGACGTACCCCAGTATCCCGGCGGCGAGTTCGCCGTTCGGGTACACGCGCTTGGTGCTGGGCTCGCTGAGGATGCCGCCCAGGAGGTTGATCCCGTTGCCGCCCTCGGAGGCCTTGGCCTTCTGCCCGTAGACCTTCTTGAGGTCCTTGATCTGGTTCCAGACCTGGGGTGTCTGCTTGCGGGCGAGCAGGGTGTAGCGGGACTTCGGGGTGCGGAGCTTCTTCGCGAGCTCGGCCGGTTCCTTGCCCAGGAGCGGCGCGAGGAGGGCGGCGGCCTGCTCCGGGGCGTCCTGGATCCTGCTCTCCTGGGGGGTGAAGAGCTTGGGGTCGGCGGTGATGTCGTACGCGTCGACGCTGGCGGCCAGCGCGATCCCGGAGCGGTCGGTGATCTCGCCCCGGTCGGCGGAGAGCGTGTACTCCTGGTAGCGGTGCGCCTCCGCCTTGGCGGCCAGCGCGCTGGCGTCGACGGCCTGCACCTGGAGCAGCCGGACGACGAAGGCCAGCATCACGAGGGTCAGCCCGAGGGAGACCAGGCGCAGCCGGGGCTTGGGGCTGCCGAGCCGGATGGTGCGCGGCCGCGCCGGGGGCCGCGGCGCGGGCCTGCGCGCGGCGCCGGAGCGGGCGGCGGGGCGCGGGGCGGGGCCTGT
>NZ_JBHWJZ010000070.1:0-15141 GCF_042731085.1 Streptomyces sp. NPDC059875
GGCCGGGGCACATGCCCCGGCCCTCCGCCGTACTCACGCCGCGACTACTTCTTGCGGCCGCGCTTCTCGCGGACGCGGACCGAGATGTGGATCGGGGTGCCCTCGAAGCCGAACTCCTCGCGCAGCCGGCGCTCGACGAAGCGGCGGTAGCCGGCCTCCAGGAAGCCGGAGGCGAAGAGCACGAAGCGGGGCGGCTTGGTGCCCGCCTGCGTGCCGAAGAGGATGCGGGGCTGCTTGCCGCCGCGGATCGGGTGCGGGTGGGCGGCGACCAGCTCGCCGAGGAAGGCGTTCAGCCGACCGGTGGGGACACGGGTCTCCCAGCCGGCGAGCGCGGTCTCGATGGCCGGGACGAGCTTGTCCATGTGGCGGCCGGTCTTGGCGGAGACGTTGACCCGGGGCGCCCAGGCGACCTGCTGCATCTCCGTCTCGATCTCGCGCTCCAGGTAGTAGCGCCGCTCCTCGTCGAGCTCGTCCCACTTGTTGTACGCGATGACGAGCGCGCGGCCCGACTCGACCGCCATGGTGATGATGCGCTGGTCCTGGACCGAGATGTTGTCGGTGGTGTCGATCAGGACGACGGCGACCTCGGCCTTCTCGACCGCCGCGGCGGTGCGCAGGGAGGCGTAGTAGTCCGCGCCCTCCTGGAGGTGGACCTTCTTGCGGATGCCGGCGGTGTCGACGAACTTCCAGGTCTTGCCGCCGAGCTCGATCAGCTCGTCGACCGGGTCGCGGGTGGTGCCGGCCAGCTCGTTGACGACCACGCGGTCCTCGTTGGCGACCTTGTTCAGGAGCGAGGACTTGCCGACGTTCGGGCGGCCGATGAGGGCGATGCGGCGGGGGCCGCCGATGGCGTTGCCGAAGGTCTGGGCGGGGGCCTCGGGCAGGGCCTCCAGGACGGCGTCGAGCATGTCGCCCGTACCGCGGCCGTGCAGCGAGGAGACGGGGTACGGCTCGCCGAGGCCGAGCGACCACAGGGCGGTGGCGTCGGCCTCGCCGGAGGGGCCGTCCACCTTGTTGGCGCAGAGCACGACCGGCTTGCCGGCGCGGCGCAGCAGCTTGACGACGGCCTCGTCGGTGTCGGTGGCGCCGACGGTGGCGTCCACGACGAAGACACAGGCGTCGGCCGCCTCGATGGCGTACTCGGCCTGGGCGGCGACGGAGGCGTCGATGCCGAGGACGTCCTGCTCCCAGCCGCCGGTGTCGACGACCTTGAAGCGGCGGCCGGCCCATTCGGCCTCGTAGGTCACGCGGTCGCGGGTGACGCCGGGCTTGTCCTCGACGACGGCCTCGCGACGGCCGATGATCCGGTTCACCAGGGTCGACTTGCCGACATTGGGGCGGCCGACGACGGCGAGGACGGGGAGCGGGCCGTGCCCGGCCTCCTCGATCGCGCCTTCGACCTCCTCGATGTCGAAGCCTTCTCCCGCGGCGAGCTCCATGAACTCCGCGTACTCGGCGTCGCCAAGTGCCCCGTGGTCGTGCTGGTCGTTCATGAAGTCCGTTCCTTGATCATTCGTGGTCGGTGGGTCCCCGAGCCCCGGGGGCCCACTACTCAAAGTCTCGCTCAGCGCCCGGTGAGGCGCCTGGCGTTTTTCAGGTGGCCGGTGAGCCGCTCCTGAATCCGTACGGTGGCGTCGTCCAGTGCCTTGCGGGTGCGCCGTCCGCTGCCGTCGCCGGCCTCGAAGGCGTCGCCGAAGACGACGTCGACGCGGCTGCGCAGCGGGGGCAGCGCCTTGACCAACCGTCCGCGGCGGTCGGAGCTTCCCAGGACGGCCACCGGGACGATCGGCGCGCCGCTGCGGACGGCGAAGTAGGCGAGGCCGGCACGCAGGGAGGCGAAGTCGCCCTCGCCCCGGGTGCCCTCGGGGAAGATCCCGAGGACGCCGCCGTGCTCCAGGACCGCGAGGGCGTTGCCTATCGCGTTCCGGTCCGTGCTGTCGCGGTCCACCTTGAGCTGCCCGATGCCCTCCAGGAAGGGCCCGAGGGGCCCGACGAAGGCTTCCTTCTTGATCAGGAAGTGCACCGGGCGGGGGGCCGTGCCCATGAGCATGGGGCCGTCGATGTTGTGCGCGTGGTTGACGGCGAGGATGACGGGGCCGGCGGCCGGCACCCGCCAGGCGCCGAGGACGCGCGGCTTCCACAGGCCGTACATCAGTCCGATGCCGATGCCACGCCCGACAGCGGCGCCCTTCTCGGAGGGCTGGGTCACTTGACGGCCGCCCTCTTCTCCTCCACCAGGGTCACGACGCACTCGATGACCTGGTCCAGGGTGAGGTCCGTGGTGTCGACCTCGACGGCGTCGTCGGCCTTGGCGAGCGGGGAGGTCTTACGGCTGGAGTCGGCCGCGTCCCGCTTGATCAGGGCCTGCTGCGTGGCGGCCACGTCGACGCCCTTGAGCTCGCCGGAGCGGCGGGCGGCACGGGCCTCGGGGGACGCGGTGAGGAAGATCTTGAGGTCGGCGTCCGGCAGGACCGTGGTGCCGATGTCGCGCCCCTCGACGACGATGCCGCCCTCGGCGTTCTTGGCGATGGTCCGCTGGAGCTCGGTGATCCGGGCCCGCACCTCGGGGACGGCGCTGACGGCGCTGACCTTGGAGGTGACCTCTTCGGTACGGATGGGGCCGGCCGCGTCGGCACCGTCGACGGTGATCGTCGGGCGGGCCGGGTCGGTGCCGGAGACGATGTCGGGCTTGGCGGAGGCGTTGGCGACGGCCTCGGCGTCGTTGACGTCGACGCCGTTGCTGATCATCCACCAGGTGATCGCCCGGTACTGCGCACCGGTGTCCAGGTAGCTCAGCCCCAGCTTGGCGGCAACCGCCTTCGAGGTGCTCGACTTGCCCGTGCCGGAGGGCCCGTCGATGGCGACGATCACGGTTTCCACGGTGGGGAACACCTTCCTGGGGTACGCGGTATGGCCTCGCGGGACGCGGGGGGCCACCCCAAGGTTACCGAGTCCCGGCCACCCGTCTGGCCGAGCGGTCGGCAGGGACCCCTCGGGGCCCCACCCGATCAGCCCGCGCGCAGCGCCCAGCCGCGTTCCTTCAGCGCCTCGCCGAGGACCGGCGCCGCCGACGGCTCGACCATCAGCTGGACCAGACCCGCCTGCTGCCCCGTCGCGTGCTCGATGCGGACGTCCTCGATGTTGACGCCCGCCCGGCCCGCGTCCGCGAAGATGCGGGCGAGCTCGCCGGGCTGGTCGCTGATGAGGACGGCGACGGTCTCGTACTGCGCCGGTGCCGCGCCGTGCTTGCCCGGGACCCGGGCGCGCCCCGCGTTGCCGCGGCGCAGGACGTCCTCGACGCCGCTCGTGCCCTCCCGCCGCTTCTCCTCGTCCGTGGACTGGAGGGAGCGCAGGGCCCGCACGGTCTCGTCCAGGTCGGCGGCGACGCCGGCGAGGACGTCGGCGACCGGTCCGGGGTTCGCCGTGAGGATCTCGACCCACATGCGGGGGTCGGAGGCCGCGATCCGGGTGACGTCACGGATCCCCTGCCCGCACAGCCGCACGGCGGTCTCGTCGGCCTCCTCCAGGCGCGCGGCGACCATCGACGACACCAGCTGCGGGGTGTGCGAGACGAGCGCGACCGCGCGGTCGTGCGCGTCCGCGTCCATGACGACCGGGACGGCGCGGCAGAGTGCGACCAGTTCCAGGGCCAGGTTCAGGACCTCGGTGTCGGTGTCACGGCTCGGCGTGAGCACCCACGGCCGTCCCTCGAAGAGGTCCGCCGTCGCCGCCAGCGGGCCGGAGCGCTCCTTCCCCGACATCGGGTGCGTCCCGATGTACGCGGTGAGGTCGAGCCCCAGCTCTTCCAGCTCACGCTTGGGGCCGCCCTTGACGCTGGCCACGTCCAGGTAGCCGCGCGCGAGCCCGTCGCGCATGGCCGCGGCGAGCGTGGTCGCCACGTGCGCCGGGGGTACGGCGACGATCGCGAGGTCGACGGGGCCCTCGGGCGCCTCGTCCGTACCGGCGCCGAGCGCCGCCGCCGTGTGGGCCAGGGACGGATCGTGGTCGCGGAGGTGGACGGCGACACCCCGCCCCGCGAGGGCGAGCGCCGCCGAGGTGCCGATCAGGCCGGTTCCGATGACGAGTGCGGTTCTCACTGGGCCGTGTCCTTGTCCGGAGCGACCGCGACACCGAGGTGGACGCGCGCGACCTGCTCGTACGTGTGTCCGACCTCGTCCCTGTCGAGCCGGACGGCGCCTCGGACCGCTCGTACCGCCACGTGGTGCTCCTTACCCGGCCTGACCCGACCTGCGAAACCTTCGAGAGTGCTCCGATCAGCCTAGTCAGCCGCGCGGGCACACCGCCGCGGCGACCGCCCTCCGAGACACCGTGGAGGGCCGTCGCCGCCGTGCCGGGCCGCTGTCAGAGCTGTTGCTGCCGGATGAGGTCCTCCAAGGAACCCGACGGGACCTGCCCGTTCGGCGTCAGCTTGTCCACGACCTGCGGCAGGGACTGGGCGATCTCGTCGGCGGCCTCGGTGGGGCTGACGCCGGCGTCGGCCGCGACCTTCTGCAGGGTGGCGTCCGGCAGGGCCTGGGCGATCTGCTCACCGCTGACGGGCTGGTTCTGGCCGCTGCCGACCCAGGACTGGGCCTGGTCGGCGAGGCCCGACTTGGTCAGCATGTCCATCAGGCCGCCGAGCGGGTTGCTGCCGTCGGCAGCGCCCTTGCCGCCCATCAGCGCGCCGAGCAGGGAGGCGAGGATGTTTCCGCCGCTGCCGCCCTGCCCGGTGCCACCGCCTCCGAGGAGACCCCCGAGGAGACCCCCCGAGATCGTTTCCTGCCATGGTCCTGCCTTTCATCCGGTACGGAACACGGACAATGTCACTCAAACATGACCATGCCGCCACTCGGGGTATTCGGGGCCCACGGAGGTCGCGATACAACTGACGGCATGCTGCTGCACGTCGTACCGCTGGACGAATGGTCCGCCGATCCCGAACTCCCCTACGCCCCGCCGTCGCTGGCCTCGGAGGGCTTCGTCCACTGCTCGCCGGACGAGACGGCCGCGCTCGTCGTCGCCGACGCCCACTACCGGGGTGTGCCGGGCCCGCTCCTGGTCCTCGTCCTGGACGAGGTCCGGCTGAGCGCGGAGGTCCGCTGGGAGGGGTCGGAGGACGTGCTCTTCCCCCATGTGTACGGGCCGATCGAGCGCGCGGCCGTCACGGCCGTCCTGGAGGTGCACCGGGACACCGACGGCCGTGCGAGGGAGCTGACGCCCTGGGTCTAGGCGTGTTGCGGACCACGCGCGGGGCGCGCGGCCAAGCTGTACGGCATGACTCCAGATGCCACGCCCCGCCGTACCGTGCTGCTGGCCGGTGCGGGTTCCGTCGCCGCCCTGACCACCGGCTGCGGCTCGGACGGCGACAGCGACGGCGGTACGACGGCCGGCCCGACGACCCCGGGCACCACGGCCGCGCCGACCACGTCGGAGCCCGAATCGCCTGCGCCCCCGCCCACGCCCGACGAGGCCCTTGCCACGACCTCCGAGATCCCGGTCGGCGGTGGCACGATCTTCAAGGAGGAGAAGGTCGTCGTCACCCAGCCGACGGCCGGCGACTTCAAGGCGTTCTCCGCGATCTGCACCCACCAGGGCTGCACCGTCGGCAAGGTCGAGAACGGCACGATCGACTGCCCCTGTCACGGCTCCAAGTTCCGTATCGCGGACGGATCGGTGGCCGCGGGACCGGCTCCCCGGCCGCTCCCGGCCGAACAGATCACCGTGTCGGGAGACACGATCACTCTCGCGTAGCCTGTCGCGCATGACTCCGGCAGACCTGGTGCTCGACCACACGATCTACTCCTGCGTCATGGGGTCGCGCGCTTTCGGTCTGGCCACCGAGGGCAGCGACACCGACCGCCGGGGCGTCTTCCTCGCCCCGACCCCCCTCTTCTGGCACTTCGACAAGCCGCCGGCCCATGTCGAGGGGCCGGGCGAGGAGCAGTTCAGCTGGGAGCTGGAACGCTTCTGCGAGCTGGCTCTGCGCGCCAACCCCAACGTCCTGGAGTGCCTGCACTCCCCCGTCGTCGAGCAGATCGACGACACGGGCCGCGAACTGGTCGCGCTGCGCGAGGCGTTCCTCTCCCGCCAGGCCCACCAGACCTTCGCACGGTACGCGAGCGGCCAGCGCAGGAAGCTCGACGCGGACGTCCGCCAGTACGGGGAGCCGCGCTGGAAGCACGCCATGCACCTGCTGCGCCTGCTCATGAGCTGCCGCGACCTGCTGCGGACCGGCGAACTGACGATCCACGTCGGCGACGAGCGCGAAGGCCTCCTCGCGGTGAAGCGCGGCGAGGTCTCCTGGCCCGAGGTCGAGTCCTGGATGACCCGCCTCACCGAGGAGGCGGACTCGGCCGCCACCCGCTCGCCCCTCCCCTCGACCCCGGACCACGCCCGCGTCCAGGACTTCCTGATCCGCGCCCGCCGCACCTCAGCCCTGCACGCGCTCTAGCCGGGTCCGTACGGCGAAGAGAGACATCGGGTGGGGCTCAGGCGTCCCAGAGGGCGCCCAGGGTCAGCAGTTCGCTGCGGTACTCGATCCGCTCCTCCCAGGCCTTCGGCCAGGCCCCGGGGCCCAGGTGGGCGCCGGCGAAGGCGCCCGTGAGGCAGGCGATCGAGTCAGAGTCGCCGCGGGTGCAGGCGGCGCGCCGGAGCGCCGTGAGGGGGTCTTCGGGGAAGAGCAGGAAGCAGAGGAGGCCGGTGGCCAGGGCCTCTTCGGCGATCCAGCCGTCGCCGGTGTACGTGCAGGGGTCGAGCTCCGGGTCCGCCGTGCGCTGGACGGCGTCCAGCTTCTCCAGGACCGCCAGGCACTCGTCCCAGCCGCGCTCGATGAAGTGCCGGGCGGAGGGGTCCTGGGAGCGGGTCCAGAGGTCGCCGAGCCAGGTCTCGCGGTACGCGGAACGGTTCTCGTACGCGTACGAGCGCAGGTGCCCCACCAGGCCCGTCGGGTCGACGCCCTGGGCGAGCAGGTACACGGCGCGGGCCGTCAGATCGGAGGCGGCGAGCGCCGTGGGGTGGCCGTGGGTGAGGGCCGACTGGAGCTGGGCGGCGCCGGCCCGCTGCTCCTCGCTCAGGCCGGGCACGAGCCCGAGGGGCGCGACGCGCATGTTGGCACCGCAGCCCTTGGAGTGGATCTGGCTGGCGTCCTGCCAGGCACGGTCGCTGTCCAGGAGCATGCACGCGCGCATGCACGTGTTCCCCGGCGCCCGATTGTTCTCCGGGGAGTGGTACCAGTCGACGAACTCCTCCCGGAGCGGCCGCTCCAGCCGCAGCGGCGCGAGCACACCCCGGTCCATGGCGGTCCGGATGCCGCGCCCCAGGGCGAGCGTCATCTGCGTGTCGTCCGTGACGTACGCCTTACCGCCCCTCACCGGCAGTTCCATGCCCCGCCACGGGCCGAACTTCGCCAGGATCGACGGCACGTCATTGAACTCGGTCGGGAAGCCCAGCGCATCGCCGAGCGCCAGCCCGATCAGGGAGCCCGTGGCGGCCTGCTTCGTCGCGTGCGTTGTCATGCGGATCGTCCTTCCGGTCGCAGCAACGGCGGGTGGAGGGCCGTGGCCTCGCCCGCCCGGTAGAGAGCGGCCGGTTTCCCCCGTCCGCCGGTGAGGCGCGGCGGTCCTTCCACGGCCTGGACGAAGCCGGGCGTGGCGAGGACCTTCCGCCGGAAATTGGGGCGGTCGAGCTCGACGCCCCAGACCGTCTCGTACACCTGCCTCAGCTCGCCGAGCGTGAACTCGGGCGGGCAGAAGGCGGTGGCGAGACAGGTGTACTCGAGCTTGCCGCCGACCCGTTCGTGCGCGTCGGCGAGGATCCGGTCGTGGTCGAAGGCGAGCGGCCCGTACGCCCCCTGTGCGCCGTACGGCATCCACTGCGCCCGCGTGGCGTCGCCGCCGCCCCGTGGCTCGGGAGGGTCGGGGACGAGCGCGGTGTACGCGACCGAGACGACCCGCATCCTCGGGTCCCGGTCCGGTTCGCTGTAGGTCCGGAGCTGTTCGAGGTGCAGTCCGGCGACGGTGTCCTCGGCCAGTCCGGTCTCCTCGGCCAGTTCGCGGCGCGCCGCGACCTCGGCGGACTCCCGGGGCAGCACGAATCCGCCGGGCAGCGCCCACGCGCCGCCGTACGGCTCCTGGCCGCGCTCGACGAGCAGGACGTGCAGCCGCTCCTCGCGGAGGGTGAAGACGGCGAGGTCGACGGTGACGGCGAAGGGCTCGAAGGCGTACGGGTCGTAGCCCTGGAGGGCCTGGGGCGGGGGCGGCGACGGGGTCATCGGCGCTCCGGCAGGGGATCGGCGAGGTCCCAGCCCTCGGCGAGGAGCGCGTCCACGGCGGCGACGGCGGCCGCGAGCCGCTCCTCGTGCGGGCCGCTGAGGACGGCGGTCCGCCGGCCCGTGTGGGCGAGCTGGGTGACGAAGCGGGCGGTCATCCAGGGCCGCAGGTGCTCCCCGTCGCGCAGCCCGTCGTCCTCGAAGTCGACGCCCCGGTGGTCGGTCAGCAGCCAGAGGTGCTGCCGGCCGCGGGCGGCGATCTCGCCGACGGCGGGGTTGGCGGTGCCCATGTACCGCTCGTGCCAGATGGTGGTGGCGAACGCGTCGGTGTCGCAGAAGAGCACGGGTGAGCCGGCGCGTGCGGCCTCCTCCTCCAGTTCGGTCTGGCGCAGCGCGATCAGCGGGAAGTCCTCCGAGCGGAAGGCGACGTCCTCCCAGCCGGCGCCCGGGCGCTCGGCGCGCAGTTCGGCGAGCTTGAGTTCGCTGAACTCGCGCCCGTACTCCGGTACGTAGCGGGTGCGGGCCCAGACGCCGCCACGGGTCCGGTAGTGGTCGGCCAGGGCGCGGGCCATGGTGGTGGTGCCGGTGGACTCGGCGCCGAGGACGACCACGCGCCGGGTGAGCGCGGCCCGGACCGGCGCTTCCAGGTGGTCCCAGCAGCCGACGGGGTCCTTGCGGACGGCGGTGCCGGAGACGGGGAAGAGCGTACGGTCCGGGTCGACGCACACGGACTCGGCGCCGAAGCGGCGGCCGAGCTCCTCGCCGTACGGCTCCGAGGTGAAGACGGCGTCGACGCGTTCGGGCACCGCGGCCCGGAAGACGGCCATGTGGGCGGCCCACACATCGGGGTCGTGGAGGTCGACGGGGATGTCGTCGACGGCGCCGACGACCAGGGCGTCGGGATGGATCTCCCGCATCCAGGCGACGCGGTCCGCCAGGGACAGGCTCTCCACGGACGAGGCGCAGACGAGCACGGTGAGGCGCTCGCAGCGCTCACGCGCGGTGCGGACGAGATGGTGGTGGCCGGCGTGCGGCGGATAGAACTTGCCGAGGACCAGGCCGTGTCCGTAGCGCTTCATGCGACCGCCTCCGTCTCGAACGTACGCCGCCGCACGTCGAGGTCGCGGCTCCAGTTGCGCAGGCCGAGGACGCAGAGCGTCAGGAAGCCGACGTAGAGCAGGGAGGTCAGGTACAGCTCCTTGTACGCGTACAGGGGGATGTACACGACGTCGGCCGCGATCCAGAGCCACCAGGACTCCAGCCGCTTCCGGCACTGCCCGTAGGTCGCCATCAGGGAGAGCGCGGCCGTCAGGGCGTCCCAGAAGGGGACGGTCGAGTCGGTTGCGCGATCGAGCAGCAGGGTGAGCCCGAGGGTCCCCACCACCCCCGCCGTGAGCAGCCACGTCCACTCGGTGCGCGAGGTGCGGCGCACCGGGAGGGCGTCGGAGCCTGGTCCACCCCCGTGGGTCCAGGTCCACCAGCCGTACACGGCGAGGGTGATGAAGACGATCTGGAGGCCGGCGTCGGCGTACAGCCCCGCCTGCGTGAAGAGCAGGATGAAGAAGAGGTTGTTGGCGATGCCGATGGGCCAGTTGGCGATGTGCTGGCGGGCGACGAGCCAGACGCAGAGCGCGCCGCTGCCGAAGCCGAGGACCTCGGTCCAGCTGACCGGGGTGTCCAGGACGGTGAAGAGCGGCTGCTGCAGGGGTTCGAGAACATTCGCGAGGCTCACGCGCCCGCCTCCTTAAGAGTCATGATGACTATAAAGTGCGGCGGGCCTCGCCCACAAGTGCGAAACGGCGGCCGGCGGCGCCGTGCCGGACATACGAAGAAGCCCGTGACCGCCGGGCGGGCGGTCACGGGCTTCTTCTCGTACGGCGACGGGACTACATGCCGACTTCCTTCATCAGCATGCCGACCTCGGTGTTGGTCAGCCGACGCAGCCAGCCCGACTTCTGGTCGCCGAGACCGATCGGGCCGAAGGCGGTACGGACCAGCTTCTCGACCGGGAAGCCCGCCTCGGCGAGCATCCGGCGCACGATGTGCTTGCGGCCCTCGTGCAGCGTCACCTCGACCAGGTAGTTCTTGCCGATCTGCTCGACGACGCGGAAGTGGTCGGCGCGGGCGTAGCCGTCCTCCAGCTGGATGCCCTCCTTGAGCCGCTTGCCGACCTCGCGCGGCAGCGGACCCGTGATGGCGGCCAGGTAGGTCTTCTTCACGCCGTACTTCGGGTGCGTGAGGCGGTGGGCCAGCTCACCGTGGTTGGTGAGGAGGATGATGCCCTCGGTCTCGGTGTCGAGGCGGCCCACGTGGAAGAGCCGGGTCTCGCGGTTGGTGACGTAGTCACCGAGGCACTGGCGGCCGTCGGGGTCCTCCATGGTGGAGACGACACCGGCCGGCTTGTTCAGCGCGAAGAAGATGTGCGACTGGGTCGCGACGGTCAGGCCGTCGACCTTGATCTCGTCCTTCTCCGGGTCCACGCGCATGCCCTGCTCGAGCACGATCTCGCCGTTGACCTCGACCCTGGCCTGCTCGATCAGCTCCTCGCAGGCGCGGCGCGAGCCCATGCCGGCGCGGGCGAGCACCTTCTGCAGCCGCTCGCCCTCCTGCTCGGCGCCGGGGAAGGTCTTGGGAGTCTTGATCTCCGGCTTGTTCGCGTATCGCTCCCGGTTGCGCTCCTCCGTGCGGGCGTCGTACTCGCGCGAGCGCGCCGGGGCCGTACGCCCGCCACCGCGCTGCGGCGACTGCTTCGGTCCGCCCTTGGCGCCACCGCGGGCGGCGGCGCCACGTCCGCGCTTGGGGCCGTCGGAGGGGCCGCCGGAGCCGCCCACGTCGTACTTGCGCTCCTCGGGGCGCGGATTGCGGGGGCGACCGCCGCCGCTGCCGCCGCCCTGCCGGTCGTCACGGCTGTTTCCGGCGCCCCGGTAATTGCCGCGGCCACCGCTGTTGCCACCACGGCTCCCGCCGTTGTTTCCGCTGTTCCTGCCGCTGCTGCTTCGCATCAAATGTCCGTCGTCTTGTCGTCTGCGTCTTCACGATCCGGGAGATCCGGGTCGAACGACGGGACTCCTTCCAGCGTCTCCGCCTCGATCGCGTCCGCCTCGGGGAGGAAGGGCGCGAGCTCCGGGAGCTCGTCCAGGCCGCGCAGGCCCATTCGCTCCAGGAAGTAGTTCGTCGTCCTGTACAGGATCGCACCTGTTTCGGGTTCCGCGCCCGCCTCCTCCACGAGACCCCTCTGGAGGAGGGTGCGCATGACGCCGTCGCAGTTCACTCCGCGGACCGCGGAGACCCGGGATCGGCTGACCGGCTGGCGGTACGCGACGACCGCGAGGGTCTCCAGAGCCGCCTGGGTCAGGCGGGCCTGCTGGCCGTCGAGGACGAACGCCTCGACGGCGGGGGCGAACTCCGCGCGGGTGTAGAAGCGCCAGCCGCCGGCGACGAGACGCAGCTCGAAGCCGCGGCCCTGGACGGTGTACTCGTCGGCGAGCTCGCGCAGGGCGTCGCCGACCTCGCGCGGGGTCCGCTCCAGGACCTTGGCGAGGTGGGCCTCGGTGGCCGGCTCGTCGACGACCATGAGGACGGCTTCGAGGGCGGGCTTGAGGTCGCTCATCCCTTCTCCTCCACTACGTGATCGAACTCGTCGGTGACCTGTGCGTCCTGGTTCCCGCCCGTCCAGGTGACGGTGAGCTCGCCGAGGGCGTCCTCCTGGTCGAGGGCGACGGCCTTCTCGCGGTAGAGCTCCAGGAGGGCGAGGAAACGGGCGACGACGGTGAGGGTGTCGCCGGCGTCCTCGGTGAGCTCCCGGAAGCCGACGCTTCCGCGTTCGCGCAGGAGGGCCACGACGATGCCGGCCTGCTCGCGGACGCTGACGAGCGGGGCGTGGATGTGGTCGACGTACACCTGCGGCTTGGCCTTGGGCTGCATGGCCTTGACGGCGAGCTTGGCGAAGCCCTCGGCGCCGATGGAGATGACGACCTCGGGGAGCAGCTCGGCGTGGTGGGCCTCCAGGCCGACGGTCCGCGGGTAGCGGCGGCCCTCGCTCTCCCAGCGGTCCTCGAAGATCGCGGCGATCTGTTTGTACGCGCGGTACTGGAGGAGCCGCGCGAAGAGCAGGTCCCGGGCCTCCAGGAGCGCGAGGTCGGCCTCGTCCTCCACCTCGGCGGCGGGCAGCAGCCGGGCGGCCTTGAGATCGAGCAGCGTGGCGGCGACGACGAGGAACTCGGTGGTCTGATCGAGGTCCCAGTCGGGCCCCATGGCGCGGATGTGCGCCATGAACTCGTCGGTGACCTTGGAGAGGGCGACCTCGGTGACGTCGAGTTTGTGCTTCGAGATGAGCTGCAGCAGCAGATCGAAGGGCCCCTCGAAGTTCGCCAGCCTGACGGTGAACCGCCCGTCGTCGACGACAGGGGCGGCGTCGGCCGGAGCCGGTCCGCTGACGCCTCCGCCGTGCACGGAACCACCTGGGCCAACCACCTCGGCCCCGCCGGGCACGGTCGGCTGCCCCGCGTCGGCGGGCGGCGCGGGGGCCTGCTCCGCCGCGCTGGGGTGTTCCGGGTGGGCGGGGGGACGATCGTCCGCCCGGGCCTCGGCGGCGGGCACGCCCGACGCACCGTCCCCGACGCCCTGCGGCCCGTCGGCCGCCGAAGGCCGGGGCTCGGGCTCGCCCGCCGGGCCGTCGGCCGAGCGGGGCCCGGCCGCCAGGGCATCGGCCTCGACGGGCAGGGGCTGCGAAGCCTCAGGCTCCCCCATGGGTACGGGGCCGGCCGTGCCCGGGCCCCGTCCCAGGGCGCGGCGGCGGGCTGGGCGGGACGTTTCGTCGGGGGGCTGGGGCATCGGGGTCCAGGGAGGAGCGGGGGCGCGGCAGCCCGCAGGCTATCGTCAGCGGCCGCGCAGGCGGCGCACGAGGATGCTCGCGTCGCCGCGGGACTCCAGGTCCGCCAGGACCACCGCGACCGCCTCGCGGACGATCCGGCCGCGGTCCACGGCGAGCCCGTGCTCGCCGCGGAGCACCAGGCGTGCGTGCTCCAGGTCCATCAGCTCCTCGGCGGAGACGTAGACCGTGATCTTCTCGTCGTGCCGCTCGCGCCCGCTCGGCCGCCGGTTCGGCGTCCGGCCGCGGCGGCGCTGCGGTGCGGGCTCCGCGGTGCGAGCCCGGGGCTCCCCCTGCTCGGCGGGCTCCGCCGCCGAGTGTTCCGCGGAGCCCGATCCCGAGCCCGCGGCCGAGCCGGATCCCTCCGCCGCCGCCTCCGTGTCGCTCTCGCCCGCCGGAGCCGGCACCCGGGCGGCGGCCGCCTCACCCCGGCGGGGCGAGGAGGACTGCAGCGCCATCCCCCCGGTGGTACGGAACAGTTCGTCGGCGCCGGGCAGACTCACTCGGCGTGACACCGGGCGAGCACCTCCCTGGCGAGCTGGCGATAGGCGGCGGCACCCACCGAGTTCGACGCGTACGTCGTGATCGGCTCACCGGCGACCGTGGTCTCCGGGAAGCGCACGGTCCGGCCGATGACGGTGTGGTAGACGTGATCGTCGAAGGCCTCGACCACGCGTGCAAGCACCTCGCGGCTGTGCACCGTACGGGAGTCGTACATCGTGGCGAGGATGCCGTCGAGCTCCAGGTCGGGGTTGAGCCGCTCCTGGACCTTCTCGATCGTCTCGGTCAGCAGGGCCACACCGCGCAGCGCGAAGAACTCGCATTCCAGCGGCACGATGACCTTGTGAGCCGCCGTCAGCGCGTTCACGGTCAGCAGACCGAGCGAGGGCTGACAGTCGATCACGATGTAGTCGTAGTCGTTCATCAGCGGCTTCAGGGCGCGCTGCAGCGTGGACTCGCGCGCGACCTCGCTGACCAACTGCACCTCGGCCGCCGAGAGGTCGATGTTGCTCGGCAGCAGGTCCATGTTGGGCACGGCGGTCTTGAGCAGCACCTCGTCCGCCGACATGCCCCGCTCCATGAGCAGGTTGTAGACGGTGAGGTCGAGCTCCATCGGGTTCACACCGAGACCGACCGACAGGGCTCCCTGCGGGTCGAAGTCGACGAGCAGCACCCGCCGTCCGTACTCCGCGAGCGCGGCACCCAGGTTGATGGTCGACGTGGTCTTGCCGACGCCGCCCTTCTGGTTGCACATCGCGATGATCTTCGCGGGTCCGTGATCGGTCAGCGGGCCCGGGATCGGGAAGTACGGCAGGGGCCGTCCGGTGGGGCCGATCCGCTCGCGGCGCTGGCGTGCAGCGTCGGGTGCGAGGGTGGCCGCGTACTCCGGGTCGGGCTCGTACTCGGCGTCGGGGTCGTAGAAGTGCCCCTCGGGCACCTCGTCGTAGGCGGCGAAGTGGGTGGACTCTCGGCCACTCTCGTTGCCGGCCGTGGCGTTCACGTGTAGGCCGTCCATCATCTTCATCGTGTGGGCTGTCGTCATGGGCTGATGCGTCGCGTGGGGCGCGTCGTTCGCGTGGGTCGCGAAGGTACGGACAGCGACGGAGCCGACAGGGATTCCTGGCTGTCCGCCCCCGGGAGTAAATGTCGACTCATTCACAAGTCGTCTTACCTCCTTGGATGTGACCAGGAACATTTATCGATAGGTCAGCGTGGCACCATGCCGACGGTTGGCGACTCTATGGCGTGTCACCGCTCCGCAGCAACACAATCCGCCGGACCCGGCCCGATGTGTCGGCAACCGAACACCTCTCTGTCAAGGGTGCGCAGCCATGCATCCACACGTTTCAGGGGTGTGCGAAACGGTTAAAGGGTTACGTTCGAGGCGAGTTGCGAGGCGCCCCGGACGTGGCCGGATGCGTGAGGTTGACGGCGCGGGTTGACGCGACGTCTAAGGAGCTCAGCCCAGGAGGCTGGTCAGCTCGACGTGCTCGAGGCCGTGCGC
>NZ_JBHWJZ010000071.1:0-14008 GCF_042731085.1 Streptomyces sp. NPDC059875
CCCCTCTCTGTGCGCGCCCCCGCCGGCGTCCAGGCGCTGGGGTCCTTGCGGCCGGGCACCACCCCGCAGCTCGCGACCGGCCCCGACGTCATGACTCCGCGGATCAGGCCAGCTTGGCCCGGACGGTGTCGACGAGCCTGTCCAGAGCCACCGCTTCCTGCTCGCCGGACTCCATGTCCTTGAGCTGGACGACGCCCTCGGCCAGGTCGCGCTCGCCGGCGACGATCGCGTACCGGGCGCCCGAGCGGTTGGCGTCCTTCATCGCGCCCTTGAGGCCCTTGCCGCCGAACGCGAAGTCCGCCGCGACGTCCGCCTTGCGGAGCTCGGTGACCTTGGCGAACAGCACGCGGCGCGCCTCGTCGCCGAGTGCCACGGCGAACACGCTGGTCGCCGCCGGGATGTCCAGCTCGACGCCCTCCGCCTCCAGGGCCAGGACCGTGCGGTCCACACCGAGAGCCCAGCCGACCGACGGAAGCGCCGGGCCGCCGATCATCTCGGAGAGGCCGTCGTAGCGGCCGCCGCCGCCGACAGCGGACTGCGAGCCCAGGCCGTCGTGGACGAACTCGAAGGTCGTCCGCGTGTAGTAGTCCAGGCCGCGGACCAGCTTGGGGTCGTCCTCGAAGACCACACCCGCCGCGGTGATCAGCGCGCGCACCTCCTCGTGGTACGCCTTGCACGCGTCGCACAGGTAGTCCCTCAGCAGCGGCGCGCCGACCAGCTGCTTCTGTACGGCCTCACGCTTGTCGTCGAGGACGCGCAGCGGGTTGATCTCGGCCCGGCGGAGCGTCTCCTCGTCGAGGTCGAGGCCGCGCAGGAAGGTCTGCAGCGCCTCGCGGTAGACGGGGCGGCACTCCTTGTCGCCGAGCGAGTTCAGCAGGATGCGGAAGTTCCGCAGGCCGAGGGATCGGTACGCCTGGTCGGCCAGGATGATCAGCTCGGCGTCGAGCGCGGGGTCCTCGGCGCCGATCGCCTCGGCGCCGACCTGGGAGAAGTGCCTGTAACGGCCCTTCTGCGGGCGCTCGTAGCGGTAGTACGAGCCGGAGTACCAGAGCTTGACCGGCAGGTTTCCCTGCTTGTGCAGGCTGGCCTCAAGGGCCGCGCGCAGCACGGAGGCGGTGCCCTCGGGACGCAGGGCCAGCTCTGAGCCGCCCTTCGTGGTGAGGGTGTACATCTCCTTGGTCACGATGTCGGTGGACTCGCCGACACCGCGCGCGAAGAGGTTGACGTCCTCGAAGCCGGGGGTCTCGATGTAGCCGTAGCCGGACTTCCGCAGCGGTCCGGAGATGGCGTCCCGCACCGCCAGGTACTTCGCCGAGTACGGCGGAATCAGGTCGTACGTGCCCTTGGGGGCCTTGAAGGTGCTCACGAAAGTCTCGTCACATTCCTCGTCGGGGAGCCTTCGCGCTCCCGAGGCCGGCGGCCACGTCCCGCAGGTACGGGTTGGTGGCGCGCTCCTGGCCGATGGTCGTCTGGGGACCGTGTCCCGACAGCACCACGGTCGAGTTGTCGAGCGGCAGGCACACGCGGGCCAGCGATTCGAGCATCTCGTCCATGTCACCGCCGGGCAGGTCGGTGCGTCCGATGGAGCCGGCGAAGAGCAGATCGCCGGAGAAGAACACGGAGGGGATCTCCGTGGTCTGCGGCATCTGGAACGTCACCGACCCCTTGGTATGACCGGGCGCATGCGCGACGGAGAA
Source organism: Streptomyces sp. NPDC059875 (assembly GCF_042731085.1). Taxonomy (NCBI): domain Bacteria; kingdom Bacillati; phylum Actinomycetota; class Actinomycetes; order Kitasatosporales; family Streptomycetaceae; genus Streptomyces; species Streptomyces sp. NPDC059875. Next base: position 1,698 of record NZ_JBHWJZ010000071.1, read on the forward strand.
CTCCAGTCCGGCGAGGTCCAGCTTCGCGCCGTCGGTGAGCTCGTGCACGTCGTCCGGCTCGCCCACGGTCAGCTCGCCCATGAGCGGCATCCCGATGGAGCGGCCGAGGGCCTTCTCCGGGTCGCTCATCATGTACCGGTCGGAGGGGTGGATCCACGCGGGTACGTCATGGGCGCCGCAGACCGGGACGACAGAGGCGACGTGGTCGATGTGGCCATGGGTGAGGACCACCGCGACGGGCTTGAGCCGATGCTTCTTGAGCGTCTCCTCGACTCCCTGGGCGGCCTGGTGGCCCGGGTCGATGATCACGCACTCCTCGCCTGCGGCGGGGGCGACCAGATAGCAGTTGGTCCCCCAGGCCCCGGCGGGGAACCCGGCAATCAGCACGATCGTCCTTAAATGTCGTCCGGCACTGGCGTGCGGCGGAGCGGAAACGGCAGATCAGAGCCTACCGGCGCTGCGTATTCCACAGCCAACCCGTATACGGTACGGGCACACCCGGCCCGGGCAGGAACGAACGAGCGACAAGGAGCAGACCCGGTGGTCAGCAGCGATCAGCGGCGGCGGCAGCTCGCCAGGGAGAAGTACGTACGGCAGCAGCAGCGACGGCAGGAGGCGCGGCAGAAGGCCAGGCGCCGGAACACCGTCATCGCCGCCTCGCTCGCCGTCGTGCTGGCCGCGGGCGGAGCGGTGTACGCCTCGGTCGCACTGACCGACGGCGACGCGAAGAGCTCCGGCGACTCCGCGGCGAGCGGTACCCCGACCCCCTCGGCGAGCGGGTCGACGACGCCCGGGCCTGCGATGGCCGTCGATCAGAAGGCCACCTACACGATGGCGCTGAAGACGAACGAGGGCGACATCTCCATCGCCATGGACGCGGCGAAGACCCCGCAGACGGTGAACTCCTTCAAGCACCTGGCCGACAAGAAGTACTTCGACGGGACGAAGTGCCACCGGCTCACCACGGAGGGCATTTTCGTCCTCCAGTGCGGCGACCCGAAGGGCGACGGCACCGGCGGCCCCGGCTACACCATCCCGGACGAGAACCTGGACTCCCTGGGCAAGGCCGGCGCGGACGGTTCGGTGACCTTCCCGGCCGGGACGGTGGCGATGGCCAACACCGGTCAGCCGGGCACCGGCGGCAGCCAGTTCTTCCTCGTCTACAAGGACACGAAGCTGCCGCCGAGCTACACCCCCTTCGGGAAGATCGACGCGGCCGGCCTGAAGGCCGTCCAGGAGGTCGCGAAGGCCGGGGTCCAGGGCGGTGCCAAGGACGGCGCGCCCAAGAAGGCCGTCACCATCGAGAAGGCCACGGTCAGCAAGAACTGACGCACGGCGCGACCGTTGAATTTCGGTCGCGCTGAGTGCGGACAGCCGGGCAGCCGGTCGCCTAGATTGGCGTTGTGCAGCGCGGTCCTGTATCCGCGTTGTTGAGGGCGGGCGAGGCCCGCCGGGAAACTGTGGACGATGCCCAGGGGGCACAACCCCCTCGTCGGCATCATGTGGAGGAGGCGCTGTGAGCAGCGACCCGTGGGGCCGCGTCGATGAGACGGGCACCGTGTACGTGCGTACTGCCGAGGGCGAGAAGGTCGTCGGATCGTGGCAGGCCGGCACTCCCGAGGAGGCACTGGCCTACTTCGAGCGCAAGTACGAGGGCTTGGTTGTCGAGATCGGCCTCCTCGAGAAGAGGGTGAAGACCACCGACCTCTCGGCGAAGGACGCCACTGCCGCGATCGACCACATCCGGCAGCAGGTCGACGAGCATCACGCCGTGGGTGACCTCGCCGCGCTGACCACCCGGCTCGACAAGCTGGTCGAGACGGTCGAGTCGCGCCGCGAGGAGCGCAAGGTCCAGAAGGCCAAGCAGACCGACGAGGCGCGTGGCGCCAAGGAGGCTCTGGTCAAGGAGGCCGAGGAGCTGGCGCAGAGCGAGCAGTGGCGGGCTGCCGGTGAGCGCCTGCGGGCGCTCGTGGACACCTGGAAGGGCCTGCCTCGGCTCGACCGGAAGTCGGACGACGAGCTGTGGCACCGGTTCTCGCACGCCCGCTCGGCCTTCTCCAAGCGCCGCAAGGCGCACTTCGCCTCGCTGGACGCGCAGCGCGAGGATGCCCGCAAGGCCAAGGAGAAGCTGGTCGCCGAGGCCGAGTCGCTCTCCAACTCCACGGACTGGGGTGGCACGGCCGCCCGCTACCGCGAGCTGATGGCGGAGTGGAAGGCGGTGGGCCGCGCCCAGCGCGAGCACGAGGACGACCTGTGGAACCGCTTCCGCGGCGCCCAGGACGTGTTCTTCGCTGCGCGCGGCGAGGTCTTCGCCGAGCGGGACGCGGAGCAGACCGAGAACCTCAAGCTGAAGGAGGAGCTCGCGGTCGAGGCCGAGAAGCTGGTGCCCGTGACGGATCTGAAGGCGGCGCGTGCGGCCTTCCGCTCCATCAACGAGCGCTGGGAGGCCATCGGCCACGTTCCGCGCGACGCCCGCCCGAAGGTCGAGGGCCGGATGCACGCGGTGGAGCGGGCGCTCCAGGAGGCCGAGGAGTCGGAGTGGCGCCGGACGAACCCGGAGGCACGCGCGCGTGCCGCGGGTCTGACGGGCCAGCTGCAGGACGCGGTCGACAAGCTGCAGAAGCAGATCGACGCGGCCCGCACGGCGGGCAACGACGCCAAGGCCGACAAGCTGGCGCGTGAGCTGGAGGGCCGCCAGGCGCTCCTCGACCAGGCGCTGAAGGGCCTGGAGGAGTTCGGCGGCTGAGAAGAGTCCGTCGTACGTACGCGAAGGGGCCCCGGTACCGAGAAGGTACCGGGGCCCCTTTCGTACGGAGGGTCTACGGCCTGCGCGCCGAGGTGACCCGGTAGACGTCGTAGACGCCCTCCACGCCGCGGACGGCCTTCAGGACGTGTCCGAGGTGCTTCGGGTCGCCCATCTCGAAGGTGAAGCGCGAGGTGGCCACCCGGTCGCGGGAGGTCTGGACGGCCGCCGACAGGATGTTGACGTGCTGGTCCGACAGGACCCGGGTGACGTCCGACAGCAGCCGGGAGCGGTCGAGCGCCTCGACCTGGATGGCGACCAGGAACACCGAGGACTGGGTGGGGGCCCACTCGACCTCGAGGATGCGCTCGGGCTCGCGGGAGAGCGAATCGACGTTGACGCAGTCGCTGCGGTGAACCGATACGCCGCTGCCGCGGGTGACGAAGCCGATGATCGGGTCGCCCGGTACGGGCGTACAGCAGCGGGCCAGCTTGACCCAGACGTCCTCGACGCCCTTGACGACGACACCCGGGTCGGCGCTGGAGCGGCGCTTGGCGCGCCCGCGCGTCGGCGGGGCGGTCTCGACGAGGTCCTCGTTGGCCGCCTCTTCGCCGCCGAGGGCCTGCACCAGCTTCTGGACGATGGACTGGGCGGTGACATGGCCCTCGCCGATCGCCGCGTACAGCGAGGAGATGTCGCTGTAGCGCATCTCGTGGGCCAGTGTGACGAGCGAGTCGCCGGTCAGGATCCGCTGGATCGGCAGGTTCTGCTTGCGCATGGCCCGCGCGATGGCGTCCTTGCCCTGCTCGATCGCCTCCTCGCGGCGCTCCTTGGAGAACCACGCGCGGATCTTGTTGCGGGCCCGCGGGGACTTGACGAAGCCCAGCCAGTCGCGGGACGGCCCGGCGCCGGCGGCCTTGGAGGTGAAGACCTCCACCAGGTCGCCGTTGTCGAGGGTCGATTCGAGCGGGACGAGCCGCCCGTTGACCCGCGCCCCTATGGTGCGGTGGCCGACCTCGGTGTGGACGGCGTACGAGAAGTCCACGGGGGTGGCCCCGGCCGGCAGCGCTATGACGTCGCCCTTGGGGGTGAAGACGAAGACCTCGTTGCGCGACAGGTCGAAGCGCAGGGACTCCAGGAACTCGCTGGGGTCCTCGGTCTCCTTCTGCCAGTCGAGCAGCTGGCGCAGCCACGCCATGTCGTTGAGGTGGTCGTCCTTGCCGGCGCTCTTCGGCACGTCGGTGCGCACCTTGGATGCGCCGGCGGAGGGATCCTGCTTGTACTTCCAGTGCGCGGCGATGCCGTACTCGGCCCGGCGGTGCATGTCGAACGTACGGATCTGCAGCTCGACCGGCTTGCCGTTGGGGCCGATGACCGTCGTGTGCAGCGACTGGTACATGTTGAACTTCGGCATCGCGATGTAGTCCTTGAACCGGCCGGGGACCGGGTTCCATCGCGCGTGGACGGTGCCGAGGGCCGCGTAGCAGTCGCGGACGGTGTCCACGAGGACGCGGATGCCGACCAGGTCGTAGATCTCCGCGAAGTCCCGGCCGCGGACGATCATCTTCTGGTAGACGCTGTAGTAGTGCTTCGGCCGGCCGGTGACGGTGGCCTTGATGCGGGCGGCGCGCAGGTCGGACTGGACCTCGTCGGTCACTATGGCGAGGTACTCGTCGCGCTTGGGCGCGCGCTCGGCGACGAGCCGGACGATCTCGTCGTACATCTTGGGGTAGAGGATCGCGAAGGCGAGGTCCTCGAGCTCCCACTTGATGGTGTTCATGCCCAGGCGGTGGGCCAGCGGCGCGTAGATCTCGAGGGTCTCGCGGGCCTTCTTCTCCTGCTTCTCCCGCTTGAGGTAGCGCATGGTGCGCATGTTGTGCAGGCGGTCGGCGAGCTTGATGACCAGGACGCGCGGGTCCTTGGCCATGGCGACGACCATCTTGCGCACGGTCTCGGCCTGGGCGGCCTCGCCGAACTTGACCTTGTCGAGCTTGGTGACGCCGTCGACGAGCAGCGCGACCTGGTCGCCGAAGTCGCGGCGCAGGGTGTCCAGGCCGTACTCGGTGTCCTCGACGGTGTCGTGCAGCAGACCGGCCATGAGGGTGGCCGGGTCCATGCCGAGCTCGGCGAGGATGGTGGTGACGGCGAGCGGGTGCGTGATGTACGGGTCGCCGCTCTTGCGCTTCTGACCGCGGTGCCAGCGCTCGGCGACCTGATAGGCCTTCTCGACCTGGCGCAGCGTCGCGGTCTCGATCTTCGGGTCGTTGGAGCGGACGATCCGCAGCAGCGGTTCGAGGACCGGGTTGTACGGGGAGGAGCGCTGGACGCCCAGCCGGGCGAGACGGGCGCGCACACGGTTGGACGAGCCGCCGCCGGAGCGGGCCACCGGGGCGGGCGCGGGCTTGGGCGTGGAGGCCGGTGCCGGGGCGGGGGCCACGGGCGCGGGCCTGCTCTCCGCGGGCTTGTTCGTGGGCGTCGCGGGGTCCGCCGCGGCCTTCTCGGCCTGCGGGTCGGGCTGCGCGGCGGAGAGTGGCTGGGCCTCGTCTGGCAAGAGCGCTCCTCGTGCGGTGCCGGGTCCCCCGGTCAGGCCCGGAAAGCCCATGGTATCGATCCGGGGCGCGCCGTGCTCACGCGCGCGAAGGGTGAGACGGCCGCCACGTGGGTAGCGGTCCCGTTCCGGGACATACCGGGAAAACGGCCGGGGCGCCCCGGGGATTCCCCGGAGCGCCCCTCCCACCGCAGGCGAGTGCGGTGTCAGACCGTGATCAGCGCCTCCAGCGGGGCGCCGCGCAGCGCGGGCTTCAGCCGGGCCCGCCCGGCGAGGAAGCCGAGCTCCATGAGGACCGCGACACCCGCGACCTCGGCGCCGGCCCGCCGGATGAGCTCCAGCGAGGCCTCGGCGGTGCCGCCGGTGGCGAGGACGTCGTCGATGACCATGACGCGGTCGCCCGCGGCCAGGTCCTCGGCGTGCACCTCGATCTCGGCGGTGCCGTACTCCAGCTCGTACGCCTGCTTCAGCGTCGCACCGGGCAGCTTGCCGGCCTTGCGGACCGGGATGAACCCCAGGCCCGCGCGGACGGCCACCGGTGCGGCGAGGATGAAGCCGCGCGCCTCCAGGCCGACGATCTTCGTCGCGCCGTGCGTGGTGCACAGCGTGGCGAGGGTGTCGGTCAGCGCCGTGAAGGCCTCCGGGTCCGCGAGCAGCGGGGTGATGTCCTTGAACAGCACGCCCGGCTTCGGGTAGTCGGGGACGTCCCGGATCCGGCTGAGGAGCAGACCGGTGGTGTCCGGTGCCTCGGCGGTCATCCGCGGCGCTCCGACGGCCTGCCGCGGCGGCCGCGCTGTCCGACGACGGCGGTCTCCGCCTCGTCCTGGACGACGGCCGTGTCCTCGTCGGCGTCTAGGGGCTCGCCCTTGTCCGCCGCGGAAGCCCGCTTGGCGAGCACCCGCTTCTTGAGCGCCTTCATCGCCGGCTCGCGTTCCTTGAGGTCGGCGACGATCGGGGTGGCGATGAAGATCGAGGAGTACGCACCGGCGGCGAGGCCGACGAACAGCGACAGCGAGATGTCGTTCAGCATGCCGGCGCCGAGGACGCCGCCACCGATGAAGAGCAGGCCGGCGACCGGCAGCAGCGCCACGACGGTGGTGTTGATCGAACGGATCAGGGTGCCGTTGATCGAACGGTTGGCCAGATCGCTGTAGGTGTAGCGGGTCTGCTTGGTGATGTCCTTCGTTCCCTCCTTGAGGGAGTCGAAGACGACGACCGTGTCGTACAGCGAGTAGCCGAGGATCGTCAGCAGACCGATGACCGTACCGACCGTGACCTCGAAGCCGACGAGCGAGTAGATGCCGACGGTGATGGTGAGGTCGTGGATCAGGGCGACGAGCGCCGCGACCGCCATTCTCCACTCGAAGGCGATGGCCAGATAGATCACCACGAGGATCATGAAGACCGCGAGACCGGTCCATGCCTTGGTGGCGATCTGCTCGCCCCAGCTGGGACCGACCAGCTCCGCCGCGATCTTGTTCTCGGCGACGTTCAGGTCCTTGGCGAGCTCCGCGCGGACCTGGTCGGACTTCTCGGTGTCGAGTCCGCCGACCTGGATGCGCAGGGCGCCGCTGCCGAGCTTCTGGACGACCGCGTCGTGGCCGGAGGCCTCTTCCGCGTACTCCTGGGCCTGCGAGACGGAGACGTCCGACTTCGGGGTGGTGAAGACGGCGCCGCCCTGGAACTCGATGCCCATGTTCAGCCCGCGGACCGCGAGGGCCACGATCGCCGTGATGGTGATCAGGATCGAGATGCCGTACCAGAGCTTGCGGTTGCCGATGAAGTCGTAGACGACCTCACCGCGGTTGAGCCGGGCGCCGAGGCTGTCGTGCTTCTTCGCCATCTCACGCCTCCTTCGGGTCGACGGGGGCGGAGACACGGCGGGAGCGGCGCAGGGGCGGCTTGGCGCCGAGGCGCTTGGGGTCAAGACCGGACCAGGCGTGACCCTCGCCGTAGAACTTGGTGCGCGCGAGCAGCGTCATCAGCGGCTTGGTGAAGAGGAACACCACGACCACGTCGAGCAGGGTGGTCAGACCGAGGGTGAACGCGAAGCCCTGCACCTTGCCGACGGTGACGAGGAAGAGCACCGCGGCGGCGAGGAACGACACGAAGTCGGAGACGAGGATCGTGCGGCGGGCGCGCGGCCAGGCACGCTCGACCGCGGGACGCAGCGTGCGGCCCTCGCGGACCTCGTCGCGGATGCGTTCGAAGTAGACGATGAACGAGTCCGCGGTGATACCGATGGCGACGATGGCGCCACAGACGGCTGGCAGGTTCAGCGCGAAGCCGATGGCCGGGCCGAGCAGGGCCATGATCACGTACGTGAGCAGCGCCGAGGCACCCAGGCTGAGCAGGGCGATCAGCGACAGGCCGCGGTAGTAGACGACCAGGTAGAGGACCACGAGCGCGAGACCGATCGCACCGGCGATCAGACCCGCCTCCAGCTGCTCACCGCCGAGGGCGGCGGTGACGGTGTCGACGCTCTGGGTGTCGAAGGAGAGCGGCAGGGCGCCGTAGGACAGGATGTTGCCGAGGTCCTGGGCGGACTGCTGGTTGAAGCTGCCGGAGATCTCCGCGTTGGCGCTCAGCGTGGTGCGCACCGACGGGGCCGAGACGACCTCGCCGTCCAGGACGATCGCGAACTGGTTCTGCGGCTCCTGCTGCTGCGACAGCTTGCTGGTGATCTTCGAGAACTTCTTGGCGCCCTCGTCCGTGAACTCCATGTTCACGATCCACATGCCGCGCTGCTGGTCGAAGGTGCCCTGGGCGTCGTCGACGTCCTTGCCGTCCACCTCGGCCGGGCCGAGGAGGTACTTCTCCCACTGGCCGATGGCGTTCTTGCCACAGGCGACGGTGGACTGCTCCGGCTTGACGCCCTGGCCGGCCTCGGCGCGCTGCTTCGGGTCGAGGCAGTTCAGGGTGGCGAACTTCTGCTCGAGGGCGGAGGTCGCGGGGTCGGTGCTCGGGGTGCCGGAGGGCTTCGGGCTCTCGGAGCTCTTCGGGGTGGCGGAGCCGCTCGGGGTCGGCGTGGGGCTCGGGGCCTTCAGGGCCTCGGAGACCGCGCGGCCCTGGGTGGAGGCGCTCGCCGACGGGGTGGCGGACTTCTCGTCCTTCTTGCCGCTGTCGGCGGTCGAGCCGGAGGCCGAGGGCTTCGGCGAAGTCGACGAGCTCGCTTTCGGCGCCGGCTGCTCGGAGGGCGCGTAGGTCAGGACGGGCCGGAAGTAGAGCTGGGCGGTGGTGCCGACCTGCTCACGGGCCTGCTTCTCGTTCACACCCCGGGGGATGTTCACGATGATGTTCTCGCGGCCCTGCGTCTGGACCTCGGCCTCGGAGACACCCAGACCGTTGACACGGCGCTCGATGATGCCGACCGCCGTGTTCATGTTGGTCTCGTTGACGGCGTCTTCCTGGCCGGGCTCGGCCTTCGCCTTCAGCGTGATCGACGTACCACCGGCGAGGTCGATGCCCAGCCGCGGCGTGGTGTGACCCGACCAGAACATTCCGCCCGTGAGCGCGACCATGGCGATCAGGATCAGAGCCAGGGCACGCCCCGGCCTGCTCTGGCCCCCCGCCGGCCTTCGGCCCTTCTTCGGTGCTGCCACCTTGTCGTTTCTCCCTGTCCAACCGTCCCGCGCCGGGTGTGCGCGGTACGGCCACGATGTGTGTGTGGGGACCTGCCCCCGCAGACGTGGAACCGTGCCGGGGACCGCGGACGCCGGTGGGCGTACCGCGGTCCCCGGTCCGGACTACTTCGCCTCGGTCTCGCCGTCGGCCTTGTCGTCCTTCTTGACCACGGTGTCGGCCTCGACGGCCTCGACCTTCTTGGTCAGGTCGGGCTTGGCGTCCTCGGTGACCTCGGCGGCGTCGTCCGAGGCGTCGGCCTCGGCGGGCTCGGCGGGCTCGGTCAGCGAGGAGGCGTCGTCCGGAACGACGGTCTCGGCGTCGGGCTCGTCGCCGTGGACGATGCGGTTGTACTCCGCGTCCTGAAGGACCGCGCCGATCGCGTTCTTCGCGTAGACGGCGTGCACGCCGGGCGCAACCTCGAGGAGGACGGTCTCGTCACCGATCTCCTTGACGGTGGCGTACATCCCCCCGATCGTGCGTACGCCGGTGCCGGGCTGCATCTCGTCGCGCATCTGCGCGGCCGCCTGCTGCTTCTTCTTCGCAGAGCGGGTCATCAGGAACATGGCCCCGATGAGGACGATGAAGGGGAGGAGGGTCACGATACTCACGGGACGGGTTTCCTTCGCACGGACGCGGAGAACCCGCGGCCTGATCTTCGGGGGTGGGCGTGCCGGCCAGAAAGGTCGGCATCGGCGGAGTCTAGGCGAGTCCGCATCATTGGAACAACGTCCAGCATCGCACCCTGGTTCCTACCCCGACGAGTCTCCGCGCCGTCACGCCCCGAAGAGCCCCTGTTGTCCGCTTCCTGGCGCGCCCGGGGCCGCTGCCTGCGGCGGAACGAGTCCGAGATGTGTCCATGCCGCGGGAGTGGCGACGCGACCACGGGGCGTACGCGCCAGGAGACCTTCCCGTACGAGGAAGGGTTCGGCGACCTCCTCGACGGTCTCGCGCTCCTCCCCCACCGCGACCGCGAGGGTGGAGAGGCCGACCGGCCCGCCGCCGAAGAGCTTGAGCAGGGCCTCCAGGACGGCCCGGTCCAGCCGGTCGAGCCCGCGGCTGTCCACCTCGTACACCCCGAGGGCGGCGGCGGAGATCTCGCGGGTGATCACTCCGTCGGCCTTGACCTGGGCGTAGTCGCGGACGCGGCGCAGCAGGCGGTTGGCGATCCGGGGGGTGCCGCGGGAGCGGCCGGCGATCTCGGCGGCCCCGGCGGTGTCGATCTCGACGTCGAGGAGTCCGGCGGAGCGGTGGATGACGCGCTCGAGCTCGGAGGGGTCGTAGAACTCCATGTGACCGGTGAAGCCGAAGCGGTCGCGGAGCGGGGGCGGCAGGAGTCCGGCCCTGGTGGTGGCGCCGACCAGGGTGAAGGGCGGCAGCTCCAGGGGGATGGCGGTGGCGCCGGGGCCCTTGCCGACGATGACGTCGACGCGGAAGTCCTCCATCGCCATGTAGAGCATTTCCTCGGCGGGGCGGGACATGCGGTGGATCTCGTCGAGGAAGAGGATCTCTCCCTCCTGAAGGGAGGAGAGGATCGCGGCGAGATCGCCGGCGTGCTGGATGGCGGGGCCGGAGGTGATCCGGATCGGGGCGTTCATCTCCGCCGCGATGATCATCGACAGGGTGGTCTTGCCGAGGCCGGGGGCGCCGGAGAGCAGGACGTGGTCGGCGGTGGCGCCGCGCTGGCGGGCAGCCCTGAGGACCAGGTCGAGCTGCTGGCGCACTTTCTCCTGACCGACGAACTCGTTGAGGTCCTTGGGGCGCAGGGCCGCCTCGACGGCCTGGTCGTCGCTCTCGGCGGCCGCGCCGACGATGCGCTCCTCGGCGGCCGGTGCGATGTCGTCGTCCCAGTTCACGGTGTCTGCCTTCGTGGTGGTGGTGCGGTACGTGTCTGCGGGGCGGGGGCCGCTGCGCGGGGCTCCTTCCCCACCCCGCCCCTTCCCGAACTGGGGCTCCGCCCCAGACCCCGCGCCTCAAACGCCGGCGAGGCTGAATTCCGCCCTCTGGGCGGAACTTCAGCCCGTCCGGCGCTTTAGGACACGGCCGCAGGCCGTACGGGGGTCTGGGGGCTTGCCCCCAGTTTCGGGAAGGGGCGGGGTGGGGAAAGAGGCCCCGCAGGGCTATCTGGCGCGGTTCAGGGTCTGGAGGGCGGCGCGCAGGAGCTGCGGGACCGGGGCCGAGCCGCCGGAGGCGATCGCGGCCTCGGCCTGCGGCGTCACCGCCGACACCGCCTCCTCCGCCTCGCGCGACGCGTACCCGAGGCCGATCAGCGCGGCGGACAGCTGCTCCGTCCACGGCGCCGGGCCGGAGGCCACCGCGCGCTGGGCGCCGACGAGGCCGCTGCTGCCCAGTGGGGCGCCCAGCTTGTCCTTCAGCTCCAGGAGGAGCTTCTGCGCGCCCTTCTTGCCGATGCCGGGCACGGCGGTCAGCGCCTTCTCGTCCCCGGTGGAGACCGCGAGGCGCAGCGCGTCCGGGGAATGCACGCCCAGCATCGCCTGGGCCAGCCTCGGTCCGACTCCGCTCGCCGTCTGGAGCAGTTCGAAGACCTGCCGCTCGTCGTCGTCGGCGAAGCCGTACAGCGTCAGGGAGTCCTCACGGACCACCAGGGACGTGGCCAGCCGGGCCTCCTGACCGATCCTCAGGCCGGCGATGGTGTTCGGGGTGCACTGGACGGCCATGCCGACGCCGCCGACCTCGACGACCGCGGTGGTGGGGGCGAGCGCGGCGACCGGGCCGCTGACAAAGGCGATCATGCGGAACGGCCTTTCGATGCGTGATGGGCGGCGACGGCCTGCTGGAGGCGGTTCTGTGCGGGGGCCCGCCAGATGTGGCAGATGGCCAGGGCGAGGGCGTCGGCGGCGTCGGCCGGCTTGGGTGGGGCGGAGAGCCGGAGCAGCCGGGTCACCATGGCTCCGACCTGGGCCTTGTCGGCCCGCCCGCTGCCGGTGACGGCGGCCTTGACCTCGCTGGGGGTGTGCAGGGCGACGGGGATGCCGCGGCGCGAGGCGCAGAGCATGGCGACGGCGCTGGCCTGCGCGGTGCCCATGACCGTACGTACGTTGTGCTGGCTGAACACCCGCTCCACGGCGACCAGTTCGGGCGAGAAGCGGTCGAGCCACTCCTCGATGCCGCGCTCGATGCCGACCAGGCGGACGCCGATGTCGGCGTCGGCCGCCGTCCGCACCACGCCCACGCCGACCATGGTCAGGGGCCGCCCGGCGACGCCTTCGACGACGCCGACCCCGCACCGGGTCAGCCCCGGGTCCACCCCGAGCACGCGCACCTGAGCCCCTCCCTGGACCTCGGACCGTCTTCGTAAATCTGTTTGTGCAGGCTATCCGCTGGCACTGACAACGCCGCACAAACGGCGGCGGGCCGACGGGGGTGTGTCCCCGTCGG
>NZ_JBHWJZ010000072.1:0-13627 GCF_042731085.1 Streptomyces sp. NPDC059875
GCCCTGCCCGGCGTCCACCGGGCAGGGCTCCTTCGTTCGTACCGGCCTGTCGCACGTCAGGCCATGGCCTTCAGGTCGCGTGCCAGACAGGCCACCAGGTCCGCGGGGGCGTCCAGGAAGGTGTAGTGCGTGCCGCCGAGGATCTCCTTGCGGGCCGCGCCCTCGGCGACCCAGTCGGCCCAGCCGCCCATCAGGGCGTGCGGGACCTCCACATCGGCGTCCCAGCCGAGCGCGGTGACGGCGCACGGCAGGGAACCGGCCACGTCCTTGCGGTACTTCTTGTTGGCCTCGACGTCCGCGACGAGCACCTCCAGATAGAGGTCGAGGATCTCCTCGGGCGGCTCGGCAGCCCCGAGCGCGGCGAGCAGGGCGATGAGCTCCGCGCGCAGCCCCGTCTCGTCGAGCCCGAGGAAGCGACCGTACGGGCCGTCCTGCGGGGCGACCTGGGAGGAGACGAAGACGCGCTCGGGCGGCCGCAGCCCGCGCTCCACGATCCGGATGACGCTCTCGAAGGCTGGCAGCGCGCCTCCGCAGTGCCCGAACACCGCGTACGGGCGGTCCAGATGCTCGGCGATGCCCTCGACGAGCTGGTCGGCGAGCTCCTCGTAGGTGCCGAAGTGCGGTTCCCTGGTGCGGTTCTCCCGGCCGGGGAGCTGCAGCGGGACGACCTCGGCCGGGCCGATGCGAGTGGGCCAGTTGCGGAACATGGAGGCGCCGCAGCCGGAGTAGGGAAAGCAGAACAGCCGCACCTCCGCCTCCTTGGAGGGCGGGGTGAGGAACCATCGAGGCGGCGTTGACTTTGCAGTATTCATGACCACATACTACATAAGCGCTATAGAGACTGTAGAGAAGTCAACCGAAGCCACAGTGGAATGCCGGGGTGATGTGCATGCGTGATCTGCTTCCCGGAGCCGTCGCGGTGGCGGTGGCGGACGCCTCGGCCTGGACCGAAGAGCCGCTGCCCGAGGAGGCCGCGACGCTCAGCGAACGGGCGGTCCCCGCACGGCGGCGGGAGTTCCGGGCCGGCCGGGCGTGTGCGCGCCGGGCCCTGACCGCACTGGGCCTGCCCGCGGTGCCCGTGCCCGCGGGCCGTGACCGGGCCCCGGTCTGGCCGCCGCAGGTCGTCGGCAGCATTTCGCACACCGGTGACTACTGCGCGGCGGCGGTGGCCCGTTCGGACCGCATCCGGTCGATCGGCATCGACGCCGAGGACAGCATGCGTCTGGACGAGCCCACCCGGCAGCTCGTCTGCCGTCCGGAGGAAGAGGACTGGTGGCGCGGCCCCGGCGGCGGGGCTCCGTACTGGCCGACCGTGTTCTTCAGCGCCAAGGAGTCCGTCTACAAGGCCTGGTTCCCCCTGGTCGGCAGCTGGCTGGGCTTCCACGACGTCCGCGTCGAACCGGACCCGCGCACGGGCACCTTCACCGCCCACATCCTGGGCACCCGCCGCCGCCTCGGCCTCGCACCGGAGATTCTGCACGGCCGGTTCGCGGTTTCCCCGCACCTGGTTCGCACGGCGGTGGTCGTGACGGCGCCCTGAGGGTCCGGCGCGCGCAAGCGAGTGGGGGGCGGCAGCGGATCGATCCGCTGCCGCCCCCCACTGGCGCGAGCTCCCGCCCTACGCCGGCGCGCCCGTCCCCGCGCCCGGGGACACGGCCGTCACGCCGCGCCCCCGGGCCCCGAGTTCACTCCGCGTTCTCCGCCATCGCCCGCAGGCGGGGACGGTCCATCTTGCCGTTCGGCATGGTGGGGAGGTCGGTCACCGCGCGGAAGCGGCCCGGGACCATGTAGTCGGGCAGCAGCTCCGCGAGGTCCGTGCGCAGGGAGGCGAGGGCGGAGGTGCCCAGGCCCGGTTCCAGGACGACGAAGGCGACCAGGGTCTTCTCGATGCCGTCCTCGCCCCGTACCGCGACCGCGCACGAGGAGACCCCGGGCAGGTCGCCCAACACCCGCTCGACCTCGGGGAGTTCGAGCCGGAAGCCGCGGATCTTCACCTGGTCGTCGGCGCGGCCGAGGTAGTCGAGAGAGCCGTCCGGCCGCCGTCGTGCCACGTCGCCGGTGCGGTACATGCGGCGACCCGGGCGGCCGGGCTCCGGGAGGAAGCGGTCCGCCGTCAGGTCCGGGCGGTTCCAGTAGCCGTAGGCGACCTGCACTCCAGCGACGTGGATGTCGCCGATGCCGCCGGGCGGCACCTCCTCGCCCAGCGCGTCGAGGACGTACACCCGGTTGCCGGGCACCGGCAGACCGATCGGCGGCAGGGCCGGCCAGCTGTCGGGATCGCCCTCCAAGGGGTGCCAGGTGACCACATGGGCCTCCGAGGGCCCGTACTGGTTGATCAGACGGCAGCCCGGCAGCGAGACCAGCAGGGCGCGCAGGGCCCGGGAGCACTGCAACTGCTCCCCCGCGGTGATGATCTCGCGCAGCGGTGGCGCGCCGGGCGCGCCCGGTTCGGCGACCAGGACCAGCGCCTGGAGCGCCACGTACGGGAGGAACATCCGGTCCACCCGCTCACGTGCCGCCGCCTCCCACAAGCGGAGCGGATCCCGCCGTTCCTCCTCGGTCACGCACACCACGGTGCCGCCGACCGCGAGCGAGGCGAAGATCTCCTGGAACGCGACGTCGAAGGAGATCGCGGAGAACTGCAGGGTGCGGCTGCCGACGGACGCCTCGGAGACGCCGGTCTGCCATTCCACGATGTTGGCGAGCGCGCCGTGCGGCATGGCGATGCCCTTGGGGGCGCCGGTGGTGCCCGAGGTGTAGAGGACGTACGCGAGGTCCTCCGCGGCGGGCAGCGCCGGAAGGAGAGGCTCCGCGGCGGCGGCCCCGGTGCGCGACGTCGGCTCGTCGCCGAGCAGCAGCACCGTACGGCCCGCGGCGGCGAACCGCCCCGCCGTCTCCGGATGGCCGAGGACCACGCCCACCCGTGCGTCGTCGAGCATGTGCTCCAGCCTGGCCCGCGGATAGCCGGAGTCCAGCGGAAGGAACGCCGCGCCCGAGCGGAGCACCCCGATCAGGGCGACGATCAGCTCGGTGGACCGCAGGGCGGCCAGACCCACCACGTCTCCGGGCCCGATGCCCTCCCCGCGCAGCCGGGCGGCGACCGCGCCCGCCCGCCGCCACATGTCGCGGTAGGTGACGGTGGAACCGTGTCCCGCGAGGGCGGGCTCGTCGGCGTGGCGGGCGACGGCGTCGGCCACCAGGTGCAGCACGCTCGGCGCGTCGCCCGCGCGTATCTCCTCGGCGGCCGGCGCGGGTGTGGCGGGAAGTCGTATGTCGACGCTCATCGGCGGTTCGCCTCCTCCGGGGTGCGGCCGGCGGCGCAGAGCACACCGTCCAGGACATGGGCCACATGGGTCAGTTCGGGGTTGCGCATGATGCTGTAGTGGTCGCCGGGCACCCGGTGCACGACGAGGTTCTCGGCGACGGCCCGCCAGCCCTCGATCGCCTCCGGGGACTGCTCCGCCTGCAGCAGGTGCACCTCCCCGGGGTAACGGGGGCCGGTCGGCCGGTAGGCCGCGAGGCCGAGCATGTTGTCCCGGTAGATGCCGTACCGCCGCACCACCTCGTCGAGGTCGAGCCCGGCGGGCACGGAGTCGCCCCAGCCGTCCAGGACATCGGCGAACAGCCGCCGCACGGTGAGCAGTTCGCTGCCGGGCGGGAGCACCGTGGCCGGCATGCCGAGGTCGGCGGTGAGGTCCCGCAGGAAGCTGTGGAGCAGATAGGCGTGGGTGTCGGGGCTGTCGGGATCGCCGTCGTACAGGAAGGAGTCGATCAGTACGATCGGTCCCGGGTCCTGGCCGCGGGCATGCAGCTGGCGGGCCATCTCGAAGGCGAGGGTGCCGCCGAGCGACCAGCCGCCGAGCAGGAACGGTCCGGGGTCGGCGGCCTCCAGCTCGGCCAGGTAGGCGGCGGCGCGGGCCTCGTGGGAGGGGGCCTCCTGACCGCCCTCGAAGGCGTAGACGGTGCGGTTGGTGAGCGCGGTGGCCAGGGAGGCGTAGCAGAAGACGCTGCCGCCCGCCGGGTGCACCAACGCCAGTGCGGGTGCGACGGTGCCGGACTGGATACGGGCCAGGGCCCCGGGCCGCTCCTCCGCACCGGCGCCCAGCGAGCCGATCCGCACGGCCAGGTCGGCGATGGTGCGGTAACGGAACAGGACGCTGACCGGCAGGTCCACGCCGGTCGCGCGGCGCAGCCGGGCCATGACCTGAACGGCGAGCAGCGAATGGCCGCCGAGCAGGAAGAAGTTGTCGTGCACGCCCACCGACGGCAGGCCGAGGACGGAGCGCCAGATCTCGGCGAGGGTCTCCTCCAGCGGGGTGGAGGGCTCGGTGTGTACCGGCGTGGCGCTCTGCTGCTCGGCGGCGGGGACGGGCAGCGCGGCACGGTCCACCCGGCCGTCGGGGGTGAGCGGGAAGGCGTCGAGGACGACGTAGGAGGTGGGCAGCAGCACCTCGGGCAGCAGACGCTGGCAGTGGGCGCGCAGCGCCTCGCGCAGCCGGACGGTCTCCTCGGAGCCGGGAACGTGCAGGCGGTGCGGGACGAGGTACGCGACGAGCACCAGGTCGCCGGTGTCGTCGAGGCGGGCGTCGACGCGGGCGTCGCCGATGGCCTCGTGGGTGAGGAGCACGGCCTCGATCTCGGCGCGCGGGACCCGGACCTGCTTGAGGTGGACCTGCTCGTCGCGGCGGCCGAGGACCTCCAGTGCGCCGTCCTCGCGGAAGCGCCCGAGGTCGCCGGTGTCGGTCTCCTGGCTGTCGCCGACGGACACACCGGACACGTGGACGCTGCCGGGCACGCCGACGGGCACCGGGTTGCCGTGCGCGTCGAGCACCCGGACGCGTCGTCCGGGCAGCGGGCGGCCCGCGATGTCGTGGCCGGCGGGTGCGTCACCGGCGCAGCGGCGGGTGGCGATCTCACCGGCCACGGGGCTGATGTAGAGGGTGTGCAGCTCCGTCGCCGGCAGTGCCGCCAGGCAGCGCCGCTCCAGTGTGAGCGGCAGGGGTTCGCCGGAGGCGACGATCCGCCGCGGGGCCCGTACGGCGGCGCCGTTCTCGACCGCGGCGACGAGCTGGTGCAGCAGGCCGGGCCGGATGCGCAGTTCGGCGATCTCCTCGGTCCCGAGCGCGTCGAGGACGGCCCGCAGGTCGTCGCCCGCGTCGAGGACCCCCTCGGCCGACGCGGCCGGCGGCAGGGCGTCCGTGGCGGGGGCGGTCAGCCGGTCGAGTTCGGCCAGGTCGCTGTCGTCGAGCAGGGCGAGCTCGCTGAGCGGCCGGTCGGGGTCGGCGAGCGCCCGGGTCAGCAGTCGGCCGAACATCCGGCTCATGCGGTGCATCACGGCGGAGTCGAAGAGTTCCGCGTTGTAGACCCAGGAGCCGCCGAGCCGCCGCTCGTGCGCGTACAGGTTCAGTTCGAGGTCGAAGCGGACGATGCCGCTGTCGAACGGCACGAGATCGGCGCCGAGGTGGGGCAGACGTACCCGCTCGTCGCCCGCGGTCTGGTAGTTGAACAGCACCTGGAAAACCGGGCTGACGGTGGGGTTGCGGTCCGGCTGGAAGTCGATGACGAGCTTCTCGAAGGGCATGTCCTGGTGGGCGAAGGCGCCGAGCACGGCGTCCTTGCCGCGCCCCACGGCCTCGCGCAGCGTGGGCGCCCCGGTCAGGTCGGACCGTACGACCAGGGTGTTGACGAAGAAGCCGATCAGCCCCTCCAGCTCCTGGTGGGTCTGTCCGGCCACCGGTACGCCGAGGAGGATGTCCTCCTGGCCGCTGTAGCGCCCCATCAGGGCGGAGAAGCAGGTGAGCAGGACGGTGAACGGGGTGGTCCGCTCCTGCAGCGCGAAGGCGTGCACGGCCCGTGCCAGGTCCTCGGAGAACTCGAACTCCTCGTTGCCGCCGTTGACCCGGTGGCCGGTGGGCCTGGCGCGGTCCATCGGCAGCTGGAGAATGCCCGGGGCGTCGCTGAGCCGTTCGCGCCAGTACGAGGTGAGTTCCTCCTCGCGCTCGCCGGTGAGGCGGCCGCGCTGCCAGATCGCGTAGTCGATGTACTGCTGCGGCAGCTCGGGCAGCGAGGCGGCCGTTCCCTCGGTGAACTCGAGGTAGTAGGCGTCGAGTTCACGGAAGAGCGTGCCCACGGACCAGCCGTCGCAGACGATGTGGTGGACGCAGAGCGCGATCAGGTGCTCGTCGGCGGAGACCCGTACGGTCATGGCGCGCAGGAGGGGACCGGTCGCGAGGTCGAAGGGCTGCCCCGACCACTGCTTGACGCGGTCCTCGGCGGCCGCTCCGGGGTCGGCGGCGGTGGAGACGTCGACCGCTTCGACCGCCGGTTCGAAAGGAGGCTGCACCTGCTGGACAGGCATGCCGTCGGGCGCGGGAAACACGGTCCTGAGCACCTCGTGGCGCTGTACGACACGGGCGAGGGCGCGAGCCAGGGCCTGGCGGTCGGGGGCCGTGGAGGTACGCAGCACGATGGGGATGTTGTACGCGCAGCTGCCGGGAACGAGCCGGTCGAGGATCCACAGCCGACGCTGGGCGAAGGAGACGGGTCCTGTCCGGGTCTCCTTGTCGCGGTCGCGGTCGCGGTCGCGCTCGGCGAGCAGCCTGGCAAGCCGGCGCCGCTTCTCTTCCAGGGCATCGGTCGATATCTGGTCGGTCACGGGCCTACCCGTCTTCCTCGTCGCCGTCGGGCCAATTGGTGGAACGCGCGTGAACAGCAAAGGGTGTTGAGGGGGGGGAGGCACGAGGCCCGGCCGCCGGGGGACGTACGGCCGGACCTCGTGCTGTCGAAGGGGCAAGGTCGGGAATCAGCCCTAGGCGGCCTGCAGCTCCGCCGGGACCTCGTCCCTGATGCCGTGCACCGAGCCGGCCACCAGCCAGCCGATGGCGGTCCAGGCGAGCACCGCCGCCAGGGCGAACGCGGCGGCGTTGCCCCACACGGAGGCGGCAGCGGCGCCGAGGACGGGGCCGAGCGCGTTGGCGCCCCAGACCAGCGGGAGGGAGACGCCGCCGACCCGGCCCATCAGGTGCGGCGGGGTGGCCTTCTGCACCATCGTCATGATGCCGACGTTGGCGATCGGGGTGGTGAGCGAGGCGAGGAACTGCGAGAGCGCCACGACCACGACGCCCCCCGTGCCCTTGCCGGCCAGGATCATCAGCAGCACGGCGAGACCGAGCAGGGCGTGGGTCACGATCAGCGCACGCCCCATGCCCAGGTGGTGCAGGGCCTTGCGGGAGAAGATCGCGCCGATGACGAAGGCGACACCGCCCGCGCTCATGACGAAGCCGAGCTGTGCGGGGCTGAAGCCCAGGTCGTCGTAGGCGTACACGACGAGCATCGCCATGGTCATGGAGACGGCGAGGTTGCCGAAGAAGCCCATGAGGGTCAGGCTCCGCAGCAGCCGGTTGCCGACGAGGGTGGTGAAACCGTGCTTGAGGTCGGTGACGGCCGCGCCGACGCCCTTGCCGCTGGGCTGCGGGGCGGGCTCCGGCTTGCGGATGGCCCAGATCGTGAAGGTGGACACGAGGTACGACAGGGCGTCGACGGTCACGGCCTTGGCCGCGCCGAGCACACCGACGAGCACACCGCCGATGCTGCGGCCGAAGACCGCAGCGAGCGAACGGCTCATCTGGGTCTTGGCGTTGGCCTCCGCGAAGTCCTCGCGCTCGATCAGCGCCGGGAAGTGCGCCTGGTAGGCGAGCTGGAAGATCACGTCCAGGGCGCCCTTGATCACGGCCACCGCGTACAGGTGCGCCATGCTCACCGAGCCCAGGAACGCCACCAGCGGCAGCGAGCCCAGGGCGACGGCACGGCCGAGGTTGGCGACGATCATCAGGGGGCGGCGGCGCATCCGGTCGGTGAGCACACCGACCACGGGGCCGAGGACCACGAACGGGATCCACTGCAGGGCGATCAGCAGACCGACGGATCCGGCGGAGGCGCCGAACGCGAGGACTGCCAGGGAGGGCAGTGCGATCAGGGAGACCTCGCTGCCCAACAGGCTCACGGACTCGCCGGTCCACAGCTTCATGAAGTCGCTGTTGCGGGTGAGCCCGGGCCTGCGCGGGGCTTCGGCCGCCCTTCCGGGCTGCTCCTGGGTGGTCATCAGGGATTACCTCTCTGCATGTGAGGGGACGGGGGTGCTGGTGGTGGTCGTGGGGGGAACCGGGGGTGGCGGCGGTCCGTGGGCGGCCGGGTCGTGCTCGGTCGGTCGGTGGGCCGTGGTCGGTCGGTTGTGGTCGGTCGGTCAGCCGGTCGGGGTCAGTCGGTCGCGGCCGCGGCGAGGCGGCGGCGGAGGCTGAGCGGACGCATGTCGGTCCAGACCTCCGTGATGTGGGCCAGGCAGTCGTCCTTGGGTCCGGAGAAGCCGGTGGCGGTCCAGCCGAGCGGCACCTCGCGGCCCTCGGCCCAGATCGAGTACTGCTCCTCGTGGTTGACCACGACCAGGTACGTGCGGCCATCGTCGTTCTGCATGGGTGTCAGCTCCTTGTCGTCCGTGTCATGGGCCTGTGGGGCGTCGTCAGGGGAAGGAAATGCGCTCGCCGATGCCGTGGGCGACGGCCCGCTGGTAGACGAGGGCGGCGGCCACCGAGTCCTGGACGGGCAGGCCGAGCGTCTCGAAGACCGTGGTCCCGGTGTCGTCGATGCGGCCGGGCCGGGTGCCGGCCAGCACCTCGCCGATCTCGGCGACGATGGCGTCCTCGGTGAGGGCCCCCTCGGCGATGGGCAGCAGGATGTCCCCGGCCTCCCGCAGCGCGGCGTCGCGGTTGTCGACGATCAGCCGTGCGGAGGCGACCGTCGCGGTCGGCAGCTCGCGACAGCCGGGCCCGAACGCCCCGATCGCGTTGATGTGGACGCCACGCCCGGCGGGCAGCTCCGAGGCGTCGAACACCGGCTCGTCGCCGGCGACCGAGGTGGCGGTGCACAGGACGTCGCAGTCGGCCAGGGCCTGCGCGGTGGAGTCGCACACCTCGGCGTGCGGGTAGAAGCCCTCGGCCCAGCGGGCGAGTTTCTCGGCGGTGGCGCGGGTGCGGCTGTAGATGCGTACCCGCTCCCAGTCGCGCGTCCGGGACAGCGCTTCCAGATGGCCGCGCGCCTGCACTCCGGCGCCGATGACCGCGAGTTCACGGGCGTCGGGACGGGCCAGGGCGCGGGTGGCCACCGCGGTGACCGCCGCGGTACGGATCTCGGTGAGGGCGCCGGCGTCCACCAGGGCGAGCGGCTGTCCGTGGATCGCGTCGACCAGGATGACCAGGCCCTGGACGCTGGGCAGCTCCCGCTCGACCGCGCGCGGGAACATGCTGAGCATCTTCAGGCCGAGAACCGGCTCCTCCGCGGGGCCGCCGACGGCGGGCATGAGAAGCACCATGCCCCCGTGGCCGGGCGGCTCGACGGTCACCCGCGGGTGCTCGTAGAGCTCGCGCCGGGACGCCCTGACCATGGTGTCCTCCATGGCGGGGATCGCGTCGTCGTAGGTGAGCAGCTTGCGTACAGCGGCTGCGTCGATCACATGCAGGTGTCCCACCGGCTTCTCCTCGGATGGCGGTGTCGGGTGGTGGTGGCCGGTCACGGGCGGAAGCGCCCGAGCGAGTACTCGGTGCTGCCGTCGAGGGCGAGCTGGGCGAGCGCGCTGCCGAAGACGGGGACGAACTTGAAGGCCCAGCCGGCCGCGTGGACGAGTACCCGGTCGCGGCCCTCGCCGGGCGGCAGCGCACCGAGGTAGAACTGCCGTTCGTGGTCACGGGGCAGGGCGATCAGGCAGGATCCCGGCTGTACGGGCTCCGGGTCGAGCATGGGCATGTGCCGGGCGACGAACTCCGCCGTGCGGCGCAGCTGGTGCGGGTCGGGCCCGGGTCGGGCCGCGGGTGGAGCCGTCCTGGGGTCGCTCTCGAAGTCCGGGGCGACGCGCACGAGTCCGCCGGGGCTCCATGGGTTGGTGCCGAATCCGTAGAACAGGTTGGAGTCGGTGTCCGTCGGGGTCTGGAAGGCGAACCAGGTGGGCAGGTCACGGGCCGGGTCGCGCAGGCGGAAGTACGCCGTGGCCATGTCGTACACCTCGACGTCGAGGCGGACGCCGAGCGGTTCGGTCAGCTCGTTGCTCCAGGGACCGGCGGTGACGACGACCTTGTCGGCGGTGATCCGGGCGCCGTCGGTGACGACCTCGACGCGCTCGGGGTGCGGCTCCAGGGCGAGGACGCGCTGACCGGTCCGGATCTCCGCCCCCGCCGAGCGGGCGAGGTGGGCGAGGGACCAGAGCGTGCCGCGGACGTCGACCACGCCGCCGTCCGGCTGGTGGAAGCCCTCGTAGTGGGCCGGCAGTCCGGTGAATCCGAAGCGCTTCTCGATGGCGGCCGCGGTGAGCCACTCGTAGGGCAGACCGGCGTCGTCGAGGACCTGGGCGGCGTCGGATATCTGGCCCTCGTTGGTGGCCTCCTTGGTCTCGCCGAACCACAGGCTGCCGGTGTGATGCACCAGCCGCCTGCCGCAGGCCTCCTCGATGCGGCGCCACAGGGGCAGGGCGCGCACCGTCAGCTCGGTGAGATCGCGCTGGGTGTACTGGACGCGCCACTGGCGTTCGGCGCCGGCGGAACTGCCGGTGTTCTCCGGCCCGTCGCTGCTCTCCAGGACGAGTACGGAGGCGCCGCGGCCGGCGGCGTACCAGGCGGTGCTGAGTCCGACGGCGCCGCCGCCGACCACGACGAGGTCGTAGGAGTGCTGCGGGGTGTGGTGTGCGGTCATGCCGTCCTCCCGAGAGGGGTCCGCCCGCGTCGCCACGACCGGCTGATGGTGCGCTCCAGCTGGTCCATCAGCTGGGCGGCCTGGTCGTCGTCGATACCGGGCTGGCAGGGGATGTTGATCATTTCCCGGAACCAGCGGCGCTCGGCCACGGGGCACTCGCCCTCGCGATGGCCGTGCGCCCGCCACTCCGGCATGAGGTGCAGGGGGAAGTAGCGCAGCGACAGTTGTGCGCCGGCCGCGTCCATGGCGTTCAACAGGGCGTCCCGGTCGATCAGTTCGGGGTCCACGAACGCGGTGAACAGGTGGTAGGGGTGGTCCACGCCCTCCGGCACCGGCGGTACGTACAGGCCGGGGATGTCGGCGAGGCGCTCGGTGTACTGCCGGGCCAGCTCCCGGCGCCTGGCCTGCAGCGCGGGCAGCCTGCCGAGCTGGACGTACCCGACCGCGGCGGCCGGCTCCGCGAGCGTCCCGTTGATGCCCGTTCCCCGGAGCATCAGGCAGTCGGCGGTGTAGGAACCGGCGGGGAACATGGCCCCGGCGGGCGGGCGGTGGGTCGAGGCGAAGGTGTGCCGGGAGGGTACGTAGACGGCGTCGACCGAGTTGTCGCGCAGAGCGGTCGCCCGGGCGGCGGCCTCGTCGTCCCGTACGACGAGCATGCCGCCCTCGCCCAGCGTGGTGATGTTCTTGGAAGAGTGGAAACTGAAGATTCCGAAGTGTCCGAACGAGCCGAGTGGCCGGCCGTGCAGCGACCCGCCGATGGCGTGAGCCGCGTCCTCGACGACGGTCAGTCCGTACTGCTCGGCCAGCGCCATGATGCGCGGCATGTCCGCCGCCCGACCGCCGTAGTGGACCATGAGGACGGCCCGGGTGCGGTCGGTGATCAACTCCTCGATGCGCGAGGCGTCGATGTTGAGCGAGTCGGGCTCCACGTCGCAGAAGCGGACCCGTACGCCGTAGTCCAACAGCGGCTGTACGGTCGCCAGATAGGTCTGCGGAGTGGCGATGACCTCGTCGCCGGGGCGCAGGTCGAGCAGGTGGATGGCCAGCCGGAGCGCGGTGGTCCCGCTGGTGACCGAGAGCGCGTGCGCCACACCGAGGTGCGCGCGGAACGCCTCTTCGAAACGTTCCCGCCAGACGCCCCCGGAGAGCGGGCTGCCGGACCGCAACAGTTCTTCGATCACGGCCAGTTCGTCGTCGCCGAGGATGCTCCCCCGGTTCGGTCTGGTGTGGGAGCCGAGCGGAACGACTGCGGATGGTGCACTTTCCATGATTCCCCGCATCGTCTGAAGGGCCTGTGTCGACCCCTGGGCTGGTGACACAACACAATGGCGACAACTAACCAAACACGCTACACGAAAGACTTCAAGTAATTCATCAAAATCTAGAAACTCTCCAGTGCGGTTCCGTTGCCTCTCCAGAGCCGCTCCAGCGGCCACTGCGAGCCTGCGGTGAGTGTGGTTTCACCATGAGGAGAGGACGCCACCTTGACGACCTGCCCGATGCACGAGAATCCCCCGACCTACCCGTTCGGCACCCGGCCGTCGGTGCTCGACGCCCCCATCGAACTGCGCGGCCTGCGGGAGCGTCCCGCCGTCCGGGTCACCCTGCCCAGCGGGGACCCGGGATGGGTCGTCACGCGTTACGAGGACATCCGCGCCCTGCTCTCCGACCCGCGGCTGCACCGCGACCGGTCCAGCGAGGACCTGCCGCGGATCACCAAGGACAACTCGATGTTCCAGGACCCGAACGTGAGCCTGGACCCGCCCGAGCACCCGCGGATGCGCCGGCTCGTCACCAAGGCCCTGAGCGCGGCCCGAGTCGAGAAGATGCGCCCGCATGTGCAGGCCCTGGTCGACGAGTTGCTCGACGCGATGGAGGCCGCCGGCCCCACCGCCGACCTCGCCGAGGCGCTGGCGTTCCCGCTCGGCATCCGCACCCTGTGCGGGCTGCTCGGTGTCCCGCCGGAGGACCAGAAGGACTTCCGGCTGTGGACCGACGCCTATCTGTCGGTCAACCGCTACACCGCGGAGGAGGTCGCCCGGTACCGCGGCGAACTGTTCGGCTACATCCAGCGCCTGGTCGCCGCCAAGCGCGAGCAGCCCGGCGACGACCTGATCAGCTCCCTCATCGCGGTACGGGACGAGGACGAGAGCCGGCTCGGCGAGTACGAACTCCTGTACTGGGTGCAGGGGCTGCTGATGGGCGGATACGAGTCCACCGCCAACCACCTGTCCGCCGCGGTCGTCACGCTGCTCGCACACCCGGAGGAGCTGGCGAAGGTGCGCCGGGATCCCTCGCTGGTTCCGGCGGCGGTGGAGGAGCTCCTGCGCCATCAGGTGCTCTTCTCGCAGCTGGCCGCCGTGCGGTACTCCTCCGCCGACATCGAGGTGGGCGGGACGACCATCCCGGCGGGATCCGCCGTGTTCCTCGCCCTGGAGTCCGCCAACCGTGACGAGGAGGTCTTCAAGGAGCCGGAGGCGCTGCGGGTGGACCGGGACGACAACAAGCACCTGTCGTTCAGTGCCGGGCCCCACTTCTGCGCCGGCTCGGCGCTGGCCCGGATGGAACTCCAGACGGCCATCGGCACCCTGCTCCGGCGCTACCCGGACCTTCGGCTCACGGTCCCGGCGCAGGAGCTGACCCGTAACACCGGTGTGCTCGTGGAAGGGTTCACCGAGGTGCCGGTCACCTGGTGACACGCCCGTTCCGCACTGCCCGTGGCTCATGGGGACGTCCCCATGGGCCACGGGCTTTCTCGTCCGTACCTCCCGAGTCCGGCCTCCCGGACGAGAGGGTGCGTGAAGAAGGCCGGCCCGCACGACGTGACGTCGGGGGGGGGCGGGGGGGTTTAAAAAAAACACAGCCCACCAGGCACCCTGGGCAGGGGTTTTGC
>NZ_JBHWJZ010000073.1:0-13506 GCF_042731085.1 Streptomyces sp. NPDC059875
CGCCTGAGGAGTACGACGGAGGGCGGGACACCGTGTGGGTGTCCCGCCCTCCGTCGTACTCCGCTCTCCCGCCGGGTCAGTCCTCCTCGACGGCCAGGAGGACCTCCAGAAGCGGCCGCAGCCGGGTCGTACGCTCCTGGGCCACCCCCTCGGCCACGGCGCGGGGCAGTGCCTGGTCCACGCCGTGGACGACCGAGAGATGGCGCTCGCCCCGGCCGAAGGCCGTGTAGACCCAGGCGCGGCTCAGGCCCTGGGCGGCATCGCCCGGCAGCACCACGACCGCGGCCGGCCAGCGCATCCCCGCCGCCTGGTGCGCGGTGAGCGCCCAGCCGTGCCGCAGGGCCGACTCCACCCGCTCCTTCGGTACGACGAGCTTCTCGCCCTCGCACTCCAGCCGCAGGCCCTCGGCGTCGGCCGAGACGACCGTTCCGGTCACCGTGCGCCCCGGGGCCGGAACGTATGCCACCCGGTCGCCCGGGTCGAAGCCGCCGAAACGGCCCGGGCCGGGGTTGAGCCGCTGCTTCAGCGCGGCGTTCAGCGCGCGCGTGCCCGCCGAACCGCCGTGGCCGACCGTGATCACCTGCGTCTGCTCGGCCGGCACGCCGATCGCCCGCGGTACGGAGTCGGCGACCAGCTGCACCGTCCGGTGCACGGCCTCGCCCGCGTCCTGGACCGGGACGATCACGACCTCCTTGCCGGGCGCCTCCACCTGGTTCAGCTCGCCGATGCCGATGCCCGAGACCAGTTCGCCGATCGGGCCGGCATCGGGGACACGAGAGGCGATCTGCGGGCACACCCGGGCCGCCAGCACATCGCCGAACACCCGACCCGCACCCGCCGAACCGAGGACACCGGGGTCGCCGCTCAGCACCAGACGGCAGCCGTCGGGCAGCGACTCCACGAGCATGGCGGCGGATTCGACGTCCAGCTGCGGCGCGTCGAGCACGATCAGCAGATCCAGGGCGAGGGCGCCCTCCTCGTCCCGGCCGGGTCCGGCCGCGCCGGACAGCAGGGCGGCGACGGTGAGTGCCTCCGCGCCGAGGCGACGGACGCCGTTCTCGCTGTGCGCGGCCACTGCGACGCGCAGGCCCCGCTCCCGGGCGGCCGCGGCGAGCGCGACCGGCTCACTGCGGGCCGCCTCGCCGCCCGTGTGCGCGACGAGCCCGTGCGCTCCGGCGGCGCGGACCAGCTCCGGACCGTCCCAGGTGTCGGCGGTGACGGTCTTGGCCAGCCGGGCGAGGCCGTCGGCCAGGCTCTCCTCGGCGAGGGCGTACCGGTCGAGCCCGAGCAGCACGGGAACGTCGGGGGCCTCGACGTCGGGGGCCTCCGGCGCGGATTCCCGGTCGCCCTCGGCGTCCTCCTCGGCGTCTTCCTCGGCGGCCTGGGCGTCTTCCTCCTGGAACACCAGGACCGCGCCCTCGGAGATCGCCTGCTGGACGGCCTCGTCTGGGTCCGGCACCGACAGCTTGGCCAGCCCGGTCCGTACGTCCGCCTCCTCCACGGCGGTGTGCCCCTTCAGCGCGGCCCGCTCGAGCAGCCAGGCGACCAGGGCGACGGCTCTGCGCGGATCGCCGGGACCGCATGCGGCGCCGAGCAGGGCCCGTGCGAAGCCGTCGGCGTGCTCGGGCTGGACCCCGGGCACCGAAAGGAGCAGCCAGGGGTCCTCGCGCAGCGCCTCGGCGGCGCCCTCGCCGAGCACGCCGGCGACCTGCCCGGTGAGCGACTCCGGCGCCCCACCGCGGGCCAGGACCTCCCGCACGGCCACCAGCGTCTCGGGGGCGGCCGCCGCCTTCTCGACCGGGGCCGGGCGCACCGTCATGGCCGGCGCCGCCGCGGGGGCGGGACGCCGGGCCGCCGGGGCGGGCTCGGCCGCCTCCGAGAACGCGCCGCCCGATGTCGTACCGCTCTCCACGGCCCGTACCGCCGCGAGCAGATCGGCCGCCTTGCCGCTCAGCTTGGCGCCCGCGGCGACCGGCCCCTCCTTCTCCGCCTTGCGCTGCTCGATCCGGGCCCGCAACTCCCGCTGGGCGGCGAGCTCGGCCTGCGCCTCGGAGAGCTCCGCGGCCTTGGCCTCACCGCCCTCGGCGGAGTCACCCACCGGAGCCTCGTCGGCGGCGGCGTCCGCCCCGCCGTCCTCCTCGGACGCCTCACCCGTGGCCGACACGGCCTCGTCGCCGTCGGTCTCCGGCGGCGCGTCTCCGGCGGCCGCAGGGTCTGCGCCGCCGTCGGCGCCCCCCGAGGGGTGATCCGTGGTGGCCTCGTCCTCGCCCGGTACGGGCTCGGCTGCCTCGGGAGGGGTCTCCCGGGAAGGCTCGCTCACAGGGTGCTCCAGTCCTGGTCCGGATAGCGGTGCACGGGCGCAGACACATCGTCGAGCGCCCGGCAGATCTCGTCAGGAAGACTAAGGCTCTCCACTGACAACGCCGCCGTGAGCTGCCGCGCGTTGCGCGCGCCGACGATCGGGGCGGTCACCCCGGGCCGGTCGCGCACCCAGGCGAGCGCCACCTGGAGCGGCGTCGCCGACAGGCCGTCCGCCGCCGTCGCGACGGCGTCCACGATGCGGCTCGCCGCCTCGTCCAGATACGGCTCCACGAAGGGCGCCATCGTCTCCGAGCCGCCCCGCGAGTCCGTCGGGGTGCCGTGCCGGTACTTGCCGGTCAGCACACCCCGGCCCAGCGGTGAGGACGGCAGCAGACCTATTCCCAGATCGAGGGCGGCCGGCAGCACCTCCCGCTCCACGCCCCGCTGGAGCAGCGAGTACTCCATCTGCGTCGCCGCCAGCCGCGTCCGCGCCGCGCCCGTCGCGCCGAGCTGCCAGGTCCCGGCCTTCGCCAGCTGCCACCCGCAGAAGTTCGACACCCCCACGTACCGCGCCCGTCCGCTGCTCACGGCGATGTCCAGCGCCTGGAGGGACTCCTCCAGCGGGGTGTGCGGATCGAAGGCGTGGAGCTGCCACAGATCCACGTGGTCGGTGCCGAGGCGGGCCAGGGAGGCGTCGAGGGCGGCCAGGAGATGCCCACGCGAGCCGTCCGTCCGGCGGTCGGGGTCGGGCACACTGCCCGCCTTGGTGGAGATGACGAGATCGCGCCGCGGCACCAGCCGCTCCATGAGCTGCCCCAGCACGTACTCCGCCTCGCCGCCGCCGTACACGTCCGCGGTGTCGACCAGCGTGCCGCCCGCGTCCCAGAACGCCTTCAACTGGTCGGCGGCGTCGTGCTCGTCGGTGTCCCGGCCCCAGGTGAGGGTGCCGAGCCCGATCCGGGACACGCGCAGGCCGGTACGTCCGAGATGCCTCTGCTCCATGGGCGCGAGATTACTGGCCAAGACCCCACGCGGAGAGAGCCTGTGGACAACCTCCCCCTGACGGATCCGGTAACCGCGCGCTAGAGTCCGGGCCAAGGGACGTTACTGATCAGTAAAGAGGGTGTGGTCATGAGGCTCGGCATCAACCTCGGCTACTGGGGCGCCGGCATGGACGGCGACAATCTCGCCGTCGCGCAGGAGGCGGACCGCCTCGGCTACGACGTCTGCTGGGCCGCCGAGGCCTACGGCTCCGACGCGCCGACCGTGCTCTCCTGGGTGGCCGCCAAGACGGAGCGGATCGACGTCGGCTCCGCGATCATGCAGATCCCGGCGCGCCAGCCCGCGATGACGGCGATGACCGCCGCCACCCTCGACTCGCTCTCCGGCGGCCGGTTCCGCCTCGGTCTCGGCGTGTCCGGGCCGCAGGTCTCCGAGGGCTGGTACGGCGTCAAGTTCGACAAGCCCCTGGCCCGCACCCGCGAGTACGTCGAGATCGTCCGCAAGGCCATGACCCGCGAGCGCCTCACCTACGAGGGCGAGCACTGGACCCTGCCGCTGCCCGACGGCCCGGGCAAGCCCATCAAGCTCACCGTCCACCCGCAGCGCGAGCACATCCCGCTCTACATCGCGGCGATCGGCCCGAAGAACCTGGAGCAGACCGGCGAGATCGCCGACGGCGCGCTGCTGATCTTCCCCTCCGCCGAGCACCTGGAGGAGACCGCGCTGCGCCCGCTCCGCGCGGGCCGCGAGAAGGCCGGGCTCACCATGGACGGCTTCGACGTCCACCCCACGCTGCCGATCGCCCTCGGCGACGACATCGACGCCCTCGCCGACATCTTCCGCCCGTACACCGCCCTGTACGTCGGCGGCATGGGCAGCCGCAAGCAGAACTTCTACAACCAGCTCGCCCAGCGCATGGGCTACGAGAAGCAGGCGGCCGAGATCCAGGACAAGTACCTGGCCGGTGACAAGACCGGCGCGGCCGCCGCCGTACCGCGGCAGCTGATCGACCAGACCACCCTGCTCGGCTCCGTCGATCGGATCGCCGACCGGATGAAGGCCTACGCCGAGGCCGGTGTCACCACCCTCACCCTCGCCCCGGCCGGCTTCACCCTCGACGAGCGGGTGGCGGCGCTGCGCGCGGGCACCGAGGCCCTGGAGCGGGCCGGTCTGAGCTGAGCCGAGACGGATCCCCCGGCCGCTCGCCGGACTCCGGGACGAACGGAGTCCGGCGCAGTCGGCCGAGGCCGGTGAGGCCACCGAGGCCTGGAGTGTGCGGGCCTCGCCGGCGGGAAGGTCTGCGGCCGTGGTGGGGGCTCGGGGGTCTTCCCCGCCACGGCCGTCATGTAGCACAACGCTCCACGGACCTCCTGGTTACGAGCGCGGCCGTCATTCATTCGGCCGAGTCGCCCGCCGCTCCTGTTGCCCACTCGCCCGTACGGCATTTGACTCGTTCTCTGCGGACGTGCGGCGTGCGGACGCCCGCATGGAGGTGGCAGCAATGCTGACGGCCAAGGGCCTGTTCCAGGAAATCATCGACAACGACGAGTCCTTCCAGCTCTTCTGCTCCATCGCCGCCAGCGGCGAGGCCCAGGGAGGCTGGGAGAACGCCCGGATCGCGGCCCTGGTCGCGCCGGGGATGCGGGATCTGGCGCCCAAGATCACCCGGCACGGGGCCGACGAGGACAAGCACGGCCGGATCTTCAACGCACTGCTGAAGAAGCGCGACCTGGAGCCCGTGCCGGTGCCGCCCGACACCGACTACACGATGCTCCTCGAACAGCGCGGCATCGGCCTCGCCCACGACAAACTCCGCCGCGACGAGCCGCTGAGCGAAGAGGACGTCATCGTCTACCTCTCGCACAGTCGTGTCACCGAGCAACGGGCCGCGGACCAGATGGAGATGCTGGTCACGTACTTCGGGGACCACCCCGAGCTCGGCAAGGCCATTCACATGATCGACAACGACGAGGCGAACCACCTCGCCTACTGCCACGAGGAGCTGCTGCGCCTCGCGCGGGCCGGACACGGCCGGCTCATCCAGCGCACCCTGCGTGAGTCCGCGCTCGCCGAGATCAAGGTCTACCGCGACGTCAGCCTCGCCGTGATGGGCCACATGGGACGCATCCTGGGCTGGCCCAAGGCCAAGTCGGCCGTCCTCGTGGCCGGGATCCACGGCATGTACGCGTACGAACGCGCGGCCGGCTGGCACAAGATGGTCGACCTCAAGATGCCCGAGCGGCGCAACGCGCTGGGCGGCCCCGCGACCCCGGCCCCCGCGTTCTGAACCGTCCGTCACCCGGCGCCGTGGCTACATCCAGCCGCGGCGCTTGAACAGCCGGTACAGGCCGAGGACGACCCCGGCCATCAGCAGGATCACCGCCGGGTACGACCAGGTCCAGCCCAGCTCGGGCATGTGGTCGAAGTTCATGCCGTAGATCCCCGCGACCATCGTGGGAACCGCGGCCATGGCCGCCCACGCCGAGATCTTCCGCATGTCGTCGTTCTGCCGCACGCCCATCTGCGCCAGATGCGCCGACAGCACGTCCGACAGCAGCCGGTCCAGCCCCTCCACCTGCTCGTTGGCGCGGACCAGGTGGTCGGCGACGTCCCGGAAGAAGGGCATCGCGTGCTCGTTCACGAACGGCACGGCGCCCGTCGAGAGCTTCACCATCGGAGCCCCGAGCGGACCACTCGCCCGGCGGAACTCGAGCACCTGGCGCTTGGCCGTGTAGATCCGCTCCGCCGTGTTCCCCGGATTCCCGCCGGTCGGCGCGAACACATCGGCCTCCAGCTCCTCCAGGTCGACCTGGAGCTCGCCGGCCACGTCGATGTAGTGGTCCACGACCGCGTCGCTGATCGCGTACAGCACGGCGGTCGGGCCGTGCCGCAGCAGGTCGGGATCGGCCTCCAGCCGGCGGCGCACGGCCGCCAGCGGCGCGCCCTCGCCGTGCCGGACCGTCACCACGAACGAGTCCCCGATGAACACCATCAGTTCGCCCGAGGAGACCCGGTCGCTCTTCGGTTCGTACACCACCGGCTTGAGGACCACGAAGAGAGAGTCGTCGTAGACCTCCAGCTTGGGCCGCTGATGGGCCTTCAACGCGTCCTCGACGGCCAGCGGATGCAGCGCGAACTCGGACGAGACGTGAGCGAACTCGGCCTCCGTCGGCTCGTGCAGCCCGACCCACAGAAACGCGTCGCCGGTCGCTCTCGCCTCGTCCAGGGCGTCGGACAGGTCGGCGGGGCCCTCCGTGCGGCGCCCGTCGCGGTAGATGGCGGAGTCCACGATCACGCGCCGTATTCTCCCCCGCCCGCCCCCGTCCCGCACACGCGCGTGCCCGGCGAACCTTCGCCCGGGTGCGTGCGGCAACTTACCCTTGCCGCCATGGCCACGCTGATCCTCGTCCGTCACGGACGCTCCACCGCCAACACCTCAGGGGTCCTCGCCGGACGGCTGCCCGGGGTCGCCCTCGACGAGCGGGGCGCCGCGCAGGCCGCCGCGCTGCCCGGGCGACTGGCCGGGGTGCCGCTCGCCGCCGTCGTCTCCAGCCCGCTGCAGCGCTGCCGCGAGACGCTGCGGCCGCTCCTCGACGCCCGGCCCGAGCTGCCGCTCCACACCGACGAGCGGATCAGCGAGTGCGACTACGGCGACTGGTCCGGCCGCAAACTCGCCGAACTGGGCGACGAGCCGCTGATGGAGATCGTCCAGACCCACGCCTCCGCCGCGACCTTCCCCGGCGGCGAGTCGATGCGCGCCATGCAGGCGCGGGCCGTCGACGCCGTGCGGGACTGGAACGCCCGGATCGAGGCCGAGCACGGCGAGGACGCGGTCTACGCGATGTGCTCGCACGGAGACATCATCAAGTCGATCGTCGCCGACGCCCTCGGGATGCACCTCGACCTCTTCCAGCGCATCCACGTCGACCCCTGTTCCGTCACCGCCATCCGCTACACGCGGCTGCGTCCCTTCCTCCTACGACTCGGCGACACCGGCGACTTCGCGGCGCTCACGCCCCGGGAGACCGGCGACACGGGTGGGGCCGCGGAGGTCGGTGGCGGTGCGGGCGCACCGTGATCCATCCGCGCAGTAGGGTGGACGGGCCGCTGTAGCGCGGGCCTCCACCACTGTCGAGACTCAAGGGAGTCAGGGACGTGTCCCGTCAGGTGTTCCTCTACGACCCACCGGAGCGTTTCGTGGCCGGCACGGTCGGGCTGCCTGGCCGCCGTACGTTCTTCCTGCAGGCGTCCGCGGCGGGCCGGGTCACCAGCGTGGCCCTGGAGAAGACCCAGGTCGCCGCGCTCGCCGAACGCATCGACGAACTCCTCGACGAGGTCGTGCGCCGCACCGGTGGCAACGCCCCCGTCCCGGCCGTCGCCCCCGCCGACATCACGGACACCGCTCCCCTCGACATCCCGGTCGAGGAGGAGTTCCGGGTCGGCACGATGGCGCTGGCCTGGGACGGCGAGGAACAGCGCATGATCGTCGAGGCCCAGGCGCTCGTCGAGCTGGACGCCGAGACCGACGAGGACCTCGCCGAGGCCGAGGAACGGCTCCTCCAGGACGAGGAGAACGGACCGCCGATGCTGCGCGTCCGCCTCACCGGCGCCCAGGCCAGGGCCTTCGCCAAGCGCGCCCTCGACGTGGTCAACGCCGGCCGGCCGCCGTGCCCCCTGTGCAGCCTGCCGCTCGACCCCGAGGGCCATGTGTGCCCCCGCCAGAACGGATACCGACGCGGAGCATGAGCGGTCCCGACAGCCGGGCGGTCATCGACCTGCTCACCAAGGGAGAGCTGACCGTCCGCGGCCAGGTCCGCGAGGCCTCCAACGCGGTGCTCTTCTGCTCCGTCGCCCACGCCGGCGAGGAGGCCGCCTGCGTCTACAAGCCCATCGCGGGCGAGCGCCCGCTGTGGGACTTCCCCGACGGCACCCTCGCCCAGCGCGAGGTCGCCGCCTACGAGCTCTCCGAGGCCACCGGCTGGGGACTCGTACCGCCCACCGTGCTGCGCGAGGGCCCGTACGGCGAGGGCATGGTCCAGCTGTGGATCGAGGCCGACCCCGGCGCGAACCTGCTCGCCCTGACCGAGGACGAGGAGGCGGGGGAGGGCTGGAAGGCCGTCGGGCCCGCCCAGGTCGGCGAGGACCGCACCGCGCTCCTCGTGCACGCCGACAGCCCCGAACTGCGCCGCCTCGCCGTCCTGGACGCGGTCATCAACAACGGCGACCGCAAGGGCGGCCATCTGCTGCCCGCCCCGGACGGACGTCTGTACGCCATCGACCACGGGGTGACCTTCAACGTGGACGACAAGCTGCGCACCCTGCTGTGGGGCTGGGCGGGCGAGGAGCTGCCCGCCGAGGCCACCGAGGTGCTCGACCGGCTCGACGGCTCGCTGGCCCCCGGCACACCGCTCACCACCCGGCTGGCGGAGCTGCTCACGGCGGCCGAGGTGGACGCCCTGCGCGGCCGGGTGAGCGCCCTGCGCGCCACCGGCCGGCACCCCGAGCCCTCCGGGCAGTGGCCGGCGATCCCCTGGCCACCGGTCTGACCGATCGGATCCGGCCAACCCGATCCATGGGTCCACATCCCCCCTGGGGTATGCACGAGCGGCCGCGAGCTGCAAGACCGCCTTGTCGGCCAAGATCCCTGATCCGGTTCGTATCCGGAACAGGTGTCCGGTTACGCTCAGGTCATGCATGCCTGGCCCGCTTCTGAGGTCCCCGCCCTGCCCGGCAAGGGCCGCGACCTCCGGATCCACGACACCGCGACCGGTGGACGAGTGACCCTCGCCCCCGGCCCCGTCGCCCGTATCTACGTCTGCGGCATCACGCCGTACGACGCGACCCATATGGGTCACGCGGCGACCTACAACGCGTTCGACCTCGTTCAGCGCGTGTGGCTCGACACCAAGCGGCAGGTTCACTACGTCCAGAACGTGACCGACGTGGACGACCCCCTCCTGGAGCGGGCGATCCGCGACGGCATCGACTGGGTCGGTCTGGCCGAGCGTGAGACCGCCCTGTTCCGCGAGGACATGACCGCCCTGCGGATGCTCCCGCCGCAGCACTACATCGGCGCGGTCGAGGCCATACCGGGCATCGTGCCGCTCGTCGAGCGGCTGCGGGACTCCGGTGCCGCGTACGAGCTCGAGGGCGACATCTACTTCTCCGTCGAGGCCGACCCGCACTTCGGTCAGGTGTCGAACTACGACACCGAGCTGATGCGCCACCTCTCCGCCGAGCGCGGCGGCGACCCGGACCGCCCGGGCAAGAAGAACGCGCTCGACCCGATGCTGTGGATGGCCGCCCGCGAGGGCGAGCCGAGCTGGGACGGCGGCAGCCTCGGCCCCGGCCGCCCCGGCTGGCACATCGAGTGCGTCGCCATCGCCCTCGACCACCTGGGCATGGGCTTCGACGTGCAGGGCGGCGGATCCGACCTGATCTTCCCGCACCACGAGATGGGCGCCTCCCACGCCCAGACGCTCACCGGCGAGTTCCCCATGGCCAAGGCGTACGTCCACGCCGGCATGGTCGCGCTGCACGGCCAGAAGATGTCCAAGTCCAAGGGCAACCTCGTCTTCGTCTCCGCGCTCCGCCGCGAGGGCGTCGACCCGGCCGCCATCCGCCTCGCGCTCCTCTCGCACCACTACCGCGCCGACTGGGAGTGGACCGACCAGGTCCTCGAGGACGCGGTGGCGCGCCTGGACCGCTGGCGTGCGGCTGTCTCCCGCCCCGACGGTCCGTCCGCCGACGCGCTCGTCGAGGAGATCCGCGAGGCGCTCGCCGACGACCTCGACGCGCCGGCCGCGCTCGCGGCCGTCGACCGCTGGGCCGCGCACCAGAGCGCGGAGGGCGGTACGGACGAGTCCGCGCCCGGTCTCGTCTCCCGCGCCGTCGACGGACTGCTCGGGGTGGCTCTGTAACGGGGACCCGCCCAACTCTCTTTCGGACAACCGCCCTTGGACTTCTCCGCGAAGTCCGGGGGCGGTTCCGTTTTGTCCTGGCTCTGTGCTCGTTTCTGCGCTAAATACCCTCCATGCAATCAATATTGCGCATGAAAGCTGCACTCTCCGGTGCCGTGCTCGGGCTCCTCGCCGTGCTCGCGGGGCCGGGCAGCGCCCAGTCCGCCGAGCCCTCACCCACCACCGTCGGGGACGTCACGGGCTTCGCCGCCGACGCGGCAGCCGTCTACCGGCTGACCGCCGGTCAGGCACAGGCCCGCGTCACCTTCGTCACCGACGAGACCTTCCGCATCGAACTCGCCCCCGACGGACGGTTCACCGACCCCACGGGCCGGGACATCGTGCTGCCCCAGGGCCCGCCGCCCGCCACCCGCTGGTACGACCGCGGCGACCGCTACGAACTCACCTCCGCGAAGGTGACCCTGCGCGCCTACAAGGCACCGCTCCGCTTCGCCGCCTTCCGCGCGGACGGCACCCCCCTGTGGTCCGAGACCACGGGCCTCACCTGGGACCAGGACCGCACCACCCAGTCACTGACCCGGGGCGCCGCCGAGCAGTTCTACGGCGCCGGGATGCAGAACGGCCGCGGCAACACCTCACACCGCGGCAAGACCGTCGAGGTCGGCGTCGACTACAACTGGAACGACGGCGGTCACCCCAACTCCGTCCCGTTCTACCTCTCCTCGGCCGGCTACGGCGTCTACCGCAACACGTACGCCCCGAACACCTACGTGTTCGGCGAGCCCGTCACCACCACCGCCCGCGAACAGCGCTTCGACGCCTACTACTTCGCGGGCAGCGGCTCCGACGCCGTCAAGGACGTCATCGGCCAGTACACGAACCTCACCGGCAAGCCCTTCATGCCGCCCGTCTACGGCCTGGAGATCGGCGACGCCGACTGCTACCTCCACAACGCCAACCGGGGCGAGCGCCACACCCTGGACGCCCTGAAGGTCGCCGACGGCTACGTCGCCAACGACATGCCCAACGGCTGGATGCTCGTCAACGACGGCTACGGCTGCGGCTACGAGAACCTCGCCGAGACCGCGACCGGTCTCCAGCAGCGCAAGATGCAGCTGGGCCTGTGGACCGAGGACGGCCTCGACAAGCTCGCCGACCAGGTCAAGGCCGGCCAGCGCGTCGCCAAGCTCGACGTCGCCTGGGTCGGCGCCGGCTACAAGTTCGCCCTCGACGGCTGCAAGGACGCCTACGCCGGCATCGAGGCGAACAGCGACGCCCGCGGCTTCACCTGGGCTCCCGAGAGCTGGTCCGGCGCCCAGCGCTGCGGCGTCCAGTGGTCCGGCGACCAGTCCGGCACCTGGGAGTACATCCGCTGGCAGATCCCCACCTACGCCGGCGCCTCCATGTCCGGCCTCGCCTACACCACCGGCGACGTCGACGGCATCTTCGGCGGCAGCGCCAAGACGTACACCCGCGACCTCCAGTGGAAGATGTTCCTGCCGGTCACCATGACCATGGACGGCTGGGCCGCCAGCGACAAACAGCCCTTCCGCTACGGCGAGCCGTACACCTCGATCAACCGCGACTACCTGAAGCTCCACGAGTCGCTGCTGCCCTACATCTACTCGCACGCCCACCGCGCCACCGAGACCGGCGTCGGCCTCGCCCGCCCGCTCGTCCTCGAGTACCCCGACGACCCGAAGGCTGCGAGCGAGACGGCGAAGTACGAGTTCCTGAGCGGCGAGGACTTCCTCGTCGCCCCCGTCTACCAGGACGCCGTCGAGCGCGACGGCATCTACCTCCCCAAGGGCACCTGGATCGACTACTGGAGCGGGCGCATCTACGAGGGCCCCGTCACCGTCGACGACGACAGCGCACCCCTCGACACCCTGCCCCTGTTCGTACGGGCCGGGGCCACCGTCCCGATGTGGCCCGGCGGCATCCGCTCGTACGCCGACCGCACGGCGGGTTCCCCGCTCGCCTGGGACATCTACCCGCAGGGCGACTCGTCCTTCGAGCTGTACGAGGACGACGGCGTCACCCGCGCCCACCGCGCCGGTCAGTACGCCACCCAGACCGCCGAGGTCCGCGCGCCCCAGCGCGGCGCGGGTGACGTGACGGTCAGGATCGGCGCGAGCAAGGGCGCCTTCGCCGGCAAGTCCACCGCCCGGCCGTACCAGTTCACCGTCCACACCGGCGACGCGCCGAGTGAGGTCACGCTCGGCGACCGCGCACTGCCGCGCCTCACCTCCAAGGCCGCCTACGAGGCAGCCGCCCAGGGTTGGTGGTACGACCGCGACGACCGCGGGGGAGTGGTGAAGGTCAAGACGGCCGCCCAGCGGACCGACCGCGCCTTCACCCTCGAACTGTCGGACACCAGCGCGGTCGGCGGAGCCGTACCGGGCGCCGCCGCCACCCTCGCCGTACCGGCCGGACAGGAGCTGGGCGCCGGTGCCCCCGGCACCGTGGCCGTCGACGTCACGGCGGGTACGAAGGACGCCACCGGCGTCGAGGTCTCGCTGACGGCCCCCACCGGCTGGCAGGTCACCCCGGCCGCGCCCGTCACGCGCATCCCGGCGGGCACCACGAAGCGGGTCGCGGTCTCCGTCACCCCGGCGAAGGACGCCAAGCCCGGGGAGGCCACCCTCACCGCGACCGCCCGCCACCGCTCCGCGGGCCAGGACCGCACCGCGGTCCAGCGGTTCGCCGTCGGAGTGATGCCCGAGCCGCCGTCCACCGGCGTCTGGGCGAGCGATCTGGTCTGGCTGAAGGCCACCAACGGCTGGGGACCGCCCGAACGCGACCGTTCCAACGGCGAGTCGGGCGCGAGCGACGGCCGCACCCTCACCCTCGCCGGCACGACCTACGAGAAGGGCATCGGTGCCCACGCCGACTCCGACATCGAGGTCTACCTCGGCGGCCGCTGCACCGCCTTCACCGCGGACGTCGGCATCGACGACGAGATCAACGGCTACGGGGAGGTCGCGTTCTCGGTCGAGGCCGACGGCAAGGTCCTGTGGACCTCACCCAGGGTGACCGGCGCCTCGGCGACCGTCCCGGTCGACGTCGACGTCACCGGTGCCCGCCATGTCCGGCTGCGGATCACCGACACCAACGGATCCAAGAGCGGTGATCACGGGGACTGGGCGGCCGCCCGCTTCGCCTGTGCCTGAGTGAGGGAGGGGGGGGGGGCGGGGGGGGCGCCGCCCCCCCCCCGCCCCCCGCCCTCCACACGAGACCGGCCCGCCCCGACTCCCACCACACCCCGGGGGGCGCCACCACC
>NZ_JBHWJZ010000074.1:0-12716 GCF_042731085.1 Streptomyces sp. NPDC059875
CCCGGCCTTGTGGGTGGTGGCTTGTTTTTTAGATCGTGTCCGGGGTGGGGTGGTGGGGTGGCTGGGGGGGGGGGGGGGGCCCCCCCCCCGGCCCCCACGCCCCCCACGCGCGCGTGGACGACGACCCGCCCCCACGCGCGCGTGGACCCCGCCCGGCGCCCCCGCGCCCCGCCCCTGGGCGCCGCGGCGTGACCGGAACCACCTCCCCGGGCCCCTGTCCCGCCCCGTACCCTGTCCTTCGTGGCAGAACCAGTGGTGCGCATCCCGGATGCGAAGGTCGCCCTGTCGACGGCCTCGGTCTATCCGGAGTCGACGGCGACGGCCTTCGAGATCGCCGCGCGCCTCGGCTACGACGGCGTCGAGGTCATGGTGTGGACCGATCCGGTCAGCCAGGACATCGAGGCCCTGCGCCGGCTCTCGGACTACCACCAGGTCCCGATCCTCGCCGTCCACGCGCCCTGTCTGCTCATCACCCAGCGCGTCTGGTCCACGGACCCCTGGACCAAGCTCCAGCGCGCCCAGGCGGCCGCAGAGAAGCTCGGCGCGTCCACCGTCGTCGTGCACCCGCCGTTCCGCTGGCAGCGCCAGTACGCCCGTGACTTCGTCACCGGCATCTGGCGGATGGCCGACGAGACGGACGTCCGGTTCGCCGTCGAGAACATGTACCCCTGGCGGTACAAGGACCGCGAGATGCTCGCGTACGCCCCCGAGTGGGACGTCACCAAGGACGACTACCGCCACTTCACGGTCGACCTCTCGCACACCGCCACCGCCCGCACGGACGCCCTCGCCATGATCGACCGCATGGGCGACCGCCTCGGCCACGTCCACCTCGCCGACGGCAAGGGCTCGGCCAAGGACGAGCACCTGGTGCCGGGGCGCGGCACCCAGCCCTGCGCCGAGCTCCTGGAGCGGCTCGCGCTCTCCGGCTTCGACGGCCACGTCGTCATCGAGGTCAACACCCGCCGGGCGATGTCAGCCGCCGAACGCGAGGCCGACCTCGCCGAGGCCCTGGCCTTCACCCGGCTGCACCTGGCCTCGGCGGCCAGACCGTCGTCCCGGGCCCCCCGCTCATGACCGGCTCCCGTTCATGACCGGACCGGTCCCGCGCCGCCGCGGCCGCCCGTCGCGTACCGAGGACGAGAGCGGCCCGGGCGCACGCGAACGCATCCTGGAGGCGGCCCGCGCGCAGTTCGCCGACCGCGGCTACGACAAGACCTCCGTGCGCGGCATCGCCAAGGCGGCCGATGTCGACCCGGCGCTCGTGCACCACTACTTCGGTACGAAGGACGAGGTGTTCGCCGCCGCGATCGAGGTCTCCTTCGAGCCCACGACCGTCGTCCCGGCGATCATCGAAGGGCCGCGCGACGCCATCGGCGAACGGCTCGCCCGGTTCTTCATCGGCGTCTGGGAGAACCCGGCCACCCGCGCCCCGCTCCTCGCGATCATCCGCTCCGCGCTGACCCACGAAGCGGCCGCGAAGGTGCTGCGCGGCTTCGTGCTGCGCCGACTCCTGGAGCGGATCGCGGCCGACCTCGACGTACCGGACCCGAAGTTCCGCGCGGAGCTTGCGGCCTCCCACATGATCGGGATCGCGATCCTGCGGTACGTCATCCAGGTCGAGCCGCTCGCCTCGGCCCAGCCGGAGAAGATCGTGGAGATGGTCGCCCCGACCCTCCAGCGCTACCTCACCGAATCCTGACCGCCACGACGGTGCCGACGGCCTGACCGAAAGCTGAACACCGGGTCCGGCATACGGACACGCTGTCCAGATCTTGGTCCGTCGGCGTACGCTCGACAGCAAGCACACCCGTCACAAGGAGCGAGCGACGATGCCCGAGCTGAGGTCCCGCACTGTCACCCACGGTCGCAACATGGCGGGCGCACGCGCCCTTATGCGCGCCTCCGGTGTACCGGGCGCGGACATCGGCCGTAAGCCGATCATCGCGGTCGCCAACTCCTTCACGGAGTTCGTCCCCGGCCACACCCACCTGCAGCCCGTCGGCCGGATCGTCTCCGAGGCCATCACGGCCGCCGGCGGCATCCCGCGCGAGTTCAACACGATCGCCGTCGACGACGGCATCGCGATGGGCCACGGCGGCATGCTGTACTCCCTCCCCTCCCGCGACCTGATCGCGGACAGCGTCGAGTACATGGTCGAGGCGCACTGCGCCGACGCCCTGATCTGCATCTCCAACTGCGACAAGATCACCCCCGGCATGCTGATGGCCGCCCTGCGCCTCAACATCCCGACGGTCTTCGTCTCCGGCG
This sequence comes from Streptomyces sp. NPDC059875, assembly GCF_042731085.1. NCBI lineage: Bacteria > Bacillati > Actinomycetota > Actinomycetes > Kitasatosporales > Streptomycetaceae > Streptomyces > Streptomyces sp. NPDC059875. The sequence goes on from NZ_JBHWJZ010000074.1 coordinate 2,272, forward strand.
GCCCGATGGAGTCCGGCAAGGCGATCCTGGTCGACGGCACGGTCCGCACGCTCGACCTGGTCGACGCGATGTCCGACGCCGTGAACCCCAAGATCTCGGACGAGGACATGCTCCGGATCGAGGAGAACGCCTGTCCGACCTGCGGGTCCTGTTCCGGCATGTTCACGGCCAACTCGATGAACTGCCTGACCGAGGCCATCGGCCTCTCCCTCCCCGGCAACGGCTCGGTCCTCGCCACCCACACGGCCCGCAAGGCGCTGTACGAGAACGCGGCCCGCACGGTCGTCGACATCACCCGTCGGTACTACGACGAGGACGACGACTCGGTCCTGCCGCGCAACATCGCCACCCGCGCCGCCTTCGAGAACGCCATGGCCCTGGACATCGCCATGGGCGGCTCGACGAACACGATCCTGCACCTGCTCGCCGCCGCCCAGGAGGCCGAGCTGGACTACGGCCTGTCCGACATGGACGAGGTCTCGCGCCGCGTGCCGTGCCTGGCCAAGGTCGCGCCGAACGTGGCGCCCGGCGGCACGTACTACATGGAGGACGTGCACCGCGCCGGCGGCATCCCCGCCATCCTCGGCGAGCTGTACCGCGCCGGTCTCCTCAACGAGGACGTCCACACCGTCCACTCCCGCTCCATCAAGGAGTGGCTGGAGACCTGGGACGTGCGCGGCGGCTCCCCGTCGGAGGAGGCCGTCGAGCTGTGGCACGCGGCGCCGGGCTGCGTCCGCTCCGCGACCGCCTTCTCGCAGTCCGAGCGCTGGGAGTCCCTGGACACGGACGCGGCCGGCGGCTGCATCCGCGACGCGGCCCACGCGTACTCCAAGGACGGCGGACTCGCGGTCCTGCGCGGCAACCTGGCCGTCGACGGCTGTGTCGTGAAGACGGCCGGCGTGGACGAGTCGATCTGGACCTTCGAGGGCCCGGCCGTCGTCTGCGAGTCGCAGGAGGAGGCCGTCGAGAAGATCCTCAACAAGCAGGTCAAGGACGGCGACGTGGTCGTCATCCGCTACGAGGGCCCGCGCGGCGGCCCGGGCATGCAGGAGATGCTCTACCCGACCTCCTTCCTCAAGGGCCGGGGCCTGGGCAAGACCTGCGCGCTGGTGACGGACGGCCGCTTCTCGGGCGGCACGTCGGGCCTGTCGATCGGCCACGCCTCGCCGGAGGCGGCCTCGGGCGGCACCATCGCCCTGGTCGAGGACGGCGACCGGATCCGTATCGACATCCCGAGCCGTGCGATCGAACTGCTGGTCTCCGACGAGGTCCTGGCGGCCCGCCGTGAGGCGCTGGGCGGCGTCTACGCCCCGAAGAACCGTCAGCGCAAGGTGTCGGCGGCGCTGCGGGCGTACGCGGCGATGGCGACGAGCGCCGACAAGGGCGCGGTGCGCGACGTGACGAAGCTGGGCTGACCTCTTCCGACGTACCGGTGCGGGGAGTGGGCGGAAACGCTCGCTCCCCGCTCGGCTTTCTCGGGAGCCTCACGGCTGACCCGTGGTCACCAACTCCCCGGGTCCCGCCCGTCCACGGCGAACACGGACCCGTCGGGCGCGGTCCCGAACACCCGGTCCCCGGCGACGACGGGAGCGGGCACGGTGGTCGCGTACCCGAGCCGCCCGTCCCGCAGCCGCGGCCTGGTCTGCCCGAGCAACGCCCCTCGCTCGGCGTCGACGGCGAGCAACCGCCCGTCGGCCACGGAGAGATAGAGCCGTCCGTCGGGCCCGAGGACCGGCGCGGAGACGTTGCCGGCGGCGGTCTCGAGCTCCCAGAGGACGCGGCCGGTGGGGCCGGCGGCGGTGTCGAGGGCGGTGAGCCGGCCGGCGGTGTCGAGGAGGAAGACGGTGTCGCCGCGTACGGCGATCTTCGGATCGTCGAGCGGGTACGGCAGGGGGAGACGTCGCGTGGCCCCTTGCGCGGGCTCGTGGCGGACGAGGGTCTCGGTGCGCGAGTCCCGCCCCTTGGCCGCCAGGAGCAGCGCTCCGTCGTCGGTCGTGGTGACCGGGACGACCTCTCCGTCGAGGCGCTGCTGCCAGGCCACCTCACCGGTCCGCGGCCGCAGTGCGCTGATGCGTGTGCGTGTTCCGTCCGCGGTGGTCTCGAACACGGTCAGCAGGCCGGACTTCGGGTCGTACGGCCCGATGCGCGGGCCGGCGTGGCCACGCAGCGCGTGTCGCCAGAGCTGCTTGCCGGTGGCGCCGTCGACGACCTTGAGCGTGCTGGACCCGTCGGAGAACACCACGGCGTCACCCGCGGGGTGGGCCCGTCCGACGTGAGCCGCTGTGCCGGTGTGCCAGCCCGGCGCACCCCCTGCCGTTTCGTACGTCCGGACACCGCCGGCCGCCCCGGCGACGCCGACCAGATCGTCGGGAAGGAACCAGGGGGCGGGCGGGGTCTCCTCCTCGGGCCCGGACGGGTGCGACCAGACCACGCGTCCGGTCGCGCTGTCGACGCGGACGGCGCCGACGCCCCGGCCGGAGCAGAAGAGCGCGTCGGAGGCGTGACGACACGTGGGGGCAGCGGCTTCGCCACTGTGTGGCAGTACGGTCTGCCAGCCCGAGAACGGCTGGGCCGCGTTCGCCTTGTGCGGCGCGGACGGGGCGGGGTCTTCGGGACCGAGCAGGCTCGCGACGACCGTGCCGCCGGCGGCGAGGGCGAGGACTGCGGCGGTCGTGATCTGCCGGCGGAACCGTCGTCGTCGGCGGCGCGGTGCCGGAACCCGTACGGGCGTGTCGGCGTCCCACGACCCCGACGGCCCGGGCGGGGACTCGGGCAGGGTGAGAGGCCGGCGCTGGGCCGGTATGAACGCCGCCGCCTCGTACGAGGGCGGCAGCAGCGCCGCCATGATCTCGGCCGGGGTCGGGCGGTCGGTCGGCTCCTTGGCCAGACAGCGCGCGACGAGCGGAGCCAGCTCTTCCGGAACCCCCGTCAGATCCGCGTCGTCGTGGACGACTTGGTACGCGACGATGTACGGGCTGTCGGAGTCGAACGGCCCGTGCCCGGTGGCCGCGTGCACCAGCACGGAGCCGAGCGCGAAGACGTCCGCCGCCGGCCCGACCTCGCGGGGCCGCTGGAACTGCTCGGGCGCCATGAAGGGCGGCGAACCGATCAGCTTCCCCGTCTCCGTGTGCAGATCGCTGTCCATCGGACGGGAGATGCCGAAGTCGATGACCTTCGGTCCGGTGTCGGTGAGCAGCACGTTGCTCGGCTTGAGGTCGCGGTGGACGACGCCGGCCCGGTGGATGTCGCGCAGCGCCTCCGCGAGTCCGGCCGTCAGCCGCCGCAGTTCGGCGGGGGACAGGGGCCCGTTCCGCTTCACCTGGTCGGCGAGGGTGGGGCCGGGGACGTAGAGGGTCGCCATCCAGGGGCGCACGGCGTCGGGGTCGGCGTCCACGACGGGTGCGGTGAAGGCGCCGCTGACCCGGCGCGCGGCGGCCACCTCCTGGCGGAAACGGGCCCTGAACTCCGGGTCCTCCGCGTACTGTCCGTGCACCACCTTGACCGCGAGCCGCAACCCGGAGGCGGAGGTGGCCAGATGCACCACACCCATGCCGCCTGAGCCGAGAACGGCCTGGAGGCGGTAGCCGCCCGCGTACTCGGGTCCTTCCGCTTCCCGGTCGGCACCGGTACTGCGCAACGGCGGCATCGCCCACCCCCGTGTGGTTCCGCGTCGAGTCGCGCGCGTGCGCGACGCACGGAGCCTAGTCGATGGCACCCGCGATGTCGGTGGGGCTTGCTAGCCTGCGCGTCGCAGAGAGTGAATTCCAGCGGATTGCTTTGCGCCAACGGGGGAGGACGTCATGAGCGTTGACGAGACGAGCGATGCGGCAGCGGTTTCGGAGCTGGACGGGGTGACCACCATGAGCGTGGCGCGCTATCCGGTCGCGCCCGGCTACCGCGTGAATGTGCGCTCCGGGCCGGGGACCCAGTACCCGATCGTGCGGGTGCTGAGCGTCGGTGTGAGCGTGCCGATCTACTGCCAGAAGCCCGGCGAGTGGGTCACCGGCCCGTACGGCACCACGAACATCTGGGACAACATCGCGAGCGGCGAGTACGTCTCGGACGCCTACGTGAACACCGGCAGGGACGGCTACGTCGCCCGCCGCTGCGGCTGAGGGGAGCCCACGAGCATGACCATGCGCGGCTGAACCCCTTCCGCCGACACCCGGGGATAATCGACCTCGTGAGCGACGAAGACCAGACCGCCAAGCCCGGCACCACCCCCAAGGGCGCGGCCGGCGGCACCCCCGCCGGACCGCAGCCCGAGGAGATCCGTTTCTTCGGGACCACCTGGGTCGACCACAGCGGCAACTACACGCTGCGCCGCGTCGGCCTCGCCGCCGGTGCGCTGGTCGCCGCCGCGGCCGGCTGCTTCGTGCTGCGGTTCGCGTACCAGGGGCTGGCGATCGCCGAGACCGGCGGCCTCGTGAACATGCTCGTGGTCCTGATGTTCGCGATCTGCAGCGCCATCGCCTTCCGCAAGACCTGGGAGAGCTTCGTCCGCCGCCCGTCCGACCCCGCGCGCGAGGACTCGCTCCGCAGCCTCAAGATGATCGGCTTCATCGGCTCGCTCCTCGCCTACTTCCTCCGCAGCTTCATGGAGGCCCCGGGCGAGAAGCTGCGCCGCACGGAGTACGAAACGGCCCGCGCCCAGTACGAGAAGCGCCGCGGCGCCCGCGCGGGCAACCCGGCGGCCCGCAAGAAGCCCAAGCGCAAGTAGCGCCCTCCCGGAGCGCCGCCCCGAGCCGCCCGGCACCTCCCATGTCCACCCGGTCCGCCGGGCCTGCGGCGTGCCCAGGAGCAGCAGCCGGCCGTCGGCTGCCCCGTCGCGTTTTACGGACGTCCCGAGTGCTTGACGCTCCGAACCCCCGCGCGCATTATTCATCACATGATGAATTACACCGGCGATGTCGCGCAGCCGGCCATCGTCGCGCACGGCCTCACCGCCGTACGAGGCGACCGCACCGTCCTGCGCGGCCTCGACTTCACCGTCCCGGCGGGCCGGATCACCGGTCTCCTCGGCCCCTCCGGCTGCGGCAAATCCACCCTGATGCGCGCGATCGTCGGCACCCAGGCCCACGTCACCGGCACCCTCCAGGTCCTCGGCCGCCCCGCGGGCGACGCCGCCCTGCGCTCCCGCATCGGCTACGTCACCCAGGCGCCGTCCATCTACGACGACCTCACCGTCCGCCAGAACCTCGACTACTTCGCCGCCGTCCTCCTCCCCGGCCGCACCCACCGCGAAGACCGCCGCGCCGCGGTCGCCCGGGCCATCGACGACGTCGACCTCGCCTCACACGCAGACTCCCTCGCCGGCCGACTCTCCGGCGGCCAGCGCAGCCGCGTCTCCCTCGCCGTCGCCCTCCTCGGCACCCCCGAGGTCCTCGTCCTCGACGAACCCACCGTCGGCCTCGACCCCGTCCTGCGCCGCGACCTGTGGAACCTCTTCCACCGCATCGCCGACGAGCGCGACGCCGCGATCCTCGTCTCCTCCCATGTGATGGACGAGGCCGAGCGCTGCCACCGACTGCTCCTCATGCGCGAGGGCGAGATCCTCGCCGAGGACACCCCCGACGCCCTCCGCCGCCGCAACGACACCGCCACCGTCGAGGAGGCCTTCCTCCACCTCGTCGACGCCGCCAACGCCCGCGCGGCCGTACGCCTTGAGGAGCCCCAGCGATGAGCAGTGCCCGCACCCTCGCCACCGCAGCCCGTGTCCTGCGCCAACTGCGCCACGACCCGCGCTCGATCGCCCTGATGATCCTCGTCCCGTGCCTGATGCTCGTCCTGCTCCGGTACGTCTTCGACGGCAGCCCGCAGACCTTCGACAGCATCGGCGCCTCGCTGCTCGGCATCTTCCCGCTGATCACGATGTTCCTCGTGACCTCGATCGCCACCCTGCGCGAACGCACCTCCGGCACCCTGGAACGCCTGCTCGCCATGCCGATCGGCAAGGGCGACCTCATCGCCGGCTACGCCCTCGCCTTCGGCCTCCTCGCGATCGTCCAGTCCACCCTCGCCACCGGCCTCGCCCTCTGGGGCCTCGGCCTCGACGTCGTCGGCTCCCCCTGGCTCCTCCTCCTCGTCGCCCTGCTCGACGCCCTCCTCGGCACCGCCCTCGGCCTCTTCGTCTCGGCCTTCGCCGCCTCCGAATTCCAGGCCGTCCAGTTCATGCCGGCCGTGATCTTCCCCCAGCTGCTGCTCTGCGGCCTGTTCATCGCTCGCGACCGGATGCAGCCCGTCCTGGAAGCGATCTCCAACGTGCTGCCGATGTCGTACGCCGTCGACGGCATGAACGAGGTCCTCCGGCACCCCGACATCACCAGCACCTTCGTCACCGACGCCCTCGTCGTCGCCGGCTGCGCCCTGCTCGTCCTCGCCCTCGGCGCGGCGACCCTCCGCCGCCGCACGGCCTGACCGCCCCTCGGACACCCACACCGCGCGAACCCGCGCGGTGCGAGGATGGCGACACGTATTCCTTCCGGCGAGGTGAACAGAGCCATGACCCAGACCGTCGCAGTCCTCGGCACCGGCAAGATCGGTGAAGCGCTCCTCAGCGGCATGATCCGGGCCGGCTGGCGCCCCGCCAACCTTCTGGTCACCGCCCGCCGCACCGAGCGAGCCGAAGAGCTGCACGCCCGCTACGGCGTCGAGACCGTCACCAACGCCGAGGCCGCCAAGCGCGCCGACACCCTCATCCTCGCCGTGAAGCCCCAGGACATGGGCCGCCTCCTCGACGAACTCGCCCCCCACGTCACCGCCGACCGCCTGGTCATCAGCGCCGCCGCCGGCATCCCCACCTCCTTCATCGAGGAGCGGCTCACCGCCGGCACCCCCGTGGTCCGCGTCATGCCCAACACCCCCGTCCTCGTCGACGAGGGCATGTCCGTCATCTCCGGCGGCAGCCACGCCACCCCCGAGCACCTCGTCCACGCCGAGGAGATCTTCGGCGGCGTCGGCAAGACGCTGCGCGTCCCCGAGTCCCAGCAGGACGCCGCCACCGCCCTCTCCGGCTCCGGCCCGGCCTACTTCTACTTCCTCGTCGAGGCCATGACCGACGCCGGCATCCTCCTCGGCCTGCCCCGCGCCCAGGCCCACGACCTGATCGTCCAGGCCGCCATCGGCGCCGCCGTGATGCTCCGCGACAGCGGCGAACACCCGGTCAAGCTCCGCGAGGCGGTCACCTCCCCGGCCGGCACCACCATCAGCGCCATCCGCGAACTGGAGAACCACGGCGTACGGGCCGCCCTCATCGCCGCCCTCGAAGCCGCCCGCGACCGCAGCCGCGAACTCGCCTCCGGCAACGGCTGACCTACCCGGCCGAAGCCCCCTTCAGCACGTCCTCCGTCGTCACGACCCGGGCGAACCGTCCCCCATGCAGCGACACCGCCGTCGCCCGGGTCAGCTCCTCCGCCGACGCGGCCCACCCGAACGGCCCCTCCAGGTCGAAGGTGTGCATCGCGTCCAGCGGGAACACCACGTCGTAGCCGAGGTTCCCGCCCATCCGCGCGGTCGTCTCGTTGCACATGTTGGTCTGAATCCCGACGATGACGATCTGCCCGATCTCCTCCCCGGTCAGCCACACGTCCAGCGACGGCTCCCCGTAGAACGCCGAGTTCACGCTCTTCGTCACCAGCAGCTCCCGCCCGCTGCCCTTCCCCCTCCGCTCCTCGACGAAGTCCTTGAAGCCGTTGCCCGCGTGCCCGACCCGCAGCGGCGACCGCGACTCGGCCGGCGAATCGTGCCGTACGAACACGACCGGCCGCCCCGTCCCCTGCCACAGATCGATCAGCGCCGCGATGTTCTCCTCGGCCGCCGGGTTGTTCCGCTTCCCCCAGTACTCCTCCTCGAAGCCCTTCTGTACGTCGACGACAACCAGCGCTGCGTTCTCCGCGATCTCCATGCCCACGATGCTGCCGCCCGAAGGCCACCCGTCCCAGAGGAGAGAAAGCCACCGATCGATGGTTTACTGCCACGCATGCAGCGCATCGCCCTGATGGCCTTCCCCGGCATCCGCGCCTTCGACGTCTCCGTCATCACCGAGGTCTGGGGAAGCGACCGCCGTATGCGCGGCGTCCCTCCTTTCGAACTCCGCCGCGTCGCCGCCGACCCGGCCACCCCCATCACCCTCCGCGGCGGCCTCACCCTCACCCCCGACCGCACACTCGACTGGCTCGACGGACTCACCCCCTCCGACCTCGTCCTCGTCCCCGGCATCGAGGACCCCGACGCCGAGACCCCCACCCCCGTCCTCGAAGCCCTCCGCAGGGCCCACGCCGTTGGCACCCCCGTCGCCTCCCTCTGCGCAGGCGCCTTCGTCCTCGCCAAGGCCGGACTCCTCGACGGCCGCCGCGCGGTCACCCACTGGCACCTCGCCGGGACCCTCGCCACCCGGCACCCCCAGATCACCGTCGAGCCCGACGCCCTCTTCGTCGAGGACTCCGGTATCTGGACCTCGGCCGGCACCGCCGCCGGGATCGACCTCTGTCTCCACCTCGTCCGCACAGCCCACGGAGCCGAGGTCGCAGCAACGATCGCCCGCTCGATGGTCACCGCCCCCTTCCGCACCGGCACCCAGGCCCAATTCATCGAGCGCCCCACACCCCGCGCGGACCGCGACGCCGACGCCCTGGCCGCCGTCCGCTCCTACGCCCTCGCCCACCTCGACGAAGCGCACACCGTCGCGAGCCTCGCCTCCCGCGCCGGTATGTCCCCGCGCACCTTCGCCCGCCACTTCCAGGCCACCACCGGAACCACCCCTCTCCACTGGCTCATCACCCAGCGCGTCGCCGCCGCCCAGAAACTCCTCGAACTCACCGACCATCCCCTCCCCGAAGTCGCCCGCCGCGCGGGCTTCGGCAGCGAGGTCACGATGCGCCAGCACTTCGCCTCGCACCTCGCCACCAGCCCGCGCGACTACCGCCACGCGTTCCGTCACCCGGCCGGCAACAACCCGATCGCCCGATAGGCCCGGTCCACCAACGGCCGCGCCATCTCCCGGGCCCGCTCGGCCCCGTCCCGTAGCACCCCGTCCACATGCCCCGGATCGGCCGCAAGCTCCGCATGCCGCTCCCGGACCGGCCGCAGCATCTCGACCACCGCGTCCGCCGTGTCCCGCTTCAAAGATCCGTACGACTCATATACACCGGCCAGGGCCTCCGGGTTCCCACCCGTCGAAGCGGCCAGCAGATCGAGCAGATTCGCCACCCCGGGACTGGCCTCCCGGTCGTACACGACATCCCGTCCGCTGTCCGTCACGGCCCGCATGATCTTCCGCCGGACCGCGTCCGCGTCGTCCAGCAGATAGACGATCCCGGCCCCGTTCTCGTGCGACTTCCCCATCTTCGAACCCGGGTCCTGCAGATCCATCACCCGAGCCGCCACCTCGGGATGCGTCGCCTTCGGCACGGTGAACACATGCCCGTACCGCTGGTTGAACCGCACCGCCAGATCCCGCGTCAGCTCCACGTGCTGCGTCTGGTCCTCACCGACCGGCACCTCCTCGGTCCCGTAGGCGAGGATGTCGGCCGCCATCAGCACCGGATACGTCAGCAACGACAGCCGCACGCTCTCGCCGGCGGCCCGTGCCCGCGCACCCTTCTCCTTGTACTGGATCATCCGCCGCAGCTCGCCGTCGGTGGCCGTGCACTCCAGCAGGTAAGAGAGCCGGGCGTGCTCGTCCACATGACTCTGCACGAACACCGTGCACAGCTTCGGGTCCAGACCGGCGGCCAGCAGCAGCGTGGCCGCCTGCCGACTGAGCCGCCGCACGCGAGCCGGATCGTGCTCGACGGTCAAGGCGTGCAGATCCACGACGCTGAACAGCGCGTCGGACCGGTGCTGGTCGACCTCGACCCACCGCCGTACGGCCCCGAGGTAGTTGCCAAGCGTCAGGTGCCCGGTGGGCTTGACCCCGCTGAAGATCCGCTTCATCGCGTTCGTTCTCCCTCTCTCCTGTGCGCCGACCCGTCGGCCGCACACCCGGAGGGGGATACGCGAACGGCCGCCGAGGACGGCGGCCGTTGAGTGCATGCGTCAGTAAGGGCCGCCGGTCAGGCGGCCCACCACTGGGTGGTGTGCGCATGCGTAGTCATACGGAGAGAGTACGCCCAAGGACCGGGGTTGACATGGGATTGCCCGGTCCGTAGTGTTCTCCGAGTTGTCCGACGTGAGCACCGACCCCGGTCGGCCCCGGACAGCGATTCCGCAAGACCCACTAGAAGCTGACAGCGCTTCATCGCGCTGTCGTGCTTTCCGTGCGTTTTTGCGAAATGAGGAATCCGCGTTCGAAGGTTTGAACGCGAGCCGCCCGATTAGCGTCGGAGGCAAGGAATCCGCTAAAGTCTCACTCGTCGGAACGGCCCAACAGCCGCAAAGACAACCCACTCTGACTGGGAATCAGGCCCGAAAGGATCTGATAGAGTCGGAAACGCCGGAAGGCCGAA
>NZ_JBHWJZ010000075.1:0-12500 GCF_042731085.1 Streptomyces sp. NPDC059875
CGCACGACGTGACGTCGTGCGGGCCGGCCCTGTCCCTCACCGCGGTCAGGCCGCCAGACCGGCCACACTGCCCGCGGCCTCGACCGCGAGGCGGAGCAACTGCCCCGGGGTCTGCGCCTCCTGGATGGCCTCGTCCCCCATGCTGAAACCGTACTCGCGCTCCAGCGCGCCGACGGTCTCGAGAACCGCGATCGAGTCGTAACCCAGCTCGCTGAAGGTCACGTCCGCGATGTCCCCGTCCAGGTCGACGCCGTCCCCCGCCCCCGCGGCGGCGCGCAGGGCGCGGACGATGTCCTGAAGGGTGATGAACTCCTGTGCTGCCATGGCTTTTCCTCCGGTGAATTGTCGGAACTGCCCCTCCGGTGCGGAGGGAGGTTCACTGGTGCGAGGTGCGGCGAGCAGCCGGGGCGCGCAGCACCATCGCCGAGTTGAAGCCGCCGTAACCACGGGCCAGGACGAGCGCGGTGCGGGTGGGCACGGCGCGCGGTTCCCCGGTCACCAGGTCGATGCGGTGGGCCGGGTCGGGCATGGCCACGTTGACCGTCGGCGGGATCACGCCGTCCCGGAAGCCGAGCAGCGCGGTGGCCAGGTCGAGCGGCCCGCCGCCCGAGTACAGCCGCCCGGTCATCGTCTTGGGGGCGGTGACCGGGACGCCGTGCGGGCCGAAGACCTCGCACAGCGCCGCGGCCTCGGCGGCGTCCTTGTCGGGAAGGCCGGCCGCGTCGGCGTACACCACGTCGATGTCACCGGGCGTGCATCCGGCGTCGGCGAGGGCCCCCAGGATCGCCGCCCGCAGGGCGGGTCCGCGGGAGCTGCCGGGGGGCGGGTCGAAGGTGGCGGCGTGCCCGGCGACCGACCCGTACGAGCGTGCTCCCCTGGCGCGGGCCGACTCCTCGGGTTCGAGGACGAGGATGGCGCCGCCCTCACCCGCCACATAGCCGTTCGCGGTGTCGGCGAACGGGGTGAAGGCACGGGCCGGGTCCTCCGAGGTGCTGAGCAGCCCGGTGGCGATCTGCGCGGTCCACCCCCACGGGCACAGCGCCGAGTCCACGCCGCCGGTGACCATCAGGGTGGCGCCGCCGCGCAGTTGCCTACGGGCGTGCGCCACCGCGTCGAGTCCGCCGGCCTGGTCGGCGACGAGCACGCCGCTCGGGCCGCGCATACCGTTGCGGATGGAGATCTGGCCGGTGTTGACGGCGTAGAACCAGGCGAAGGACTGGTAGGCGCTGACGTACTCGTTGCCCTTGCTCCACAGGTTCTCCAGCTCGCGCTGGCCGAACTCGAAGCCTCCGGAGGCGCTCGCCGTGACCACGCCCGCGCCGAGGGTGTGGAGTTCCTCGGGGCCCGCCCCCGCGTCGAGGACCGCCAGGTCCGCGGCGGTCAGCGCGAGCCGGGTCATGTGGTCGGTCTGCGGCAGGAGCCGGTCGGGCAGGTGTGCGGCCGGGTCGAAACCGGTGACCTCGCCGGCGAGCCGGGAGGGGTACTGCGCGGGGTCGAAGCGGGTGAGGCGGCGGATGCCGCTCTCCCCGCGCAGGGTCGCCGCCCAGTACTCCTCGGTGCCGAGGCCGTTGGGGGCGACCACACCGATTCCGGTGACGACCGTGGTGAATGCGGTGCTGCTCACTGAGCGAGTCCTCCTCTCTCGGTGCCGTTGCCGGTGAGGACCACGGCGCTCTGGAACCCTCCGAAGCCGCTGCCGGTGCTGAGCACCGAACGGACCGGCGTCTCGCGCGCGGTCAACGGCACATGGTCGAGGTCGCAACTCGGGTCCGGGTCGTGGAGGTTGGCGGTGGGCGGTACGAGCCCGTGGCGCATCGCCAGCAGGCAGGCGGCCACCTCCAGGGAACCGATCGCGCCCAGCGAGTGGCCGATCATCGACTTGATCGAGCTGACCGGTGTGGTCCGCGCGTGCACGCCGAGGCTCGCCTTGATGGCGGCCGTCTCGTGCAGGTCGTTCTGCTTGGTTCCGGATCCGTGCGCGTTGACGTAGTCGAGCTTCCCGGGTTCGACCCGGGCCTGGGCGAGTGCGGCGGTGACGGCCTGGGCCAGTTCGGCGCCGTCGGAGCGCAGCCCGGTCATGTGGTAGGCGTTGCTGCGGGTGGCGAAGCCGGCCACCTCCGCGTGGATGTGCGCGCCGCGGCGCAGCGCGTGCTCCAGCTCCTCGAAGACGAAGACGGCCGCGCCCTCCCCGAGAACGAAGCCGTTGCGGCTCCGGTCGAACGGGCGGGAGGCGTGGGCCGGATCGTCGTTGCGCGGTGAGGTCGCCCGGATCGCGTCGAAGCAGGCCAGGGTGATGGGGGAGATCGGGGCGTCGGTGGCGCCGCCGACCACGACGTCCGCGGAGCCCTCCCGGATCAGCGCGGCGGCGTGGCCGACCGCGTCCAGACCGGACGTGCAGCCGGTGGACACGGTGTTGACCGGTCCCTCCGCGCCGACCCGCCAGGCGACCTCGGCGGCGACCGAGCTGGGCACCAGGTAGTCGTAGAGGTGGGGTACGCCGTAGCGGTGGTCGGTGAGGGTCTTGCGGCCGCCGTCGCTGACGACGACGTACTCCTCCTCCAGGCTGGTGGTGCAGCCGACCGCGGTGCCGATGGACACGCCCGTGCGGTGCGGGGGCAGGTCCGCGAAGAGCAGGCCGCTGTCGGCCACGGCCTCGTCGGCGGCGACGGCCGCGAACTGCGCGGAGCGGTCCATCCGCCGGATCTCCTGCGGGGTCAGTCCCGCCTCCTCCGGGTGGAAGTCGCACTCGGCGGCGATCCGCGACCGGTACCGGGAGGCGTCGAAGGAGCTGATCGCGCGGGTGGCGGTGCGACCGTTCGCCAGCACGTCCCAGTACGCCTTTGCGCCGATTCCCCCTGGAGCGACGACCCCCAGCCCCGTGATGACGACTCGTCGAGTCATCCGAACTCCTCCCGTTGCTACCCGTCGTTGGTGCTTCGACGGTGGCACCGGGCCATGGAGCCGGGCTGGAGAGACACTGCACGCCGTCTCCCGCCGACCGCTCTCCACGGGACGGCGAGCGAGCCTCCAGTACGCCGCCCTACGGTCCGGTCAGGCTCGCAGACCACCCATGGAGGCTACGCATGCGGTCCATCCGCTACCACAGCTACGGGAACCCCGAAGTCCTCGCTGTCGAGGAGGCCCCGGTGCCCACCCCCGGCCCCGGACAGGTCCTGATCAAGTCCGAGGCGATCGGCGTGAACTTCGTCGAGACGCAGCGCCGCAGGGGCACCGGACCGTTTCCGCCGCCGCTGCCGGCCACCCCGAACGGCGATGTCGTCGGACGGGTCGAGAAGGTGGGCGCCGAGGTGACCACGGTCGCCGTCGGCGACCGTGTGGCGGCGCCCGTGATGGGCGGCGCGTACGCGGACTTCGTCCTGGCGGACGCCACGTTCCTGGCCCCGCTGCCGGACGGTCTCGACGCGGCCCAGGCCAGCATTCTGGCCTCTCCCGCGCAGACCGCGCTGTGCGTGCTGAAGACGGCGCGCATCCAGCCCGGTGACACCGTGCTCGTGCACGCGGCGGCCGGGGCGATCGGGCACCTGATGACCCAGCTGGTCCGCCACTACGGGGCGGGCCGGGTGATCGGTACGGTCGGTTCGCCCGCGAAGGCCGAGTTCGCGCGTGAGCACGGCACCGATGTCGTCGTGGACTACAGCACGGACGGCTGGACCGACGAGGTCCTCAAGGCCACCGACGGCGAGGGCGTCGACGTCATCCTCGACAGTGTCGGCGGCGACATCCTGCTCGCGGGTCTGGACGTGCTCAAGCCGTTCGGCCGGCTCGTCTTCTACGGCGCCTCCGGCGGCACCCTGCCGCAGGTCCCGGCGATGCGCCTGATCCCGATGAAGCACGTCGTGGGCTGCGGTCTCGACCAGTGGTGGCAGCACCGCCCGGACGACATCCGGACCGGTCTGCAGGAGCTGATCGGCCATGTCACCGAGGGCCGGCTGAAGGTGCACGTGCACGCCGAACTGCCGCTCACCGAGGCCGCCGCCGCCCACCGGATCATCGAGGACCGCGCCCAGCTCGGCCGCATCCTGCTCCGGCCGTGACCCGGCCGACCATCGACGCCCGTACTTCGAACGGAAGGACCATCATGCCCGAAACGGTTCAGCGCCTCGCTCTGGTCACCGGTGCCACCAGCGGCATCGGCCTGGCGGTCGCGCGCGGCCTCGGCCAGGACGGCCACCGGGTGTTCCTGTGTGCCCGGACCCAGGAGAACGTCGACACCGTCGTCAAGACCCTGCTCGACGAGGGGATCGACGCCGACGGCGTCGCCGCGGACGTGCGGGACCCCGCGTCGGTGCACGACTTCGTCCGTACCGCCGCCGAACGCCACGGCCCCGTCGGGGTCCTGGTCAACAACGCAGGCCGCAGCGGCGGCGGGGTCACGGCCGACATCGCCGACGAGCTGTGGCTCGACGTCATGGCCACGAACCTCAACAGCGTCTTCTGGGCGACCCGCGAGGTGCTCGGCACCGGCGGGATGCGGGAGAGCGGCCGCGGCCGCATCATCAACATCGCGTCCACCGGCGGCAAGCAGGGTGTGGTGCTCGGCGCGCCGTACTCGGCGTCGAAGCACGGGGTGGTCGGCTTCACCAAGGCGGTGGGCCTGGAGCTGGCGAAGACCGGGATCACCGTGAACGCCGTGTGCCCCGGCTACGTCGAGACCCCGATGGCCGAACGGGTCCGGCAGGGCTACGCCGCCGCCTGGGACACCACGGTCGAGGACGTGCAGGAGCGCTTCAACGCCAAGATCCCGCTGGGCCGTTACTCCACGCCGGAAGAGGTGGCGGGTCTGGTGCGCTACCTGGCCGGCGACGTCGCGGCCTCCATCACCGCGCAGGCGCTCAACGTCTGCGGCGGACTCGGCAACTACTGACCGCACCGCAGTCGAGGAGCGAGAGGACAAGCAGCAGATGTCAGCAGCAGTGGAGCACCACACCGAACACACCGTCCTGATCGACGCACCGCCGTCCGAGGTGTACGCGGTGATCGCCGATGTGACCCGGTGGCCGGCGGCGTTCACCCCGACCGTGCACGCGGAGGTGCTGGAGAGCACCTCGTACGACGACGGTACGAGCGAGGAACTGATCCACCTGTGGGCGCAGGCCAACGGCGAGGTGAAGGACTGGACCTCGCGCCGCACCCTCGATCCGCAGAACCTGCGGGTCGGCTTCCGGCAGCAGCTCAGCGCCCACCCGGTGGCGGCGATGGGAGGTGACTGGTTCGTCGAGCCGTCCGGTGACGGGGGCACGCTCGTCCGCCTCACCCATGACTACCGCGCCGTGGACGACTCTCCCGAGCACCAGCGGTGGATCGCGCGGGCCGTCGAGAACAACAGCACGGCCGAGCTCGCCCGGCTCAAGGACGTCGTGGAGAACGCCGTGTCGAGCGGCGAGGCCGTGACCTTCTCCTTCGAGGACTCGGTCACGGTGGCCGGCTCGGTCGCCGACCTGTTCGCCTTCGTCGACCGGGCGGACGCCTGGCAGGAGCGCCTTCCGCACGTGGCCCGGGTCGACTTCACCGAGCAGCCGGGCGGGATTCAGGTCCTCGAGATGGACACCCGGGCGCCGGACGGCTCGATCCACACCACCCGTTCGATCCGGCTGAGCTTCGCCCCGGACTGCATCGTCTACAAGCAGCTGGTCCTGCCCGGTCTGCTGGCCGCGCACACCGGCCGGTGGACGTTCACCGAGACCGGCGACGGTGTGGTCGCGACGTCCCGGCACACGGTGACGATGAGGCCGGAGAAGGTGACGGCCGTGCTCGGCGCGGACAGCACGCTCGCCGACGCCAAGGCGTACGTCCGCAAGGCGCTGGGCACCAACAGTCTGGCCACGCTGGGTCTGGCCAAGACGTACGCGGAGTCCCGTGGCGCCCTGGTGGAGGCGTCATGACCGCGCCCGTGCAGACGGCCGGGCCCGCGTCGCGGGAGATCCAGGCCGAGGTCCAGGACTTCTACGCCCGGCAGATGCGGCTGCTCGACGAGGGCCGGGCCGAGGAGTGGGCGGAGACCTTCACCGAGGACGGCGTCTTCGAGCAGAACGTCAAACCGGAGCCCTGGCGTGGCCGCGCGGAGATCGTGGCGCGGATGCGAGTCGGTCTGGACCGGCTCGCGGCCCGCCCGGTGACCCGGCGCCACTGGCTGGGGATGCTGATCGTGGACGAGGGCGAGGAGCCCGGCACCTGGCGCTGCCGGTTCTACGCCCTGGTGTTCGAGATCCCGGACGGTGGCGATCCGCGGCCGCATCTGAGCGCTCCCGGCGAGGACCTGCTGGTCCGCGGGGAGGACGGGCGACTGCGGATACGCCACCGCCTGGTGGAGCACGACGGAGCCGTGTGACGTACGGCAGTACGGCAACGGCCCTCCGACAGCGGCGGTTGCCCAGGGCGACGCCCCCCGGCCGGCCTCAGGCGAGGCAGGTCAGGGGGCGTCCGCCGTTGAGCGTCACCATCTCGTGGAACACCGGAGCCGAGGGAAGGTACGCCCCTTCGGGAGCGCCCTCCAGTTCGGCGCACGCCCGGTGCAGATTGGCCACCAGGCGCTCGGGGTCCCGCAGCTCCGCGAACTCGCCGTAGCCCGCGTCACGGGCGACGGTCAGCGGATCCGTACGGCGTCGTACGCAGTACGCGGCGAGGTCGAGGACCCGAGCGAGATATGCCTCGGTCAGCTCGAACACCTCCGGCCCGCACACCGGTCCGTGCCCGCAGACGATCCTGCGGGCCCCCAGGGCGCGCAGCCGGCCGACGGCCCGCACAAGCCCCCGTACAGAGCCCATCAGGGCGAACGGAGTGCAGTCCGACATCAGCAGGTCGCCGGCGAACAGCACCCCGGCGTCGGGCAGCCACACCGCGGTGTCATTGGTGGTGTGGGCCACGCCCGGGTGCAGCAGCTCGGCGGTCCGGCCGTCACCGAGATGCACGGACAGGGACTCCGTGTAGGTGAGGTCCGGCAGGGCGACGCTGAGGTCGCCCCATTCCACGTCGGGCCACACATGAGTCAGAGCGAGCCCGCGCTCCGCCATCTCGGCGCGGGTCCGCTCATGCGAGACGACGACCGCACCGTCCGAGAACACGAAGTTCCCGTGGGTGTGGTCGCCGTGGTGGTGGGTGTTGACGACGGTCCGTACGGGCAGCGGGGTCAGGCCGCGCACGCTGTCGCGCAGCCGTTCCGCCCGTGCCCTGGTGGCCGCCGTGTCGACGAGGAGGACGGAACGGTCGCCGACGACGACACCCGCGTTGTTCAGGCACCAGCCGCCATCGGGCTGGACCCACGCGTGCACGCCGTCGGCGATCCGCTCCAGGCAGCGGTCAGGCATGGACTGCCGGCAGACCCTCCTGAACGACCTCGCACACATGCGGGTCACCCTTGATGATCGGCAGCAGCTGCTCGAACTGGGCGCGGAACTCGGGCGTCTTGAGGGCGTCCTGGAACGCCTCCTGGGACTCCCATTCCGCGATGTTGAAGTAGACGTCCGCCTCCTTGGTGGAGCGCACGAGTCGGAATCGGATGAGGCCCGGGCGGGCGCTCATGATTTTCCCGATCTCCGCGTAGATCCTTTCGAACTCCGCGGGCTCCCCGATCATCGTGAGGCGGTTCATGAATACAACCACAGCAGTAACTCCCATCCGGAGGGTGTCCAACCCTGAAAACGTTAGGCGCATCCACTGGAAGGCCAAGTGAGACCGCATGGAACAGACCTCGTCACTCCCTATGCACGAGTACGCCTCCATCGTTCCTCACCTGGGCTTTCATCGATCTCCTGGTAAATCCGGCCGGCCGGTACGTTCGATGGCGCCAAGCCCCTTGGCCAGAGCGTCACTTCGGCCGTGGACATCCGTCCGAACCGATTGCTAGCGTCGCGGTCGTTCTCGGATGCACCCGGACATCACCTTCCTGAGGAGACCACGTGGAATTCGGAGTTCTCGGCCCTGTCGTCATGAATGACGGTGGAATTTCGCATCTTCCGTCCGCACCGAAGACGCGCCAGCTTCTTGCGCTGCTGCTGCTCAACGCGAATACGCCCGTACCGGCCTCGATATGCATCGAGGAGCTGTGGGGGACGCAGGCGCCGCGCAGCGCGGTGCAGACCCTGCACACCTATGTGCTGCACATCCGGCGCGCGCTGGCCGGCTGCCCGTCGGTCACGACTCCCGAACAGCCGAAGCAGATCCTCGTCACCAAGCACCAGGGCTACCAGATCAGCATCGAGCCGGGCAGCCTCGATCTGCACCACTACGAGCGCCACATGAACGACGCCCGCGCCGCCCAGGCGTCCGGCGACGACCAGCGGCTGGCCACCGCGCTGCGCGCCGCTCTCGCCGTGTGGCGGGGGCCGACTCTGGTCGACGTGCCGGCCGGGCCGCGCCTGGAGGCGCGGATCGCCGGCCTGGAGGAGACCAGACTGACCACGTTCGAGCGCTGCGTCGAGGCGGAGTTGCGCCTCGGTCTGCATCACGGGCTGCTCGGCGAGCTCCGGGCGCTGACGGCCGACCACCCGACGCACGAGAACCTGCACGCCCAGTACATGCTGGCGCTGTACCGGTCGGGACGCGTGGCACAGGCCCTGGACGTCTACCACACGCTCCGCGAGAAGCTCAACGACGAGCTGGGCCTCGAGCCCTCGCCCCGACTGCGCCATCTGCAGACGGCGATGCTCGCCGCCAATCCGGCGCTCAGCGTGGAGACCGCCCGTGACGCGGCCCTCTCGCTCGACCTGCTCGACCCCCGCGGGGCCGCGGAGGGCCTGGAAGCGGTACGGCGATGACCGCCGCGGCACAGCACACCACGGCCGGCTCGGCGTACGTCGAGGCCCTGGCCGGGGTGCCGCCCTTCACCGGTCTGCGGATCACCGGCGCCGAGCGGCCCACGGCCACCGGCTTCGCCGGCCTGACCCTGTTCGTGACGGCCGAGGAACCCGACGGCACCGAGCGGAAGTTCGTGGTCAGGGCGGCGCCGTGGGACACCCGGGTCTACCCCGAGCCGCGGATCGCCGAACAGTACGAGTTGCTGCGCGTCCTCGGCCGGGACACCGGCGTCCCGGTCCCGGCCGTCCACCACTGCGAACCCTCCGCGCGCCTGCTCGGCGGCCCGTTCTTCGTCATGGACCTGATCCCCGGTCAGGTACCGCCGGACTTCCCCTCGTACCACAGACAGGGCTGGATCACCGAGCTGTCGGCCGAGGACCGCGCCCGCCTGTGGTGGGCGTCCCTGGAGGCGATGAGCGAGGTGCACCGGGTCGACGCCGACCGGCTCGGCCTCGGTTTCGTGGCGCCGCCGGACGGCGGAGCGCCCGGGACCGCGCAGCAACTCGACCACTACGCACGGCACATGGAGTTCTTCGGCTGTGCGGGTGACCCCGTGCTCTCGTCGGCGCTGTCCTGGCTGCGCGCGCACCTGCCCGCCGAACCCGGCCCGCCGGGACTGCTGTGGGGCGACGCGCGGCTCGGCAACATCGTCTACGGGGAGGACCTGCGGCCCGCGGTGCTGCTCGACTGGGAGATGACGGGGCTCGGGCCGCCCGAGGTCGACCTCGGATGGTTCCTGTGGATGGACAGGTTCCTGAGCGAAGGCATCGGCGCCGAACGACTCGCGGGCCTGCCCGGGCACGAGGAGACCGTGCAGCGCTACGGCGAACTCATCGGCCGCGCCCTCGCCCCTCTCCCCTACTACGAGATCCTGGCCGGCTTCCGCTTCGCGCTCATCACCAGCCGAGTGGAGCGGATCGTGCTGGCCGCGCGGGTGATGCCGCCCGGCGTCCCCCTCGTCCTGCACTCCAACGCCAAGGCACAACTGGGGCGGGCACTGGCCCGGATCACCGGCTCCTGACCGCGGCCATCCGCCCTCGAGCTGCGCTCCAGACGCCCCTGACACGCTGAACGGGTTCAGTCCTTGTCCAGATCTCAGGCCACACCTCTGGGGGCGAGCGTCCATGCCTGTCGAACCCGAACAGTTCCGGAGAATCTTCGGAGCACTCTCCAGTTCCGTCGCCGTGATCACCACGGCGGGCGCGGACGGCCCGAAGGGGTTCACCTGCACCGCGGTGACCGCGGTGTCGAAGAACCCTCCCCTGCTGCTCGTGTGCGCCGACAGCGGATCCCACACCCTGCCGGCCATCCGCGACTCGAAGGGCTTCGCGGTCAACTTCCTTGCCGCGGGCCGCGGCGCGCTGGCCGACCGCTTCGCCTCCTCCGACGAGCGCAAGTTCACCGGTACGGCCTGGACGCCGTCACCGCACGCCTGTGGCGCCCCGGTCCTCATCGAGGACACCGTGGCGGTCGCCGAGTGCCGGCTGCGCACCGCCGATCTCGTGGGCGACCACTGGGTCCTCGTCGGCAGCATCGAGCACGGCAGTCACGTACCGGACGCCGCGCCCCTGACGTACTACCGCCGGACGTACGACACCCCGTCCGCGCACCGACTCGTCACCACCCCCTAGGCCCCGGAGAAGCCATGAAGTTCGGAATCAACCTCTTCCCCACCACCGGGCCCGCCGACAAGAGCGCGGTCGACCACTTCGACGACGCGCTGCGCCTGGCTGTCCTCGCCGAGGAACTGGGCTTCCACCATGTGAAGACGGTCGAGCACTACTTCTTCGACTACGGCGGTTACAGCCCCGACCCGGTGACCTTCCTCGCCGCCGCGGCCGCCCGTACCAGGCGCATCCGGCTGATCACCGGTGCGGTGATCCCCGCCTTCACCCATCCGGTGAAGCTGGCCGGGCAGCTGGCGATGCTGGACAACCTCTCGCACGGCCGGCTCGACGTGGGCTTCGCCCGCGGCTTCCTGCCGGACGAGTTCGCCGCTTTCGAGATACCGATGGACGAGAGCCGTGAGCGCTTCGAGGAGGGCGTGGAGGCGTGCGAGCGTCTCTGGGCGGGCGAGGACGTGGTCTTCAGCGGCCGCTTCCACCGCTTCGGCCCGGTCACCCTCCTGCCGCGCCCGGCTCAGCGCCCGTATCCGAAGGTGCTGGTCGCCGCGTCGATCACCCCGGAGTCCTGCGAGGCCGCGGGCAGGGCCGGACGCGGGCTGATGCTGGTGCCCTCGATCAACAAGCCCGAGCGCACCCGCGAGATGATCGACCTGTACTGGCGGTCCCGCGCGGAGGCCGGCCACGACCCGGCCGCCGGCGAGGTCCACCTCAGCTACAGCAGCTACCTGCACGAGGACGCGGCCACCGCCCGGGAACGCGGCCGCGGCTACTCTGCCTACACCAACTCCAAGATGGTGGAGGCGGTGTCCGCCTGGGCCCACACCCGCAGCGGCGACTACGACGGGTACCAGCGCATCGTGGCCAAGGTGAACAGCGCCAACTTCGACAAGCAGGTCGACGAGGGCAAGGCGCTGGTCGGCTCGCCCGAGCAGGTGCGGGCGCAGGTGCGGCAGATCCGGGAGTGGTACGGCGACTGCACGGTCAGCCTTCAGGTGATCTCGGGCAACATGCCGTACGAGGAGTCGGCGCGCACCATGCGGCTGTTCGCGCAGGAGGTGATGCCGGAGTTCACCGGGGAGCTCGGCGACGCGGGCACCACGGCGTCCACGACCGCCACCGCCTCCTCGGCCTCGATGCCCGGCGCGGTGCTCACCGGCTGAGCGAGGCCTGCGGGTCTGCGGCCATGCCGGCGGCGAGCGTGGCGCCGTCGGCCGGGTCGATCAGCAGAAAGGCCCCGGTGCCGCGGGAGCGGGCGTACGGATCCAGCGGCAGCGGCTCAAAGGTGCGCAGCACCATCGAGCCGATGTCGTTGACGCCGAGGCTGTCCGGCCGGTCCTGCCGGCTGGGCCGCCGGGTCAGGCCCATCTTCTGCGGCAGGCCCTTGACCAGTGCCCCGACGGTCCGGGTGCCGTGTTTGAGCAGCACCCGGTCGCCGGGTCTGAGCGGGCGTTCGTGGAGGTGGCAGACGGTGGCCTCGATGTCCCGGGTGGCGGCCGGCGCGGCGTCGGAGGGAGCGATCACGTCCCCGCGGGAGACGTCGACGTCGTCGGCGAGCAGCACCGTGACGGACTGGGGCGCCCACGCGGTGTCGACGGCCCGGCCGAGCAGGTCGATCCCGGTGATCTGCGACGTCCGGCCGGAGGGCAGCACGCTGACCTCGTCCCCCACGCGCAGCACACCGGCGGCGATCCGACCGGCGTAGCCCCGGTAGTCGGGGTGCTCGGCGGTCTGCGGCCGGATCACGTACTGCACCGGCAGACGGGCCGGGAAGAGGGAGGGATCGGTGCCCACGGGGACGCTTTCGAGATGCTCCAGGACGGTGGGCCCGCCGTACCAGTCCATCCGGACGGACGGTTCCACGACGTTGTCGCCGGCGAGGGCCGAGATCGGGATCGCGGTACACCAGTTCTCCTGGGGGTTGCCCCCAGGCCCCCAGCCGGGGACGCCGAGTTCGGAGGCGTACGCGGTGAACTCCTCGGCGATCGCGGCGAAGACGGGCTCGGCGTAGTCGACGAGGTCCATCTTGTTCACGGCCAGGACCACGTGCGGCACGCGCAGCAG
>NZ_JBHWJZ010000076.1:0-10603 GCF_042731085.1 Streptomyces sp. NPDC059875
CCTTGGCGTGTGGGGGGCTGGTTTTTTTTTATAAGACACAGCAATACACCGGGGCCCCCCCCGCCCCGGGGTGCCGCCCCGCCCGCGGGGCGGCCCCCCCCCCGCGGGGGGGGGGGGGCCGGCCGTCATGGCTTCCGATCAGCGGTGGGCGAGCCAGGAGGCCGCCGGCAGCAGCCTGCTGTCGTAGTCGAACAGAGCCTGGTTCTCCCAGCCGTTGCCCGACGCGGGGTCCGCCGGGTCCCAGCCGTTGCCGGTGACGGCCGTCCAGGTGGGCTCCCAGTAGACGACACCGAGGCCGCGGCCGTTCGGCACGGCCTCCACCACGTTCATCACGTCACGCAGCCAGGCTGCCTGACCGGCCGTGCTCGCCGGGTAGCCGGAGACCAGCTCGGCCGTGGTGTCGATGATGTTCTCGTGGCCGTCCTCGCTGTCCAGCCGGAACGGGTACGCCGTCTCGGCGACCATCACCTTCTTCCCGTAGCGGGCCGAGATGTCGTCGAGGTTGGCCTGCAGGGCGGACAGGGACCCGTGCCAGTACCCGTAGAAGGACAGCGCGATGACGTCGTACGGGACACCCTGCGCGGTCGCGTTGTCGAACCACCAGCGGTACAGCGCGTTGTCGCCGCCGTGGGCGAGATGGAGCGCGACCTGGGTCGATGAGGAGACGGCCTTGGTGGCGGAGATGCCCGACTTCAGGAGTCCCGCGAGCTGCGACCAGTTGTCCGTGGAGCCCTCTGGCCACAGCATCCCGGTGTTGATCTCGTTGCCGATCTGCACCATGTCGGCCGTCGTGCCCTGTGCCTTCAGGGCGTTGAGGACGTCGTACGTGTGGTTGTACACGTCCGTGGTGAGCTGGCTGTACGAGTGCCCGGCCCAGGCGGCCGGCTTGGTCTGGGTGCCGGGGTCGGCCCAGGTGTCGGAGTAGTGGAAGTCGACGAGCAGCTTCATGCCCTGCGCCTTGATGCGCTGGGCCGTCGCCAGGACCCGGGCCTTGTTGTTGTAGCCGTCGGCCGGGTTCACCCACACCTTGAGCCGGCCGTAGGTGGCGCCCGCGGACTTCAGGATCGCCACGGGGTCCCCGGTCGCTCCGGCACTCGTGCGGTAGGTACCGCCGAGGTCCTCGCTCTTCTTCAGCGAGGAGATGTCGACGCCCTTGACGGACAGGCCCGTCGAGCCGGAGGTGAAGGTCAGGTCGTCGACGTTGAGCCACTGGCCTGCGGCGGCGGAGGAGTTGACGCTGACCGTGCACTGACCGCCGGTCACCTTCACCGAGGTCACGAGCCGTATCCAGGCGCCGTTGGGGGTGGGCGGCAGGTCGGTGCGCTGCTCCGCGGAGCCGCAGTTGCGCAGGGCGAGATAGGCGGAGCTCTGGCCGCCGCCGGAGCGCACCCAGGCGCTCAGCGTGTAGGTGCCGTCGGTCAGCCCGGACAGGTACTGGTACGTCTCCACCTGGTAGGCGGAGGACGCCCAGTGCGTCAGCCGGTGGCTGCCACCGTGTCCGCCGGCCTCCGTGAACGAGGCCGCGTTCTGGCCCGTCGCGGAGTAGGTGGACCAGCCGGTCGGTGTGGCGGTTCCGGTGCCGTCGGCCTCGAAGCCGGTGTTGGTGAGGGTCGTCGCCGCCTGGGCCGGCTGCGCGGGCAGCGCGGCCAGGAGCAGGGCGCCGAGCGCGGAAGCCACGGCAACGCGTAGGCGTGTACCTGACATGAATGACCGCGGGGTGCGGGGAACGGCGTACATCGTCTGTCCCTTCGACGGTGGAGGGAGGGGGAAGGTGGTGCGCGGTGGTGCCGTTCACCCGGGGGCGGCCGTGCGACACGGCCGCCCCCGGGGAGTCATGAGGGGGCGGGGCAGGAGGTCAGGCGTCGAGGCGTACGACGCGGACCGCACCCGCCGGGACCGCGAGGTGACCGGCGGCGCGTTCGCCGCCGAGGAGTTCGGTGCCGGGAGAGTCCAGCGGCACCTTCGCGTCGTGCGCGGTGTGGTTGAGGGCGACGAGGTACGCACCGGCCTCACCGGAGCGGCGTACGACCTCGACGTCACGGGGAAGGTCGCCGCGGGGCTCGATGCCGGCGTCCTCGCAGGCCGCACCCAGGATCGTGTCCAGCGAGACCGCGTCGAGCCGGGTGGAGACGTACCAGGCGGTTCCCTTGCCCAGGCGGTGACGGGTGACGGCGGGCCGCCCGGCGGCCGGCCCGTCGGCATAGGTCCACACCGGCTGGGCGCCGCGTTCCACGACGAACTCGGTCCAGACGTCGGCGGGCAGCATCGCCCCGCCCGGCCCTGTGATCCGCACCGACTCGCCCTCGCCCAGCGGCGACCACTCCTCCACGGTCAGCCCGAGCACGTCACGCAGGACGCCCGGGTACGCGCCCGGGTGGACGGCGTCGTGCACGTCGACGATCCCGGAGAAGTACGAGACGACGAGCGTGCCGCCGTTCTCGACGTACGCCCGCAGGTTGCGGCCCGCGGCCTCGGTGGCGAGGTAGAGCGCGGGGACCACGACCAGGGGATACGCGGACAGATCGGCTTCCGGGTGGGCGAAGTCCACGGTCAGGTGCCGGTCGTAGAGGGTCTCGTAGAAGCTGTCGGCGCGCTCGCGCGCGTCGTGGTCCTCGGTCGGGCGCCACTCCAGGCTCTGCGCCCACCACGACTGCCAGTCCCACACCATGGCGACGTCCGGGACGGTGCGCGTGCCGCGCAGTGTGGCCAGTGAGTCCAGGTCGGAGCCGAGGCCGACGACCTCGCGCCAGATGCGTGAGTCCGTTCCGGCGTGCGGCAGCATCGAGGAGTGGAACTTCTCGGCGCCGCGCCGGGACTGGCGCCACTGGAAGAACATCGCGCCCTCGGATCCGCGGGCGACGTGGGCGAGGGAGTTGCGGGCCATCTCCCCGGGCCGCTTGGCGGGGTTGCGGGGCTGCCAGTTGACCCCGGACGTGGCGTGTTCGAGGAGCAGCCACGGCGCGCCGCCCGCGACGGACCGGGTGAGGTCGGCGGCCATGGCGAGGTTGACGTGGGTGCGGCGGCCGTCGGTGATCAGATAGTGGTCGTTGGTGACGAGGTCGACCTCGCGGCCCCAGGCCCAGTAGTCGACGGAGTCGCACTGGCTGAGCGCGGTCATGAAGTTGGTGGTGACCGGGACGCCGGGGGACAGTCGGTGCAGGATGTCCCGTTCCGCGCGGAAGTTCTCCCGCATGGTGGCGTCGGCGAAGCGGCGGTAGTCGAGCTGCTGCGCCGGATTGCCCACGGTCGGGGTCAGGCGCGGCGGGTCGATCTGCTCGTACGAGGTGTAGTGCTGGCCCCAGAAGGCGGTGCCCCAGGCCTCGTTGACCGCTCCAACTGAGCCGTACCGGGCGGCGAGCCAGCGGCGGAAGTGTGCGGCGCAGGTCTCGCAGTAGCAGGCGCTGACCGGGACGCCGTACTCGTTGTGCACGTGCCAGAGGGCGAGCGCGGGGTGCGCCCCGTACCGCTCGGCCAGCCGCGTGGTGATCCCGGCCGCAGCCTCCCGGTACGCCGGTGAGCTGTGGCAGATGGCTCCGCGCGAGCCAAACGCGTACCGCACGCCCTCACGGCTGACCGGCAGCGCGTCGGGATGGGCGCGGTAGAACCAGGCGGGCGGCGCCACCGTCGGCGTGCCCAGATCGACGCGGATGCCGTGCTCGTGCAGCAGATCCAGGATCCTGTCGAGCCAGCCGAAATCGTACGATCCCGGCTCGGGTTCGAGCAGCGCCCAGGAGAAGATCCCGACGCTCACCATGGTGACGCCGGCCTCGCGCATCAGCCGGACGTCCTCCTGCCAGACGCTTTCCGGCCACTGCTCGGGGTTGTAGTCCCCGCCGAAGGCGAGGCGGTGCAGACCTCGGGGAGTGGTGTCCGGCATGGGGGTCTCCTGAACGTCGAACGTCGAGCAGCTGGGAACGTACACACATCAGATCTCGATGTGGCAACGCAACATAACCGCACACGATCCACCATTGACAAGTGTCCGGAACGTTTCTCTACTGTGAACGCTCACAGATGCATGGCAGGTCCTTCCGCGACGGAAGGGCCGCTCGTCAGGGGAGAGGCTCCATGCCCATCGTTTTGCGCCACCGTCTTGTCGCCACTGCCACCGCCGTCGCCCTCGGCGCGGCCGCACTCACCGCCTGCGGCTCGTCCGAAGACGGCGCCGAGCAGGCCGAGTCCGGGCCCGTCTCGCTCACCTACTGGGCCTGGGCGCCCAACATGGACAAGGTGGCCGCGATCTGGAACAAGAAGAACCCGGACATCAAGGTCACCGTCCAGAAGCAGGCCTCCGGCGACGACCTCGTCACCAAGATCATCACCGCGTCCAAGGCACACAAGGCCCCCGACCTCGTCCAGGCCGAGTTCCAGGCCCTGCCGACGCTGGTCTCCAACGACGCCCTCGCCGACATCTCCAAGGAGGTCGGCGCCGCCAAGGACAAGTTCGCCCCCGGCCTCTGGCAGCAGACCACGCTCGGCTCCGACGCCGTCTACGCCGTGCCGCAGGACTCCGGGCCGCTGATGTTCTTCTACCGGACCGACCTGTTCAAGCAGTACGGCCTCAAGGTGCCCACCACCTGGGACGAGTTCGCCGCCACCGCCAAGGCGCTCAAGGCCAAGGCCCCCGACAGGGCGCTCACGACCTTCTCCTCCAACGACTCCGGCCTCTTCGCCGGCCTCGCCCAGCAGGCCGGCGCCCAGTGGTGGACCACGCAGGACCAGAAGTGGAAGGTCGGCATCGACGACCCCGCCACCCAGAAGGTCGCCGACTTCTGGGGCGGCCTCGTCAAGGAGGGCGCCATCGACAACCAGCCGATGTACACCCCCGCCTGGAACAAGGCCCTCAACACCGGTCAGCAGATCGCCTGGGTCAGCGCCGTGTGGGCGCCGGGCGTCCTGACCACCGCCGCGCCCGACACCAAGGGCAAGTGGGCCATGGCTCCGCTGCCGCAGTGGGACACCACCAAGCCCGCCACGGGCAGCTGGGGCGGCTCCACCACCGCCGTCACCACCGACTCCAAGCACAAGGCGGCCGCCGCGAAGTTCGCGACCTGGCTGAACACCGACCCCGAGGCGCTCGCCGCCCTGGTGAAGGAGGCCGGCATCTACCCGGCCGCCACCGCCGCCCAGACCGGCGGCGCGCTCGCCACGCCCCCGGAGTTCTTCGCCGGCCAGGCCGACTTCTACACCAAGGCGGCCGAGATAGCGAAGACCACCGCGCCCGCAGCGTGGGGACCGAACGTGAACGTGGCCTACACCTCCTTCAAGGACGAGTTCGGCAAGGCCACCAAGGCCAAGTCCGACTTCCGCGCCGCCCTCACCGCAATGCAGGGCGTCACCGTCGCGGACCTGAAGAAGCAGGGCTTCGAGGTCGCCCAGTGACGCAGCCCTCCACGGGCGTGCGCCGGTCGTACGGGGCCAAGGCGGCCCCGTACGCCCACCCGTCGCCCACCACCACCCTCAAACGAGCGCGAAGCGCCCCCTATCTCTTTCTCCTCCCGGCAGCCGTCCTCTTCGTCCTCTTCTTCGCGCTGCCCATCGGCTACGCGCTCTGGCTCAGCTTCCACAAGATCGAGGTCAAGGGCCTCGGTCTGGGCAAGGGCGCCAGGAGCGAGGTCTGGGCGGGCCTGGAGAACTACACCGCCGCCCTCACCGACTCCGAACTCGGCCACAGCGCCCTGCGGATCCTCGGCTACGGCGCGATCGTCGTCCCCGTCATGCTCGGTCTGGCCCTGCTGTTCGCGCTGCTGCTCGACTCCGAGCGGGTGCGGGCCCGTTCCTTCTCCCGCCTCGCGATCTTCCTGCCGTACGCCGTTCCCGGAGTCATCGCGGCCCTCATGTGGGGCTTCCTGTACCTGCCGGACGTCAGCCCCTTCTACTTCCTCCTCGACGCGCTCGGGCTGCCGGAGCCGGACCTGATGGACGGCGGGCCGCTGTACCTGGCGATGGCGAACATCGCCGTCTGGGGCGGCACGGGCTTCAACATGATCGTGATCTACACCTCGCTGCGTTCGCTGCCCGCCGAGGTCTTCGAGGCGGCCAAGCTCGACGGCTGCTCGGAGCTGCAGATCGCCCTGCGGATCAAGATCCCGATGGTGGCGCCCTCGCTGGTCCTGACCTTCTTCTTCTCGATCATCGCGACCCTCCAGGTCTTCAACGAGCCCACCACGCTCCGGCCGCTCACCAACGGCATCCCCACCACCTGGAGCCCCCTGATGAAGGTCTACAACGACGCCTTCACCGGCGGGAACATCCACGCCGCCTCGGCCACCGCCGTGGTCCTCGCCGCGGCCACCTTCCTGCTCTCCTTCGGCCTGCTCAGGGCCTCCAACCGTCGTACGAAGCAAGGAGCCACCCGATGAGCGGGCCCGCCTCCCCGCCGCAGGTGCGCAAGGCCGCCCCGGCAGCCGGCACCACCCCCGGAACGTCCCAGGGCCCTCCCCCTGCCTCCGGCGGGGGGACCCCCGGCCCCCGCCGCGTCGCGCTGCTGCCGACCGCCGCCCTGGTCCTCGGCGCGCTCTACTGCCTGCTGCCCATCGCCTGGGTCCTGGTGGCCTCCACCAAGTCGGGCGCCGACCTCTTCTCCACGTTCACGTTCCTCCCCGGCGACGGCTTCGGCGACAACCTCGCCGACCTCGCCGCATACCGCGACGGCCTGTACTGGCGGTGGATGGCCAACTCCGTGTTCTACGCGGGCCTGGGCGCCGTCCTCTCCACGATCGTCTCGGCGCTCGCCGGCTACGCCCTCGCCGTCTACCGCTTCCGCGGCCGCGAGACGTTCTTCAACCTGATCCTCACGGGTGTGCTGATGCCCCCCGTGATCCTCGCCATCCCGCAGTACCTGCTGATGGCCGAGGCCGATCTGACGGACACGTACCTCTCCGTCCTGCTGCCGCTGATCCTCTCGCCGTACGGCGTCTACCTCGGCCGGATCTACGCCGAGGCCGCCATTCCCATGGAACTGGTCGAGGCCGGGCGGATGGACGGCGCGGGGGAGTGGCGCATCTTTCTGCGCATCGCCCTCCCGATGATGTCCCCGGGCCTGGTGACCATCTTCCTCTTCCAGTTCGTCGCCATCTGGAACAACTTCCTGCTGCCGTTCATCATGCTCGGCGACGACGAGAAGTTCCCCATGACCGTCGGTCTGTTCACGCTGCTGAAACAGGGCGCCGGACAACCCGCCCTCTACACGCTGGTGATCACCGGCGCGCTGCTCGCGATCGTCCCGCTCATCGCTCTGTTCCTGGTCATCCAACGGTTCTGGAGCCTCGATCTGCTGTCCGGCGCCGTAAAGTCCTGAGCACCGGGGAACAAGGGGAAACCAGCATGAGCATTCCAGCGGGCAGGCGCCGCGCGGCCACCATCCACGACGTGGCGCGTGAGGCAGGGGTGTCGCGCGGCACGGTCTCGCGCGTCCTCAATGGCGGGCACTACGTCAGCCCCACCGCCAAGGCGGCCGTCGACGCCGCGATCCGCAGAACGGGCTACGTCGTCAACCGGCACGCCCGCTCGCTGATCACCGGCAAGTCCGACTCGGTGGCATTCCTGCTGACCGAGCCTCAGGAGCGGTTCTTCGAGGACCCCAATTTCAACGTGCTGCTCCGGGCCTGCACGCAGGCGCTCGCCGCGCAGGACATCCCGCTGCTGCTGATGATCGCGGGCACCGAGGACGAACGGCGGCGCAATCTTCGCTACATCGAGGCCGGCCACGTCGACGGCGTCCTGCTGGTCTCCAGCCACTCCGGCGACCCCGTGGTCGCCCAGCTGCACGCGGCGGGCGTCCCGGTCGTCGCCTGCGGCAAGCCGCTCGGCCAGACCGCCAAGATCGGCTATGTCGCGGCGGACGACCGGGACGGCGCACGGGACATGGTGCGCCACCTCTACGAGACGGGCCGGCGCCGGATCGCCACCGTCACCGGTCCCCTGGACACCCCGGGCGGTGTCGAACGCCTGGCGGGATACCGCGAGACGCTGGCCGAGTACGGACTGCCCGCCGACGACACGCTCGTCGCCACCGGCGACTACAGCCGGGCCAGCGGCGAGAGCGCCGCCGCCCTCCTCCTGGAGCGCGCCCCGGACATCGACGCCGTGTTCGTGGCCTCGGACCTGATGGCCCAGGGCGTCCTCGACGCCCTCGACCGCGCCGGCCGCCGGGTCCCCGAGGACGTCGCCGTGGGCGGCTTCGACGACTCGCAGGCCGCCCTCTCCTCCCGCCCGCCGCTGACCACCATCCGGCAGCCGTGGGACCGCATCAGCACCGAGATGGTCCGAATGCTGCTCGCCCGCATAGGCGGCGAGGAGCCGGCCGCGGTCATCCTCCCCACGGAGTTGGTACGCCGAGAGTCGAGCTGAACCTCCTGCTTGCCCGGTCGTCACCTTTTGGCCATGCCCCGTTTCCGAAAGCTCGGGAGTGGGGCATGTGTTTCCGCCACGTACAGACGAATTCACGCCAACCGACCTCCGGGATCGTCACGCTGTGGCCATCGCCGGTAACTTCATGGCGTCGCCGCCACACCAGGGGCACACGGCCCCCACGGGACTCGCGGCGCCCGAAGGACATTTCTCCACTTGACGACAGCGACCGACAGCTTCAAGGTCCAGCCGTACACGCAGCACTGCCAAGTGATCCACACCGAAGGCGCTCACGCGGTCATCGGCATCTCCCCCGGCAACGGCTACTTCTCCGCCCAGCGGGTGGCCGACCTCGCCGACTGGGGACTCCGCAACTTCGAGCAGGTCGACCTCATCTACACCGACCTGCACGTCGCGGACATGTACGAGGCCCTCGGCTACCCGCCGGACGAGGCCCGCCGCAAGACGGTCAAGAACCTCCGCGGCGTACGCGCCAAGGTCAACAACGCCGTCGCCGCCACCGACCCCGGCGGCGAACGGCTCCGAGGACGCCCCATGTCCGCGCTCCTCGACATCCCCGCCTACCGGCACCTGCGCAAGCACCTGGACGACCTGCTCGCCACCGACGCCGAGTTCCTCGCCACCTGCGACAAGCTCGTCACGGCGTTCCTCTCCTCCAAGGTCCTCGAAGGACAGGCCCCCACCGCTCGCCAGCGCGAGGTCTGCCTCCAGTACATCTGCGCCGAGGCACCGCTCTTCCTGGACACCCCAGCGATCCTCGGTGTCCCCTCCTCCCTCAACTGCTACCACCAGCTCCTGCCGATGGCCGAACTCCTCTACTCCAGGGGCTCCGGACTGCGCGCCTCCCGCAACCAGGGCCACGCCATCGTCACCGCGATCCTCGGAGACCACGATGACCACTGACACGCTGACCGACTTCCCGTTCTCCGCCCGCGGCGACCGCCTGCCGCCCGAGATCGAGTCCCTCCGCGCCGAGCCGGTCAAACGGGTCCGCACCATCGCCGGCGACCCCGCCTGGCTCGTGTCCTCCTACGAGCTGTGCAAGCAGGTCCTCGAGGACCCGCGCTTCTCGCTCAAGGACACCTCGGCCCCCGGCGTCCCCCGGCAGTACGCGCTGACCATCCCGCCCGAGGTGGTCAACAACATGGGCAACATCACCGGGGCGGGACTCCGCAAGGCGGTCCTCAAGGCGATCAACCCCAAGACCGACGGCCTCACCGACTGGATGCGCCGCCACGCCTCCGAGCTCGTCGACGAACTCCTCGCGTACGGACCGCCCGTCGACCTCCGCGGCCGCTTCGCGAGCCCCTACGCCGAGCACCTCCACTGCCGGATCCTCGGCATACCGGAGGCCGACGCGCCCCGCCTCGCCGCCAGCCTCGACATCGCGTTCATGAACTCGGCCTGCCCCGTCACCGGCGCCCGGCTCAACTGGGACCGGGACATCGCGTACATGGTCGAGCGCCTGGACGATCCGGCGACCACCGGCCTCATGGCCGAACTCGCCGCCCTGCGAGGGAACCCCGACTACGCCCACCTCACCGACGAGATGCTCGCCACGGTCGGCGTCACCTTCTTCGGCGCGGGCGTGATCTCCACCATGGGCTTCCTCACCATGGCCATCTTCTCCCTGCTCCAGAACCCCGACGTCTGGGAGCGGCTCCGCAAGGAGCCGGACCGGATCCCCGCCGCCGTGGACGAGTTGCTGCGCGTCAACCTCTCCATCGCCGACGGACTGCCGCGCCTCGCCCTCGAGGGCGTCACCCTCGGCGACGTCGAGGTACGGAAGGGCGAACTCCTTCTCGTCCTGGTCGAGGCCGCCAACACCGACCCGGCGGTGTTCCCCGACCCGCACACCGTGGACATCGCCCGGCCGAACGCCGGCGACCACCTCTCCTTCGGCGGCGGCGGTCACTACTGCCCGGCCACGGCCCTCGGAAAGAAGCACACCGAGATCGCGCTGGAGGTGCTCCTCGACCGGATGCCCGACCTGCACCTCGCGGTTCCGGTCGACCAACTCGTCTGGCGCACCCGCTTCATGAAGCGCATCCCCGAACGCCTCCCGGTCGCCTGGTGACCACCCTCTGACCCACGGGCACGCCGACCGCCGTCGCCCCCGGCCCCCCCCCCGGGGGGGCGGCGGTGCCCCCGGGGGAGTCGCACCCCCAGGGGGGCTAACACCACCCCCGCGCCCGCCGGCACCGCGACCACACCGTGGGCGAGGAGTTCG
>NZ_JBHWJZ010000077.1:0-10343 GCF_042731085.1 Streptomyces sp. NPDC059875
GGGGTTTGGGGTTCTCCTCGGTGTTACTAAATTTTTGCGGGGCGCGATGGGGTAGGTGTTGGGGGGGGGGGGGGCCGGGGGGGGCCCCACCCCCTCCCTACCGGCATACTGTGCACCGCAAGTGACGCGTTCATGGCAAGCGACCATGGCATTCGGTCCGTGGCCTCGCCCCGACGCGGGAAACATCCTCTGGGGGATCTCTTCTCATGCGCTCCACACGACTCATACCGGCCTTCGCCGCGTTGGCCTCGGCGCTCGCGCTGACCGCCACGGCCTGCGGCCCGACCGAGACACCGGCGGCCGACAAGCCCGCGGCGGGGGCGAGCTCCTCCGCCTCCACCACAGGAGGCGGCGATGCCGCCCTCCCCAAGGACCTCGCCGACAAGCTGAAGAAGCACGGCGTCGACCCGGACAAGTGGAAGAACGGCGAGTGGAAGAACTGGAACACGGACACGTGGCTCCGTGAGGCCGAGGACTTCGTCAACCCGGTGATCGAGGGGCTCTGGGACTCCCAGCGGATGCAGTCCGCGAAGAGCCCGGACCAGACGATGGCCACGACGGCGGGCTCCGGCGGCAGCGACCCCACGCCGCGGCCCGTCCAGGCGCAGCGGGAGAAGACGCCGTACCACCGCAACGCGGCGCCGGTCGGCAAGATCTTCTTCGACTCGCCCCAGGGCCACATGGTCTGCTCCGGCACGATCGTGAAGGACCCGCGCCGGCCCGGGAAGTCCAACATGGTGTGGACCGCGGGCCACTGCGTCCACGCCGGTCAGCGGGGCGGCTGGTACCGCAACATCACCTTCGTCCCCGCCTACAACGACCTCGGCAAGTCGCCGTCCGCGCTGCGCAACGCCAAGCCGCACGAGGAAGCGCCCTACGGTCAGTACTGGGCCGACTGGGCCGTGACCTCGGGCGAGTGGATCAACCGCGGCGGCACGAACGCCGCCTGGCCGTACGACTACGCCGTGCTGCACGTACAGCCGGCGCGCGGCAAGAAGTCGCTTGAGGAGACCGTCGGCGCCGCACTGCCGGTCGACTTCTCGGCGCCGACGCCCGCGCAGGCCGGAACGGTGGGCGCCTGGGGCTACCCGGCGGCGCCTCCGTACAACGGCCTGATCATGCACAAGTGCCTGGATCGGGCTACCCGGGTCACCACGGCCCCGGCCACGCCGACCATGTACCGCATCGGCTGCACGATGACCGGTGGCTCGTCCGGTGGCGGCTGGTTCCGTGCGCTGCCGAACGGAACGACCGCGCTGGTGTCGAACACCTCGATCGGCCCGGCCGGCGGCAACGGCTGGCTTGCCGGACCGCTGCTTGGCAGGGGCGCGAAGGACGCGCACGAGATGGTGAGCAAGAAGTTCGCCCGCTGACCCGGCGCCTCTGATACGTCATGCGGAAGGCCCCGCCCCCCTGAGGGGGGCGGGGCCTTCCGCATGAGCGAACCGGTCAGTGCGCGGCCGGTACGTACGGCGTCAGGAACGCCGCCAGTTCCTCGTGCACGCGCGCCTTGAGCAGCGTGCCCTCCGGCGTGTGCTCCTCGGAGAGCAGCTCACCCTCGGCGTGCACCCGGGACACCAGACCGCCCTCGGTGTAGGGCACGAGCGCCTCGATCTCGACCTGCGGCCGCGGCAGTTCGGCGTCGATGAGCGCGAGCAGCTCCTCGATGCCCTCGCCCGTACGGGCGGAGACCGCGATCACGTGGCGCTCGGCCCGCAGCAGCCGCTGCAGGACGAGCGGGTCGGCCGCGTCCGCCTTGTTGACGACCACGACCTCCGGCACGTTCACCGCGCCGACGTCCCGGAACACCTCGCGCACGGCGGCGAGCTGCTCCTCCGGAGCCGGGTGCGAGCCGTCCACCACGTGCAGGATCAGGTCGGAGTCGCCGACCTCCTCCATGGTGGAGCGGAACGCCTCGACCAGGTGGTGCGGCAGATGCCGTACGAACCCGACGGTGTCGGCCAGGGTGTAGACCCGGCCGCTGGGCGTCTCGGCCCGGCGCACGGTCGGGTCGAGGGTGGCGAACAGCGCGTTCTCCACCAGCACACCCGCGCCGGTCAGCCGGTTGAGCAGCGAGGACTTGCCTGCGTTGGTGTATCCGGCGATGGCGACCGACGGCACCTTGTGACGGCGCCGCTCCTGCCGCTTGATGTCCCGGCCGGTCTTCATCTCCGCGATCTCCCGGCGCATCTTCGCCATCTTCTCGCGGATCCGACGCCGGTCGGTCTCGATCTTGGTCTCACCGGGACCACGGGTGGCCATGCCGCCACCGCCGCCGCCACCCATCTGACGGGAGAGCGACTGACCCCAGCCTCGCAGTCGCGGCAGCATGTACTGCATCTGCGCGAGCGCGACCTGCGCCTTGCCCTCTCGGGACTTGGCGTGCTGGGCGAAGATGTCGAGGATGAGGGCGGTCCGGTCGACCACCTTCACCTTGACGACGTCTTCGAGGGCGATGAGCTGGCCGGGGCTGAGCTCGCCGTCGCAGACGACCGTGTCCGCGCCGGATTCGAGCACGATGTCGCGCAGCTCCCGGGCCTTGCCGGAACCGATGAAGGTGGCCGGGTCCGGCTTGTCACGGCGCTGGATCACGCCGTCGAGCACCAGGGCACCCGCCGTCTCGGCGAGGGCCGCGAGCTCCGCGAGGGAGTTCTCCGCGTCCTGAACGGTCCCCGAGGTCCATACGCCGACCAGCACGACGCGCTCCAGGCGCAGCTGCCGGTACTCGACCTCGGTGACGTCCTCGAGCTCGGTGGAGAGGCCCGCCACGCGCCGCAGGGCCGCGCGCTCGGAGCGGTCGAACTGATCGCCGTCCCGCTCTCCGTCGATCTCGTGGCTCCAGGCGACGTCCTCTTCCATCAGGGCATCGGCCCGAAGGCTCTCGGTGCGGCTCGTCTCCGCGAAGCTCTGCTCGTCCTGGGAAGGGGATGAAGAGGAGGTCATTTGATCCTTACGTCCGTGGAAAGTCGTTGCGTCGATCACAACGTGTGACGGCTCGGAAAGATTCCCGGGCCGGCCGCGTCGTCGACCTGACGATGGTGACACGGTCGGCCCGGGCCCGTCACCCCGGTTTCCCGGCGCTGCGGACCTCGCCGGCCGGGCGGGAGCGCCAGTCCGAGTGTCCGGGCATCGGTGGGGTCTTCTTCGCGTACAGCCAGCCCGCGAGGAACGACGTGAGGTCACGCCCCGCGACCTGGGAGGCGAGCGCCGTGAAGTCGGCGGTGGTGGCGGTGGAGTCGGCGTGCTCGCTCACCCAGCGGCGCTCCAGCTGCTGGAAGGCGTCCTTGCCGATCTCCTGGCGCAGGGCGTAGAGGACCAGGGCGCTCCCGTCGTAGACGACGGGACGGAAGAGGCTGATCTTCTGGCCGGGCGCGGGCGGCTCGGGGGCGGCCGGCGGGCCGCCGGTCGCCCGCCAGCCGTCCGAGGCCCCGTAGGCAGCCTTCATGCGCCGCTCCAGGGACTGCTTCGCGGTCTCCTCGGCGTACAGCGCCTCGTACCAGCTCGCATGCCCCTCGTTGAGCCACAGGTCGGACCAGGCGCGGGGCGAGACGCTGTTGCCGAACCAGTGGTGGGCCAGCTCGTGGACCATGATCGAGTCGA
Source organism: Streptomyces sp. NPDC059875 (assembly GCF_042731085.1). NCBI lineage: Bacteria > Bacillati > Actinomycetota > Actinomycetes > Kitasatosporales > Streptomycetaceae > Streptomyces > Streptomyces sp. NPDC059875. Next base: position 3,601 of record NZ_JBHWJZ010000077.1, read on the forward strand.
CGTACCACTCCGGGTACGCGGGCTCGGTGAAGAGCCTTCTCTCGAAGAGAGAGAGGGTCTGGGTCTCCAGCTCGAAACCGGTCTCGGCGTCGGCCACCAGGAGTCCGTACGTCTCGAAGGGGTAGCGGCCGACCTGGCGCTCCATCCACTCCAGGTGGCCGGGGGTGCGCTTCAGCCAGGGCTCCATGAGGTCGCGGTCGGCGGTGCGCACCACGTCCCGCAGGGGGAGCCCGTGCGGTCCGGTCCGGTGGACGACGGTGGTGCGGCCGATGGAGACCTGGGCGAGCTCGGTGGCCATGGGGTGGGTCGTTCGGTAGGTCCAGGTGGTGGTGGACCCGTCGGTGGTCCGGCCCTCCGGCAGGCCGTTGGCGACGGCCGTCAGGGAGCTCGGGGCGGTGATCCGGAAGGTGAAGAACGCCTTGTCGGCGGGGTGGTCGTTGGAGGGGAAGACCCGGTGGGCGGCGTCGGCCTGGTTGGCCATGGCGAGCCCGTCGCCGGTGCGGACCCAGCCGCCGGTGTCGGTGGGGCCGGTGGGATCGCTGGTGTGGGTGACGGTGATGGCCAGCGCGTCGCCGTTCTCGGCCGGCCGGGCGGGGGTGATCACCAGGTCCTCGCCGCTGGTGACGAACTCGGCCGGTTCGCCGTCGACGGTGACGGAGGCGACCTTGCCGTGCGTGAAGTCGAGGTTGATCCGCTCCAGGTCGGCGGTGGCGAGCGCGTCGATACGGGTCACGGCCGCGAGGGTCTCGGTGTTCTTGCCCCGGTAGGTGAGGTCGATGTCGTAGGAGACGACGTCGTAGCCCGGGTTGCCCAGGTGGGGGAAGAGCGGGTCTCCGATGCCGAGCGGCGCGGGCGCGGGGAGGGCGGCGGCGACGAGTCCGGCGGAGGCGGCGACCAGGACGGCGGAACGCAGCCACCGCGCGCGTGGGGAGGGATTTCGGGGTGTGAGCGGCATGGGCTACGGCTACCAGTGCGTCAGCCGCTCCCCCGGGCGGCGCGCTCGCCCGCCACCCGAAGGGGTCACGCCTGGGCTGACGTCACCCGCACTCCGACGTCACCGACACGCTGACGTCGGCGGCCTACTGACGTCACTCCCCGTGCGAGGCGGGGTGCCGGGCGCGGCTCACGTCGTACACCCCGGGCACGTCCCGCATGGCCCGCATCAGGGCGGGCAGCCCGGCCGCGTCGGGGAGTTGCAGGGTGTACGTGTGCCGGACCCGCTGTTCGCTGGGCGGCTCGACGGTCGCCGAGACGACGGCGACGCCCGCGGTGGCGATGGCTTCGGTGAGGTCCGCGAGGAGCCGGGGGCGGCCGAAGGACTCGGCGACGAGCGTGACGCGGCACTCGGCGGTGTCGCCCCAGTGCACGGTGACGGGCGCGCGCCCGAGCCGTCTCATCGTGTCGACGGCGGCGCAGCCGGTGCGGTGGACGGTGACGGATCCGCCGCGGACCTGGAAGCCGGTGATCTCGTCGGGGGGTACGGGGGTGCAGCAACCGGCCGGCCGTACGGCGCCGGTGGCAGGGGCGGTGGCGGTGACGTCCGGCAGGTCGGCGTGGAGCTTGGCGCCCGACCGGCGGTCGGCGGTGAAGGAGACCGACGGGCGCGGATCGGCCGCCGGCGCTTTCACGGCTTCCGGGTGGGCCTGGAGCCAGGCGGTGATCGCGATGCGCGCGGCGGGGGTACGGGCGTGCTCCAGCCACTCGGGAGAGGGCCCCGACGCGGTGTCCTGGGCGAGCAGCAGCTGCACGGTGTCGCCGTCGTTCAGGACCGTACTGAGCGTCGCCAGGCGCCCGTTGACGCGGGCGCCGAGGCAGCCGTGGGCCGCGTCTCCATGCTGTGCGTAGGCGGCGTCGACGCAGCTCGCCCCGGCGGGCAGGCCGAGAGTGCCGCCGTCGGCGCGGAAGACGGTGATCTCCTGGTCCTCCGCGAGGTCCGCGCGCAGCGAGGTCCAGAAAGTGTCGGGGTCGGGGGTGGCCTCCTGCCAGTCGAGGAGCCGGGAGAGCCAGCCGGGGCGCGTGGGGTCGGCGCGCTCCCCGTCCTCGGCCGGCTCGGCGCCGTCGATGCCCGTCGGAGGGGTGTACGGGTTGCCGAGCGCGACGACGCCCGCCTCGGCGACCTTGTGCATCTGGTGCGTACGGATGAGGACTTCGGCGACGGCCCCGTCAGGGGCGGCGACGGCGGTGTGCAGCGACTGGTACAGGTTGAACTTGGGGGCCGCGATGAAGTCCTTGAACTCGGAGATCACCGGGGTGAAGCATGTGTGGAGTTCACCGAGGACGGCGTAACAGTCGGCGTCCTCGCCCACGAGGACGAGGAGTCGTCCGAAGTCGCTGCCCCGCAGGTCGCCGCGCTTGAGGCGGACGCGGTGGACGGAGACGAAGTGCCGTGGTCTGACGAGGACTTCGGCGGCGATGTCCGCTTCGCGCAGGACGGCGGAGACACTGTCGGCGATGGCGGCGAGCGCGTCGCCCGCGCCGGTGTTCTCGGCGATGAGCGCCCGGGTGTCCTCGTACTCCTCGGGATGAAGGATCGCGAAGACGAGGTCCTCCAGTTCACTCTTGAGCGCCTGGACGCCGAGCCGTTCGGCGAGCGGGATGAGGACGTCGCGGGTGACCTTGGCGATCCGTACCTGTTTCTCGGGACGCATCACGCCGAGGGTGCGCATGTTGTGGAGCCGGTCGGCGAGTTTGATCGACATGACCCGGACGTCATTGCCGGTGGCGACGAGCATTTTGCGGAAGGTCTCGGGCTCGGCCGCGGCGCCGTAGTCGACCTTCTCCAGCTTGGTCACGCCGTCGACGAGATAGGCGACCTCGTCGCCGAACTGCTCGCGTACCTGATCGAGCGTCACCTCCGTGTCCTCGACGGTGTCGTGGAGGAGGGCGGCGGTCAAGGTCGTGGTTTCGGCGCCGAGTTCGGCGAGGATCAGGGTGACCGCGAGCGGGTGGGTGATGTACGGCTCGCCGCTCTTGCGGAACTGTCCGCGGTGCGAGAACTCCGCGAGGACGTACGCCCGGCGAAGCACGGCGAGGTCGGCATCGGGGTGGTGGGCACGGTGCGCATCGGCGACATGCCCGATGGCATCGGGCAGCCGGTCCCTGGTGGCGGGACCGAGGAGAGCGGCGCGGCCCAGCCGGCGAAGATCGATCCTCGGACGGGCGCGCCTGCGGCTGGGAGCGTCGGGGCCGGTGGCCTCCGCTGCGCTCACAGGATTGGTGGCCTCTGCGCTCATGGGGCACCTCCGGCGGCGTCGACCGGCGGTGGGCGGGCAAGGCGTGCCTGCCGGGGCCGGTGCTTGATGCTACCGACCCCACCACGCAGCGCAGTCCCGCTCTCGCCCAGCGTGAACCGGATCACCCATTCGAGCGACGGATCAGTCGTTGACTGTTTCGATTTCTCCGGCGGCGAGCCACGACGGGTCGATCGTGCCCTCGGCGACGATGACGGCCGGGCCGGTCATCTCGACCTCCCCGTCGGGGTGCTCGGTGATGATCAGCGTGCCGCCGAGGATGTCCACGGTGTACGTGACGGGCGTCCCGCTCACGGCGGGGTCGGCGCCGTCCCGGCGGGCGGTGGCCACGGCGACGGCGCACGCGCCCGTGCCGCAGGAACGGGTCTCGGCGGCGCCGCGCTCGTACACGCGCATGGCGACGTGGCGGGGGCCGCGGTCGGCGACGAACTCGATGTTCACGCCCTCCGGGTAGACCTCGGCGGGGGCGTACGGCGGCTCGGAGTGCAGGTCGCCGGCGTGGTCGAGGCTCTCGACGAAGGCGACGGCGTGCGGGTTGCCCATGTTCACGTTGCGGGCGGGCCAGCTGCGGCCGTCGACGGTGACCGTGACGCCGTCCTCGGGAAGGCGGGCGCGGCCCATGGAGACGGTGACGGAGCCGTCCTTGTCGAGGTGGACGCGCTTGACGCCGTCGCGGGTGGCGATGGCGATCTCGCCGGCGGTGACGTGGCCCGCGTGCTCCAGATAGCGGGCGAAGACCCGGCTTCCGTTGCCGCACATCTCGGCGACCGAGCCGTCCGCGTTGCGGTAGTCCATGAACCACTCGGCCTCGTCGGCCATGGCTCGGGCCTCGGGGTGGGCCGCGCTGCGGACCACGTGCAGCAGCCCGTCGCCGCCGATACCGGCCCGTCGGTCGCACAGGCGCGCGACGGCCGCCGCGGTCAGCTCGACGGCGTTGTCGGCGTCGGGGACGATCACGAAGTCGTTCTCGGTCCCGTGGCCCTTGAGGAATGCGAGTGGCGAGGTCTGCGTGGTGGTCACGGGATCAACTGTACGGGTCGGTTCCGACAGCGGCCTCGAGGGTCCACGGTACCGGCGGCGTTCCGGGTGCCCGCAGCATCGGGGCATCGGGGTCAGCGGGGCACCGGGGTCAGCGGAGGCGGGCCACGCGCCAGACGGCCAGGACGACAAGGAGCGCGCTGAAGAACACGTACAGGGCGATCACGCGCCACCTCGGCCGCTCGCCGGAGCTGCGGGCGGGGAGGCCGGGCCAGGTGTGGCCGACCTTGCGGGCGGCCATCATGCCCCAGCCGGCCGCGCAGGAGCTGATCAGCAGGCCCAGCATGGCGACGACGGCGCCGCCCTCGCCGGAGCCGAAGGCGAGGGGGAAGGCGAACATCAGCGAGCCGACGGCGGCGAGGCCCACGATGGGTGCGAGCTGCCAGATCCGCAGTCGACGCTGGGGCCGCAGTTCGACCTCGACCTCGTCGGCGTCGACCTCGACGGACGTGCCTTCGGCGTCGTCCGGACCGTCCGGGCTCAAACCGGGTGCGTCACCCGGGGCTTCGCCCCGGATCGCGTCCTGCTGTTCTCTGTCGCGAGGGCCGGCCTCCATCGCCACGCGCCCTCCCACTCGGACTCCACTTGGTCGATCGATGCTCGATGATGGCACGCCGAGGACCACTGGAATGACGGGCAAGGCGTCCCGATGCCATCACGTGATCAGGCTGTAACCGCTCGTTCGACCAACGCCAGCGCCTCCCCCGGGAGTTCCCCGCGGTGTTCCGCCGCACCGCTCAGCCAGTGGACCCGCGGGTCGCGCCGGAACCACGAGTCCTGGCGGCGCGCGAAGCGTTTGGTGGCGCGCACGGTCTCCGCGCGCGCCTCGTCGTCGGTGCACTCCCCCGCGAGCGCCGCGAGCACCTGCTGGTAGCCGAGCGCGCGGGCGGCCGTGCGCCCCTCCCGCAGCCCCTGCGCCTCCAGCGTGCGCACCTCCGCCACGAGCCCGGCCTCCCACATCCGGTCCACGCGCGCGGTGATCCGCTCGTCGAGCTCGGGGCGCTCCACGTCCACACCGATCTGCACGGTGTCGTAGACCGGGTCGGGGCCGGGCAGGTTGGCCGTGAAGGGCTTGCCGGTGATCTCGATGACCTCGAGGGCCCGGACGATACGGCGGCCGTTGCTGGGCAGGATCGCGCGCGCCGCCTCGGGGTCGGCTGCGGCGAGGCGGGCGTGCAGGGCGCCGGAACCGCGCTCCTCCAGCTCCGCCTCCAGGCGGGCCCGTACGGCCGGGTCGGTGCCCGGGAACTCGAGCGCGTCGATGGCGCCGCGCACGTACAGGCCGGAGCCGCCGACCAGGACGGGGGTACGGCCCGCGGCGAGCAGCCGGTCGATCTCGGCGCGCGCGAGGCGCTGGTACTCGGCGACGCTGGCGGCTTCCGTCACGTCCCAGATGTCGAGGAGGTGGTGCGGGATGCCCCCACGCTCCTCGAGCGTCAGCTTGGCGGTACCGATGTCCATCCCTCGGTAGAGCTGCATCGAGTCGGCGTTGACGACCTCGCCGCCGAGCTCCTGGGCCAGAAATACACCCAGATCGGACTTTCCGGCCGCTGTAGGACCGACGACGGCGATGACCCGCGGGGCGGGAGCTGCACTTCTCACCGCCCCAGTCTCGCAAACCTCCCGGCGGGTCCCCGAATGAGCGACGTGACGGCCCGCAACCGGGTTCGTTGCCAGTTGCGAGGTTCCGACCGCCGGTTTCCGTACCGGCTGCGCCGGGTGGCGCAATGGGGCGCCCCGGGCGCCGCGGGGCTTCTCCCACACGAGTACGCTATGGAGTGGTAATGGGCGTTTTTGCAATGTTTCGCCGCAAGGGCAAGGAAGCTGCCGAGGCGTCAACGGAGGAGGCCCAGGCCGTCGCCCTGACGGAGACGCCGGAGGTGGCGGAGGAGGCGGACGACGCCGCGCGCGACGCCGTGGACTCCGCGCCCGAGGCGGCGGAAGGTGCCGGGGCCGGCAAGACCGCGGAGGCGGCCGACGCCACGGACGTCGACGTGGCCGAGGCGGTGGTGGAGGCCGTGGAGATCCCGAAGCAGCAGTCTGCGGAGGCGGCCGCGGACAACGAGGCCGGCGAAAGCGCCCGGAAGTAGCTCCTGGAGACAGGGCTCGGCATGACGGACTCACCGGAGGGAAGGTGACCCATGGGTCTCCTGGATTCACTGAAGGCCAAGCTCGCCCCGGCCAAGGACAAGGTCTCCGATCTCGCGCAGCAGCACGGCGAGAAGATCGACCACGGCCTGGACAAGGCCGCGAAGATGGTCGACGAGAAGACCAAGGGCAAGTACAGCGCCAAGATCGAATCGGGCACCGGCAAGGCCAAGCACGCCCTTGACCGGATCGCCCACAAGGACGACGGCCCGAAGGGCGAAGGTCCGACCCCGCCGCCGACCGCCTGACGCCCGGCGTCACCTGACGACCCCTCCGCACGGCGGACGGCCGCGGAGCGTTCTGCTC
>NZ_JBHWJZ010000078.1:0-382 GCF_042731085.1 Streptomyces sp. NPDC059875
GGGGCCGCCTTCCGGGAGGCGGCCCTGCGCCCGGTTGCGCGTCACGACGCCGCGCCGGCGGCCTTCCTACGGCGGTAGAGGACGAATGCGGCCAGTCCGCCCGCGACCACCACGGCGCCGGTCACATTCGTGCTGCTGCTCGCGAGGCCGCCTCCGCCGGTGTGCATGCCGCCCTTGGGCTTGTCGTGCTTGTAGCCGTCTTCCTTCTGCTTGTCCTTGCTCCAGTCGTCGGCGTTGACGAGAGACAGGGCCCCGGAGCCGGTGTGCATGCCACCCTTCGGCTTGTCGTGGTCCTTCTTGCCGTGCTCGTCCTTGGACCAGTCATCCCCGCCGACCAGGGACAGCGCCCCAGAGCCGGTGTGCATACCACCCTTCGGCTTCT
>NZ_JBHWJZ010000078.1:478-10078 GCF_042731085.1 Streptomyces sp. NPDC059875
GTCTCGTGGTCCTTCTTGCCGTGCTCGTCCTTGGACCAGTCATCCCCGCCGACCAGAGACAGCGCCCCAGAGCCGGTGTGCATACCACCCTTCGGCTTCTCGTGGTCCTTCTTGCCGTGCTCGTCCTTGGACCAGTCATCCCCACCGACCAGAGACAGCGCCCCAGAGCCGGTGTGCATACCACCCTTCGGCTTGTCGTGGTCCTTCTTGCCGTGCTCGTCCTTGGACCAGTCATCCCCACCGACCAGAGACAGCGCCCCAGAGCCGGTGTGCATGCCACCCTTCGGCTTGTCGTGGTCCTTCTTGCTGTGGGCGGAACCGTCCTTGTCCCAGTCTCCTGCGGTGATCGCGTACGCGCCGGGTGCGGTGATCGCCAGGGTGGCGGCGGCGGCTGTCGCGGCGAAAAGAATGCGGGCAGAGCGCATCAATGACTTCCTTTCGTCTGCTGCGCCAGCTGACCCACTGTCGGCTTTTCATGCGCAGCGACATGCCCCACCGTCAGCTGCCGTCTATCGGCACGCCACTTGTGGTAGTGCATACGGGAGCTCGGCGTGGGCGGGGTAGCTCCGAAAGGGCGGTCAGCGCTGCATTCTGCATCCCCTGCCGTGCGTCTCGAACGTCAGACCGGGGGTTCCCATCTGCGCCCGGACCATGTCCCTCACCGCGTCGGGTCGACACGACGCCCCGTCAGACGCATTGCGGCACTTGCACGGGCAGTCCGTCTTGCAGGCAACAGAGCAGCGACGGGGGCAGCAGTCCTTGCCAGCCCAGCAGCCGCGTCTCGGTCACCCCGGGTTCGCGGCGTACCTCGAGGCCGGGCACAGAGGTGATGTGCCAGCCATCGTCGGAGGCCTGTGTCCGGGGTGACCGGTCGGGGGGCGGGTGCAGCCCGCCGCCGGCGTATGTATCCGTCAGCTCTGGTCCAGGGGGAGAGCGACGTCGACGACCTGGCTGCGGAGGAGGCAGGACGAGGTCGGCGCGGCCGTTGAGGACGTTGACATCGTAGAAGCGCTGCTTCCCGCCGGTCGTCACGGCCGCGAAGCCGTGGTTCGAGCCGTCGGAGGCCCGGTAGCAGATAGGCTCTTCTCCAGCAGCCACGCGGTGGTGTACTCCGTGCCCGCTGTCGAGCCGAGGACGACAGAGACCAGCACACCGAAGCCCAGGGCGGGGCCACCCACAGGGCACTCCAGGCGCCGGCTTCCTTGACGCCGGTGACGTGGGCAGTGCGATGGGCCAGCAGGTCTACCGCCAGCGACACCACTACCGTCGCGGCGAACGCCCCCACCACCACAGCCAGAGCGGGACCTCAAGCACAGCAGTCACTCCCCGACGGCCCATCCGACTCGCGGGCCTCCCATATCGCATTCTGCATCCATTCGCTCCCTTGAGCGATCCGGCCGGGTGGGCCCGGCGGGCTCCCGCACCTCGTCGACACGCACGGTGATGCTGAGGAGGGTGGCGGTCGTCCGGGACGCCCCTGGGTGAAGCCCCTGGCGCGGGACCACGCCAGGGGGCCTCGGACTGCGGAGGCCCTCTGGAGCTCAGCCCGTCACAATGAAAGCGTGGGCGTGGTTTACGTCCGAACCTCCACGCCCCGCCTCCGCGTGGTACCGAGGAGGTCGACATGAGTCACCCCACGGACGACCGGCGCGTTCTCGCCGAGATCGAACAGCGTCTCGCACGCGACGACCCCGAGCTCGTCGCCCGCATGGGCACGCTGAACCAGCAGTTTCTGCACGAACCGGAGGAGGCTCGCCCGGCAGCCCGTACGGGGCGACGTGATCGCCGCAGGGTGGCCGTGATCCTCTTCACGCTGATCGCGGTGCTCGGCCTGATCCTCACCACGATCCTGGGTGCCCCGTCGTCCCCGCCGCCCGGAGAGGACACAAGACCGGGCGCCCACTCCGGCGCCCTCCTGACTCCTCCAGCACGGTGACAATGCGCGCTGGGTCGACGCCGTCAGCTCGCCGCGTTGACGACGAGCACCAGCGGCTGGGTAGAGGCTCACGTCTGTGCTCCTCATGGGCCGGATGGGACACAGAACCGCCCCAGTGGGCACGTGAAGTCCACCAGGGCGGTCGCTTCTCGCCGTGAGTGTCAGACCGTCTGCCGCCCCATGAGGCGGACGAGCAGGTCGTCGAGGCTGACGAGCCCTGTGAGTTCGCCGTGCTCGTCGCGGACGAGGGCGAGCGAGGAGCGGCGCTGACGTAGCTGCTCGACGGCGTGGGAGGTGGTGTCCTCGGCGGCCAGTTCCGGGACGGGGCGGGCGAGGGCGCGGGCCGTGAGGGTACGGCCGCGGGTGCGGGCGACCAGGGCGTCGCGGGCGTGGACCGAGCCGAGGAACCGGCCGCCGTCGTGGACGAGGAGTCGGGACCGGCCGGCCTCGGTGGCCCGCGTCAGGATCGCGTCCAGCTCGGCGCTCGCTGGGACGGTGCTGATGTCCGCTGCCGGGATCTGGAGTTCTGCGACCGGCGTGTGGGGCTCGGTCAGGGAGCGGGTGATCAGCTGGGAGTCGGGCGCATCCGCCGGCAGAAATCAGTCCCGCGCCCTCAGGCGTCCCGGCCCGCAGGCCGAGCCCCTCCGCGCGGTCGTCCAGAGACGGCCAGGCGCCGAAGGAACGGGGCGGCGTGCTGTCCGTGCCGTCACGGGCCTCGTCATCGGGGTCGTCGGCGGGATCTACGGCATCGGCGGACACCTCGGCGCGCGGCCTCCGACGCCGGCTCATCGAAGGGCCTTGAGCAGCTCCGGGGCCGTCTGTGCGGCGGTCGCGGCGTCCTGGCGGTCGGCGGCGGCGCGCAGGGTGCGCAGGAGGGTGTCGATCCGCTCGGCTTCCGCCGGGGCGGTGTCCGAGCGGGCGCGGGACCAGGTGAGTTCGAGGGCGGTGACATCGCCCGCGACCGCGCCTTCGTCGGCGGCCCGTGCGTCGGCGGTCAACTGGCGGGCCCACAGCTCCATCCGGGACGACTCGACCGCCGCGAGCGGCTCGTACCGCAGGTGCAGGTCGAGGTCGTTCTGGGCGACCCGCAGGAGCGCCCCGCGCGTCAGCTCGGCGTCGCGGGCCTTCACGGCGCCGGCGAGGGAGTCGAGGTCGCGGTTCATCTGACGGGTCAGCAGCTCGGGTACGCGGTCCGAGGCGCGGTACGCGTCCCAGGCCGCACGGATGTTCTGCACCGACCCTTCGGACACCGCACCCGCACGGACCGCGTCGGAGAGCGCGGTGAGCCGTTCCGGCACCGGGCCCGGCGTGGCGTCCGTGGGGACGGCCAGGGACACCGCCTCCAGGTCGCCACCCGGGTCGCCGGTCGAGAACTCCCCGTACCCCGGAGCGAAGACCTTCTCCTCACGGCTGCCGTCCATGTGCAGCTCGCTCACCGTCATCGCGCCCTCCACCGGTCCGTAGGGCCCGGCGACCTTCTGGTCCACGGCCTTGACCGTGACCTCCTCGAAGACGACCTCCGGCACGTTCTCGGGGCGGTACACGTCCCCCGGGCTCGGCTGCGCAGGCATGATCATCGCGGCCGGGGCACCGGACCGGCCCGCCATCCAGGTGCCCTCGGTGTCGGCCACGACTCCGTCCTCGTAGTTGAAGACGTCCTCGCCGAGGTACCAGACCGAACCGTCGTCGGCCTGCGCGAACCAGTCGAGCGCGACCTCCTTGATCCGCCCGTCCGAGAACGCCGCGTACTGCAGTGTCCGCACCGCCACCCGCTCGCCGTCGCTCAGGGTGATCGTCCTGCCGTCGTCGGGCAGCAGTGAGAACTCGGTCCTGAACGGTTTGCCGTCCACCTGACCGCCATAGATCACCTGGTGGACCTCGGAGCTGGGATGGAGGGGGTTGGTGATCCGGGTGGGGTGAGTGAAGACAGGCTTGGTCGTGTCCACCCGGTCCTTCTCCGGGGCCAGCGGCAGGCACCGGTCCGTCTCCCTGCCCGTGGCCGGGTCCACGATCCGTACGCAGTCGGTACGGGGCGAGGGGGACGCCCCCGCCGTACAGGCGCCGAGGCTCGCCACCAGGGTCACGGTCACCGCGGCCGCCAGGTTCCTATTCATGACCGCCTCCTTCGGGCTCGTACCCCTCACGCTGGCACCCCGGCCCTGAAGAGACCCTGAACCACCCTGAACTCCCGTTCAGGGAAGCCGTACCTCGAACCGCGCCCCGCCGAGCCCCGGACTCGTGGTCACCGCCGCCGTACCACCGTGCGCCGCCACCAGCTCCGCCACGATCGCGAGGCCGAGGCCGCTCCCGCCCGGCTCCTCCCCGGACCGAGCGCGCGCCTCGTCGAGCCGTACGAACCGCTCGAAGACCCGCTCCCTTTCGGCCTCCGGCACCCCCGGCCCGTCGTCCTCCACCCCCAGCACGATGCCCCCGCCGGCCGGGTGCGCGAGGTCGAACGCGACCCGGGAGCGGGCGTGGCGGGCCGCGTTCTCGCCGAGATTCCGCAGCACCCGTCGTAGGGCCTGGGCATCGGCCTCCAGCCGTACGGGCGTCACCGCGGCCGTGCCGATCCGCAGCTGCGGCGCCTCCGCGCGCAGCCGCCGGGCCTCGTCGAGGACCAGGTCGTCCAGGTCCACGGGGGACGGGTGCGGGTGCAGCGCCCGCTCGTCCGCCCGGGCGAGGAGAAGCAGATCGTCGACGAGGCGCTGCATCCGCAGATCCTCGGCGAGGACGGTGCGCGCGAGGGTCTCCAGGGACGCGCGGTCCGGGTGGGCGAGCGCGAGTTCGACGTACTGGCGGATGGTGGCCACAGGGGAGCGCAGCTCGTGCGAGGCGTCGGAGACGAACCGGCGCTGGGCGGACTGCGCGCGTTCGAGGCGATCGAGCATGCGGTTCATGGTGGCGGCGAGGCGGGCGATCTCGTCACGGGAGTCCGGCTGCGGTACCCGGCGGTGCAGGGCGGTCGCGGAGATCGCGTCCACCTCGGAGCGGATCGCCGCGACCGGGGCGAGGGCGCGGCCCACGGCCGCCCAGGTCGCCCAGGCGGTCAGCAGGAGCAGCAGGGGCAGGCCGACGGCCAGCAGCCCGGTGACGATCCGGCTCGCCTCCGCGACCGCGACGAGCGCCCGCCCGACCACGACCGTCTGCTCCGCCCCGCCGGGGGCCGCCGCGACGGCCGTCACCACCAGGAACTCGTCCTCGTCCAGCGGGGTGACGAGACGGGACTCGCCGTCCCGGCCGGCGGCGGCCAGGGCGGGCAGCTCTTCGACGTTCGGGCTGGCGGCGACCACCCGGCCGGCGTCGTCCAGGACCTGGACGAACTGCTCGTCGGGATCGGCCACCGGTAGTGCCGGCACCCCGCGCCCCGCCTCGACGACTGCGGCCACCTGCTCGGCCCTCGCCCGGGCCGCCTGCCGTACGTCGTCGGTCAGTTCTGCCCGTAGCAGGGCGACCAGGGCCACCGCGCCGACGACCAGACCGACCGCGACGACGAGGACGGCCGCCACCGTCGACCGGAACCGGACGCTCCTGGCCGCCATCGGTCACCCGCCGTCGTCGGCCAGCCGGTAGCCGAAGCCCCGTACTGTCTCGATCGACGCCCGCCCGAAGGGCCGGTCGAGCTTGTTGCGCAGATGGCCGACGTACACCTCGACGATGTTCGGGTCGCCCTCGAAGGCGTCGTCCCAGACATGCGCCAGGATCTCCCGCTTGGACACCGTCTCGCCACGCCGTCGCAGAAGGTACTCGAGCAGGGCCAACTCGCGGGCGGTGAGCTCGACCCGTACCCCGCCCCGCGCGACCTCCTTGGCAGCCGGGTCCAGCCGCAGATCCCCCGCGATGAGCGCGGGGGGCCGCTCGCGCGGCTCGCGCCGCAGCAGCGCCCGAAGCCGGGCGAGGAGGACGGCGTACGAGAAAGGCTTCGTGAGGTAGTCGTCCGCGCCGGTGTCCAGCCCCTCGACCTCGTCCCACTCGCCCTCCTTGGCGGTGAGCATGAGGATCGGCGTCCAATTGCCCTCGGCGCGCAGCGCCGCACAGACGCGGTAACCGTTCAGTCCGGGCAGCATGATGTCAAGCACGATGGCGTCGTACGGGTGCTCCCGCGCCCGCCACAGGCCGTCGGTGCCGTCGTACGCGACGTCGACCGCGAAGCCCTCGGCCTCCAGGCCACTGCGCAGCCCTTCGCAGAAGCGCTTCTCATCGTCGACGACCAGAATCCGCATACCTCGATTGTGGTCCCGGTCGGCTGAAAATGGGCTGAACGACGGGGCGCCGTTGACCAGCACGGTCGGGTATGGGCGACGGGTCGAGACCGGGAGCAGGCCCTGGACGCCACCGAGGTCAGGCGTTGGTCACGAGGTCCGCGGTACGGCCGCTGGCGGTGACTCTGCCGGTGTTCAGGAGGTGCACTGTGTCGGTGTATGCGGTGATCAGGTGGAGCTCGTGAGAGACCATGACGACGGTCATGGCGCGGTCCGTGCGCAGACGGGCCAGGAGGTCCATGACGGTGGCCGCGGTCTCGGGGTCGAGCGCGGAGGTGATCTCGTCGCAGAGGAGGAAGTCGGGGTCGGTGGCCAGGGCTCGGGCGATGGAGACGCGCTGCCGCTGGCCGCCGGAGAGTTCGCCGGGGTAGCGGTCGGCGAAGTCGGCCGGGAGTTCGACCTGGCGGAGCAGCTCGGCGATCTGCCCCGCGACTCGCGGTCGCGGCACTGCCCTGTGCAGGCGCAGTGGGCGGGCCAGTGCGGCGCCGACGGTGCGGGACGGGTTCAGCGCGTCCAGCGGGTTCTGCGGCACGAGTTGGATCCGCCGTTGGTGCTCGCGCAGGCGCTTGCGGGCCGTGAACGACAGCGGGCCGCCGTCCAGGGTGAGCGTGCCCGAGTCCGCCGGCTGGAGTCCCGCCAGCACGCGGAGCAGGGTGGTCTTGCCCGAGCCGGAGGGGCCGACGATTCCGGTGGCGGAGCCGGGGGCGGCGTTGAAGTCCACGGTGTCGAGAGCCTGGTGGCGGCCGGCCCGGTGGGTGAAGGTGACGCTGACGCCGTGCGCGACCAGCCCTTGACCGTCCGCCTTGACGGTCGGTGCCGTGGGCCGGGTGCTGGGTTCGGCAGCCCGCTGGGACGGTACGTGCGCCAGTTCGGGCGCGGTGAGGTGTACGACGTGGTCGGCGCAGGCCTCGACGAGTTCGGGGTCGTGGCAGGCCATGACGACGGCCAGGCCGCGGGTGGCGGCCAGGTCCCGGAGGAGCTCGGCGATGTCGTCGCGCAGGGCGGAGTCGAGGCCGGCGGTGGGTTCGTCGAGGAGCAGGATCTCGGGGGTGCGGGCGAGGGCCCGGGCGAGGGCGACGCGGCGCTGTTGACCGCCGGATATCGCGGTGGGGCGGCGGTCGGGCAGGCCGTCGTCGACGGGGAGGCGGCATTCGCGCAGCAGGCCGAGAACGGCCTCGTCACTCGGGTCGGCTGCGGTCTCGGCGACGATGCGCCGGATCTTCATGCGGGGGTTGAGGGCGGAACCGGGGTCCTGGCCGACGTAGGCGATGCGGGTGCGGCGCAGCAGGCGCAGTTCGTCGGGCTCGAGTCGGTCGGGTCGGTGGCCCAGGACGTCCAGGGTGCCGGCCGTGATGGCCGCCTTGTCGGGGAGGTGTCCGATGAGGGCGCGGAGCAGGGTGGTCTTGCCGGAGCCGGAGGGGCCGGTCAGGGCGGTGATCTGGCCGGGCCGGATGGTCACGGAGGTCGGAGGGAGCAGGATCGGCCCTGCGGGGATGCGGATTTCGAGGCCGGTGGCGGAGGCCACTGGTGCGCCTGTGGCCGGGGTGGACCGGGAGGCCGTTGTGGGTGCGGTGTCGCTCACGAGGTGGTCACCGCCTTGAGTGCGGAGCGGGAGGCGAGGGAGGAGGAGGCCAGGTTGAAGCTGATGGCGAGGATGGCGATGGCCAGGCTCGGGGCGAGGACGGCCCAGGGGTTGAGGAGGATGCCGGGCGCGTTCTCCCTGATCATCAGGGCCCAGTCGGCGGCCGGGGGCTGCGGGCCGATCTGGAGGAAGCCGGCCATGGAGATGACGTAGACGGCTTCGACGAACCGTAGGCCGAACAGGGCGAGGACGGTGGCGCGCAGGTTGGGCAGCAGTTCGCGCAGGGCGATGTAGGAGGGGCGCTCACCCCGGGCGGTGGCGGCTTCGACGTAGCCGGCGGAGGCCAGGGGCGCCGCCGCGGAGGCCACGATGCGGACCGCGTAGGGCGTTCCGAGGACAATGGCAGCGGCGGTGACGGCCCAGCGTCCGCCGCCCGGCCAGGCCAGGGCGATGAGCATGATCCCGAGGACCGGCGGCAGCAGGATGAAGACGTCGGCGGTGCGCTCGATGGTCCGGCCCAGCCGGGGGCGCAGGACGGCGAGGCAGCCGAGCACGGTGGCGATTCCGGTGACCACGACGGCTATCAGGAGGGCTCCCGCTATCAGGGCGGTGCCGCCGTGGAGCAGTCTGCTCAGCACGTCTCGTCCGAGTTGGTCCCCTCCCAGCAGCGCTCCGTCGCCGGCAGCGGCGTAGGGAGCGGTGACGGGGGTGTCGAGGGGGTGGGCGGCGAGCCACGGGCCGGTCAGGGCCAAGGCGACGAGGAGCAGACCGGGCGCGACGCGGCGCAGGGTCCGGGCTCTGGTGCGGGCGGGTCGGGTGCGGCCGGGCGGGGCGGTGACGGGGGTGGCTGTCTTGGCGGCGCTCATGGGCGTGCTCCGAGGATGCGGGCGCGCAGGAGGTCGGCGGCCAGCAGGACGAGGCTGATGGCGGCTCCGGCGCAGGCGACGACCCCGGCGATCAAGGGGGTGTCGCGGGTGCTGACCGCGGAGGCCAGGAGGGAGCCGATGCCTGGGTAGTTGAAGAGAGTCTCCACGACGACTGCGCCGCCGAGGAGCATGCCGGTCGAGGTGGCGATGCCGGTGGCGATGGCGGGTATCGCGCCGGGCAGCGCGTGGCGGAGCACGACGCGGGTGAGGGGCAGTCCGTCGAGGTGGGCGGCTTCGACGTGCGGGGTGCGGGCCTGGTCGGCGAGGGCGCCGCGGACGATGCGGGTGTTCCATCCGGTCTGCGGGATGACCAGCGCCAGGACCGGCATGATCAGCATGGTCCAGGTGGTGAGGGAGCCGTCGGCGCCGGTGAGGGTGACGGCGGGGAGCCAGCCGGTCCACAGGGACAGCATGAGGAGGAGGGCGACCGAGACGACGAACTCCGGTACGGCGAACGCGGCGGTGGAGGTGTGGCCGATGATGCGATCGGTGAGGCGGCCGGGGCGGGTGGCGGCCCAGCAGCCGAGCACGAGGGAGGCCACGAGGGTGAGAGCGAAGGCTGTACCGCCGAGGACGAGCGTGTTGGGGAGGGGGTCGGCGAGGAGCTCGTTGACCTTCTGACCGCGGGCACTGGTGCCGAGGTCGCCGGTGGGCAGGGCCGTCATCCAGTCCGCGAATCGTTCCCAGACCGGCCGGTCGAGGCCGAGCAGGTGTCGGCGGGCCTCGACGTCGGCGGCGCTGTCGCCGCGTTCGGAGCTGGCGGTGGCCGCGTCGCCGGGGAGTAGTTCGACGGCGATGAACACCACGCCGAGCAGGATGACCAGCATGAGGGCCCGCCGGGCGACGGCAGCCGCCAGGGGCAGCAGGCGGGTGCCGAGCGGCGCTGTGGCCGCTTCC
>NZ_JBHWJZ010000079.1:0-6408 GCF_042731085.1 Streptomyces sp. NPDC059875
CGTACACATCGACCGCATCGAGGTGCGCCCCAACCCCCCCCCCCCCCCCCCCCACCCCCCCCCCCCCCCCCCCCGCCCCCCCCCCCCCCCGCCCCCCCCCCCCCCCCCCCCCCCCGGGGGGGGGGGGGGGGGCCGGGGGGGGGGCGGCCGATGCCACGTCGGCCCGCCCCCCGCCGGCCACCCCGGCCCCGCCGGACGCCGCTGCTGCGGGCCGGAACAGGTGGGTCTGCCCGGAGTGGGCCGAACCCGCGGCTACCGGGGGTGCGTCGGCTCCCCCGTACGGCGTACCCGAGGGTGTCCCCCCGAGCCGCAGGCCGGACGGGGTAGCCGACGGGGTTCGGTACCCGGTCGTCGCGGCCCCGATTGCGGCGGACGTCGCCCCGTCGGGAGGCGATACCCCCGGCCGGGGGCCGGCCGGGGGTGCGGGCTTGGGGCGGTGGGTGGTCGGCGGGCCGTGTGCCGGGATTCCGTCGTGCGGACGGCGGCCGCCGATGCCCGTTGTTCCGGCTCGGACCCCGCCGTACGGCTGCGTCGTCGTGCCGGGCCCGGGACCGGGCTGCGGGGCGGGGCGACGGGGGGACGCCGGTGGGGACGTCGTGCCGGCCCAGCGGAGGCCGCCGTCGGTGGGGGACCAGGCCGTCGCGTGGTCCGGCACGGACCACGGGTCCGCCGGCGGACCCGACCGAACCCCGTGCCCGCCGGACCCCGTCTCGGACCCCCGGTCCGTGGACTCCGGCTCCCCGCCCCAGGGGTCACGCACGCTTCACCTCCGCCAGCGACCACCACGCCGCCAGGCCGAACACGACCGACATCAGGACGGTCGAGGGCCCGCCGATGTCCGCGTAGAAGAAGTCGATGAGCTGCCACGACAGGAGACCGATCGCGACCAGCGCGCAGTCCGCGCCCCGCGCCCGCCGCCGCAACGCGCCCACCAGCAGCGCCACCCAGCTGCCCGCGAGGGTGAACAGCCCCACCAGGCCCTGCTCGCTGAGCACCAGCAGGTACATGTTGTGCGGGGACAGCAGCGGCTGGCGCCGGAACAGCGCGCCCGCACCCGCCGTGTCGCTGCCCGACGACAGCGCCAGCGAGGCGTGGGAGTCGCGGTACGCCGGGAAGCCCTTCAGGCCCACCCCCGTCAGCGGGTCCGAGCGCCACATCCGCCCCGCCGCCGCCCACATCGTGTACCGGTCCGTCACCGACTGGTCCGGCGCCCCCGCCACCTGCGTGATGCTGGTGACCCGCTCCTTCACCATCGCCGACCCCACCCCGAGACCACCCACAAGGACCACCGCAAGCGCGCCCGTCACGAGCGCCACCCGCCCGGCCCGCCGCAGCCCCGAGAGCACGAGCTGGATCGCGATCGCCAGGACCGTCGCGATCCACGCGCCCCGGCTGAACGAGAGCACGAGCGGCAGGAACAGCAGGCCCGCACAGACCAGCGCCGCCGTCCGCACCCGTCCGCGCCCGCTGCCCAGCGCGATACCGGTGACGATGACGAGCCCGTACGAGACGACCGTCGCCATCCCCATCACATCGGTCGGCCCGAACGTCCCCACCGCCCGGATGTCCTCGCCCATGTACGACGCGCCCGTCCCGGTCAGGTATTGCGTGACTCCGACCGCGCCCTGCAGCAGCGCAAGACCGACCAGCGCCCACGCGACCACCGCGAAGTCCCGCCGGTCGCGGATCATCAGCAGCACGGCCGCCGGGACCAGCACGAAGATCTGTACGTAACGGGGCACGCCCGGCAGGCTCGCCACCGGGTCGCTCGAGGTGATCGCCGCCAGACAGATCCCGAGGACCGGCAGCCCGAGGACGACCGCCGCCCCCCGGGTCAACGGCCGGGCCCCGCTGCGCATCACACGCACGAGACAGATCAGCGCGAGCAGGCCCGAGGCCGCGTCGGCGAGCGTCCCCGTCCCTCCGGTGCCTCCCTCCGTGCCGCCTGCGGCCGGGACGAGCAGCAGCGCGATCACCGCCAGGACCGGGGAGAGGGACCAGGCCCTGCGGGCCCAGTCCCGTACGTCCTCGTGCAGGGCGGGAACCGCCACCGCTGTCGCCATCATCAGCTCCCCGCCGGTCGAACCAGGCCGGCCGCGGTCCGCAGCAGAATGCGGACGTCCTGCCAGAGCGACCAGTGATCGATGTAGTGGTTGTCGAAGCGGCAGCGGTCCTCGATGGAGGTGTCGCCGCGCAGCCCGTGCACCTGTGCCAGGCCCGTCAGCCCGACCGGCATCCGGTGACGGTCCGCGTAACCGGCGTGGATCCGGCTGAACTGCGCGACGAAGTACGGCCGTTCGGGCCGCGGCCCGACCAGGCTCATGTCCCCGCGCAGCACGTTCCACAGCTGCGGCAGCTCGTCCAGCGAGCTGCGCCGCAGGAAGGTGCCGACCGCGCTCATCCGCCCGTCGTCGGCGACGCTCCACCGGGTCGCCGACTCGGTCTCGTCGGCCGGGCGCAGCGTACGGAACTTCAGCAGCGTGAACAGCCGTCCGTGCTGCCCCACCCGCTCCTGGCGGAACAGCACCCCGGGCCCGTCGGAGAGCCGCACCGCCAGGGCGCACAGCAGCAGCACGGGCAGGGCCAGGGCGAGCGCGGGACCGGCCAGGACCACGTCGAGCACGCGCTTCGCGGTCAGCCCGCGCCGCTCGCCGAGCGGCACGAGCCGACGGCAGCCGTAGCCCCACAGGTGGTCGCCCATCGCCCCCTCGTGCCGCTCGCCGCCCACCCGCCAGGTGGTGCAGCCGTAGTGCTGGAAGAGCGTCACCAGGCTTCTCTCCTCGGTCAGGAACACCGCGTCGCGCACGGTGTTCTGGATGACCGCCCGGTGGATCTCCTCGGCCGAGGAGAGGACCGGAAGCCCGGGCTCCCCGTCCGGCCGCGAGCCGACGATCCCGACCGGCCTGATGCCGTACTCCGGGTGCTGCGCCACCGCCGCCGCGAACCGGCGCGCGGCGGCGGTCCCGCCCACGATCAGCGCCGACCGCGGATGCCTCCGGGCCGAACGGCGCCTGCGGGCGTGCACGACCCCGCGGCCCACGCACAAGGCGGCGAGATGCGTGGCGTACGCGGAACAGAGCGCGCCCGGGCCGATCGCCAGGGCGGGCGCGTCCGCGGCGACGACGGCCGCCGCGACGCACCAGGCGACCGCGGTGCGGGCGGCGAGCGCGGGCAGTTCGTCCAGTACGGAGGTGAGGGCGCCGGGCCGGTGGAGCCCCGCGTACCCGTTGAGCGCGAGGACACAGCCGGCGACCAGCAGGAGCAGCCGCAGCTCGCGGTGCGGCTCAGGCAGCATCGCGGCGGCGAGCAGCACGGCGAGACCGTCGGCCGCGATCAGCGGTACGGCGGCCGTACGCAGCGGCGCGGGCCGGCGCGGTGGCAGCGCGAGCCGGCCCGACGCGCCCCGCTGCGGTGCGACGGAGGTGAGTCCGGGCGCGTGGCCCGTGCTCGCCGCGGGCCAGGGGCCCGGCGAAGGAGGAATGCTGGTGCTTTCCGTAGTCACGGCGAAATCGGCTCTCTGTGCTCGGTGCACCGCACTCCGGCCAGCTCGCGGTACACGCCCGCGACGGCCGCGCCGGTGCGCCGCACATCGAATCTGCTGAGTACGTGTTCGTGGGCCTCGTGGCCCAGGGATCGCCGCAGCTCCGGCCGGCCGAGAAGGCGGCCGACGGCGGCGGCGAGCGCGGCCGGGTCCTCGGGCGGGACCAGGCACAGGGGTTCGTGGCCGGGCGGCAGGCTCTCGCGGGCCCCGTCCACATCGCTGACCACGACCGGCCGGCCGCTCGCCATCGCCTCCAGGGGCGCGAGCGCCATGCCCTCCCAGCGGGAGGGCAGCACGACCAGATCGGCCGCCCGGTACCAGGGCGCGGTGTCGTCGACGGCCCCGGCGAACCGCACCGAAGCCGGCGCCGAGGCCCGCAGCCGCTCGCCCTCCGGTCCGTCACCGACCAGGACGAGCCGGGCCGTCGGGACCTCGGCGAGGACGGCGGGCCAGGCGGCCAGCAGGACGTCCTGCCCCTTCTGGCGGCACAGCCGCCCGACACACACGACGAGGGGCCCTTCGCCACCGGGACCGTCGGCCGTCGGCCCGGCGGCGAACCTCGTCACGTCGACGCCGTTGTGGACGACCGACCAGGTCGCCCGGATGCCCGCCCTCTCGCCGGTGCGGCGTTCGGCGTCGCTGACGCAGATGATCCGCTGCGTCCAGCGCGCCGCCCGGCGCTCCCAGCGCACCGCCAGCGCGGCGATCGTGCCGCCGACCGCCTCGAAGGACCAGGCGTGCGGCTGATACACCGTCGGGATCCGTCCGCGCAGGGCCAGTCGGGCGCACAGTCCCGCCTTGGCGCTGTGCGCGTGGACCAGCGCGGGGCGGACCGTACGGATCAGCCGGGCGAGGTCGCGGGTCTCGCGGACGAGGCGCGGGCCGGGATCGCGACCCGCCCGCCACGCGTACAGCCCGGCGCCCTCGGCCCGGACGGCCGTGGCGAGCGGGGTACCCGGAGGGCAGGCGACGGCGACCCGCAGCCCGGCGGCGAGCTGGGCGCGGACCAGGTCGATGACGACGCGGGCGACCCCGCCGTCACCGGGCTGGACCGCGTGCAGCACGGTGAAGGAAAGGGAGTCCGACTCACGTGGGTGCAGCACGTCAGCGCCGGACGTCCGCCTGGAGGAAGAGCGCCCCGAGCCAGACGGTGTCCTCCCGGGTGCCGAACCGGACGTGGAAACGGTCGGCTCCATGGCGCAGCGCACCCCCCAGATCGAAGACGTCGGAGTCGTACCCCAGGGTGTTCTGATGATCGGGAAGTCGTTCGACCCGACCGGCTCCGAAATCGGTGATGCTGGAGTTCATCACGTCGTTCGCGGAATTGGCGGAATCGGCGAGCAGGACACTCTTCGACCGGCTCGTTTCCACCGCGAGGTAATCCCCGGAAGTGCCCTGGTCGCCGTCATAGGCGACCATGCCGAGTTGTCCGCCCGAACCCATGGGAATAGCACTGTCGGAGAGCGCCACGCGCACCGGTCCGGTGTGCGGACCGAGGGTTTCGAAACCGTCCCAGATCGCCAGCCTGCGCAGCGGCTCGGCCGCGTTCTCGTACGCGACGACCAGCGTCCAGCCACCCCAACCGCCGACCGCCGAACGGCCCATCGCCACATTGACCTGCGCCACGGTCCACAGCCCCGACTGGGCCGAGCGGACGAGTTCGGTGACGTCCGCGGACGCCTGGAAGGCGTCGGCGCCGTCCGCCGTGCGGTGGCCGATCGTGGTGTCCGCCAGGACCGCCTTGTACGCGCCCCCGGGCTCGGCGACCAGGACCCGGCCGTTGTCCTTGGGCGGCTTCTGCTCGCCGACCCGCAGGTTTCCGCCCCAGTAGAGACGGGCGTAGCTGACCCGGGAGCCCTCGGGGATCCGTACCTCGGCGCGGCTGGAGTTGTAGGTGTTCGGGTCGGTGTCGACGTCGACGTACCCGATCGCGTGGCCGTCGTTGCGCACTCCGGAGCCCTGGGCACTCTCGGCGTCCTCGGCTGCCTTGGCCGACGTGTTGGCGGCGCGGACGATCCCGCCGTGCTGCTCCGCCTGGTACCGCTGCGCGAACGGAACGTGGGGGGCTTCCTTGGGCTGGGGCGCGGCGGCGGAGGCGGCCGGCAGCGCGGCGGACAGGGCCGCACACGACAGGGCGCACAACAGACCGCGGCGCACAGCACGAACCGCTGAATTCCGCATACAGGTTCTCCGCTTTGATGAGAGAAGCAAGGGAACACCCGTGAAGACCGGGGGAGGGGAAGTTGTCGGCCGCGCGAAAAGGGTGTCCGCGCGGCTGGACCGGAAGCAACGTTCGGGAACGTTATAACCCCAACGCCGGGCGATAGTAAGCATTAGATGCTCACAAACGCTAACTCCCGTATCCGTTCGGCAGGTTCCTCGTTGTGCGTGTTGCGCCATTCCAGGCCCAGTCGCTCGAATGGCCCTCCTATGGCCCAAAGATCGGTTGAACGTCACCCGTTCGGGAGAGCAACCAATGAAATGGGGCGGCGTTGTTGAAGGAGCCGGGCGAATCCGTCCGTGCCGACCGTCAGACCCGCGTGGTCTGAGAACAATCGAGGAGCGCTTCTCCATGTCCCGTATCGCGAAGGCTGTAGTCCTGTCCGTGGGTGTCGCCGCGTCCGTCGCGGGTGCCACCGGTGTCGCCGTCGCCGACGCCGGCGCCGAGGGCGCGGCCGTGAAGTCCCCGGGCGTCCTGTCCGGCAACGTCGTCCAGGTTCCGATCCACATCCCGGTCAACGTCTGCGGCAACACCGTCAGCGTCATCGGCGCCCTGAACCCGGCCTTCGGCAACACCTGCGCCAACGTCTGATCTCGCACGCCGGATCGTGGTCCTTCCGAGGCCGGCGCGCCGCCCCTTCCAGGGC
>NZ_JBHWJZ010000080.1:0-6231 GCF_042731085.1 Streptomyces sp. NPDC059875
AGGTCGCTGTGCGGGGTCCGAGGCGTGCCGTGGTCCCGGCCCCGCCGCGACAGTGTCAGCGCACGGGCCCCCGGAGCCGGCGGGCGATCTCCAGTTGGTCGTCGTCGGTGGGGCGGCCGTCCTCGATGTCCCACAGGGTGTTCTGGAGGAGGCGGGCGAGGGTCCAGGCGTGGGCGCGGGCGCGTTGTGGCGCTCGGGGGCGGGGTACGCCGGCGGCGCGTGGGGCGCATGCTCGGCGGGGGCGGGGGCGGCCGGCCTCAGGCCGGTTCCTCGCGCGGGCCGCCGCCGTGACCGCCGGGCTCACCGCCGCCGGAGCCGTGCTCGGGCTGGTACGGGATCAGATCCTGGCGCACTTCTTCGGGGCCGGGGCCGAGACCGACGCGTTCCTTGTCGCCTGGACCGTGCCCGAGTTCGCCTCGACGCTGCTCATCGAGGACGCGATGGCGCTGATCCTCGTACCCGCGTTCAGCCGCGCCCTGGCGCGCCGCGCCGGCAGCCTCTTCGGGGACCCCGTCCGTACCCTCGTACGCTCCACGCTCCCCCGGCTCGCGCTCGCCATGAGCGCCGTCGCCGGGCTCCTGGTCCTCGCCGCGCCCGCCCTCGTCGGCGCGCTCGCGCCCGGCCTGCCCGATCCGCAGCTCGCCGTCGACTGCACCCGACTGACGGCGACCTGCGTGCTGACCTTCGCGCTCGCCGGCTACTGCTCCGCCGCGCTGCGTGCCCACGGCTCGTTCCTGCCGCCGGCCGCCATCTACGTCGCGTACAACGTCGGCATCATCGGCACGATCGTCGTGCTGCGCGAGCCCTTCGGCGTGCGGGCCGCCGCCGCCGGGGTCGCCGTCGGCGGCGCGCTGATGGTGGCGGTCCAGGCGCCGTACCTGATCCGGGAGTTGCGCAGCCGCCCGGTGCCGAAGGACGAGCCGGTCGGTCCCGGCCACGGCGACGGCCGCCTCCTGGTGCTCGGGCTCATCGCCCCCGTCATCGCCTTCGCCGTCTCCCGCCAGTCCCAGATCCTCATCGAGCGCTTCCTCGCCTCGCCCCTGCCCGCCGGCGCCATCTCGCATCTGAACTACGCGCAGAAGGTCGCGCAGATGCCGATGATCCTCTCCCTGATGCTGTGCACGGTCAGCTTCCCCGTCGTCGCCCGCGCCATGGCGGCGGGCGACAAGGAGGGCGCCCGCCGGCGCGTCGAGCGGGATCTCCTCCTCGCCGCCGTCGTCGTCCTCATCGGCACCTCGGTCGTGATCGCCGCCGCCCCGCAGATCGTCGAACTCCTCTTCCAGCGCGGCGCCTTCGACTCCTCCGACACCGCCGCGACCGCCGGCGTGATGCGGGTCTACGCCCTCGGCCTGCTCGGCCAGACGACGGTCGGCACACTGGTCCGCTGCTACTTCTCCGCCGCCCACCCGCTCTGGTACCCGGCCGCCGCCATGGCCGCCGGTCTGGCCGCGACCGCCGTCGCCGGAGTCGCCGGCGCCGCGCTGTGGGGCGCCGTCGGCATCGCCGCCGCCAACGCCCTCGGCATCACGCTGACCGCCGTGATGCTGCTGCTCGGCGCTCGCCGCCAGTCCATCCCGGTCCGTATCCGCTACCTCGGAGAAGGGCTCCTGCGGCTTGCCACGGCCGCCGCCTGGGCCACCGGAGCCGGCTGGCTCTGCTCGCTGTGGGTCGACCCGGCGGCCCTCTCCCTCGCCGTCGCCGCCCTCGTCGCCGTCTCCGTCTTCCTGCTCTTCATCGCCTGCGCCGCCCGTGCGCCGGACATCCCACCCCTCACCCGCACCGCATCACGAAGGCTCGCCCATGCCCGCTGCCACGGCGCCCCGCACCGCCGCGATTCGTCGACTGCTGCCGAAGCCACCCCCGTGGGTGGTGATGTACCACTCGATCGCCGACACCACGGTTGATCCGTACCGGGTGACGGTCTCCCCCGTCCGTTTCGCCCGCCAGCTGCACTGGCTGAACGACCGGGGGCTGCGCGGCGTGTCCGTGCGCGAGCTGCTCGCCGCGACAGCGGCCGGCCGGGCCAAGGGGCTCGTCGGCCTGACCTTCGACGACGGGTACGCCGACTTCCTGGACTCGGCCCTCCCGCTGCTGCGCCGCCACGGCTTCACCGCCACCGTCTACGTCCTCCCCGGCCGCATCGGCGGCGAGAACGCCTGGGACGGCGACGGCCCGCGCAAGTCCCTGCTGACGGAGGACGGCATCGTGCGCGTGGCCGAGGCCGGCATGGAGATCGGTTCGCACGGGCTGCGGCACGTCTCGCTCCCCACCGTCGACGACGCGACCCTCGCCGAGGAGACCCGGCGCAGCCGTGAGCTCCTGGAGGAGATCACCGGCACGCCGGTGGACGGCTTCTGCTACCCGTACGGACACGTCGACGCCCGCGCGGTCCGGGCCGTACGGGACGCGAGCTACCGCTACGGCTGCGCCATCGACCCCGGGCCGCTGACCTGCGCCCACGCGCTGCCCCGGATCCACATCGACGAGCAGGACACCCCCTGGCGCCTCACCGCCAAGCGCGTCCTGCACCCGTTGCGCCGCCGCAGGCCGAGCAACCTCGTCCAGGAGGTCCCGGTCCCGTGAAGGTCCTGCACATCATCACCGGTCTCGGGATCGGCGGCGCCGAGCAGCAACTCCGGCTGCTGCTGCGCCATCTGCCGGTACGGAACGAGGTCGTCACGCTCACCAATCCCGGCGCCGTCGCCCGCGGCATCACCTCCGACGGAGTGCCGGTCGTCCACCTCGGGATGGCCGGCAACCGGGATCTCGGCGCCCTGCCCCGGCTCGCGGGAATCGTCCGCCAGGGCCGGTACGACCTCGTCCACACGCACCTGTACCGGGCCTGCGTGTACGGCAGGATCGCCGCCCGCCTCGCCGGGGTCCGCGCGGTCCTCGCCACCGAGCACTCCCTCGGCGACACCCAGATCGAGGGCAGACCGCTCTCCGCCGGCACCCGCGCCCTCTACCGGGCCACCGAGCGCCTCGGCACCTCCACCGTCGCCGTCTCCCCCAGCGTCGCCCGTCGCCTGGAGAAGTGGGGCGTGGCCCCGTCCCGTATCCATGTCGTCCCGAACGGCATCGATCGGGCGCGGTTCGGCCACGACGAGGACGCGCGGCGGATGACGAGAAAGGTGCTCGGCCTGCCGGAGGACGCGTTCGTCGTCGGCGGCGTGGGGCGGCTGACGCCCGGGAAGCGCTTCGACCGGCTGGTCCGCGCGGTGGCGTCGGTGCCGGAGGCGCGGCTGCTCCTGGTCGGCGAGGGCGAGGAGCGCGAGCGGCTGCTCGCCGTCGCGCGTGAGTGCGGGGCGGCCGGTCGGGTGCTCCTCGCGGGCGCCTGCGAGGACCCGCCGTCCGTGACGTCCACCGGCCCCGCCCTGCCCTCGTTCCTCGCGGCGATGGACGTCTTCGTCTCCACCTCACCCGACGAGACCTTCGGACTCGCGGTCGTCGAAGCGCTGGCCGCCGGGCTTCCGGTGCTGTACGTGGCCTGTCCGGCCGTCGACGACCTGCCGCCCGACGCGGCCCCCGGGGCGCGCCGGATCGGCGCGTCCGTACCCGAACTGATCTCGGCGTTGCGCGGCATCAGGGACGCCCGCCTCGCCCGGCTGCCGCAGCCCGAGGCTGCGCGCCGCTACGACATCGCGCACAGCGCCCAGCAGTTGATGTCCCTCTACGAACAGGCCGTCCACGGCACCCCTCTCCTCGCGAAGTGAGACACCCATGAGCTCCATGAGCCCCTTGAGCCCCAGCGCGCTGCCCCCGCAACGTTCCACTCTCGTCACCGCCCTGCGCAGGCCCCGCCGCTGGTGGGCGCTGCCCGCCTCGGTCCTGATCGGCGCCACGCTCGGCGGCGGGTACGGGGCGCTGAAGGCGCCCGAGTACGCGGCGACGAGTTACGTCATCGTGGTCCCCGGCGAGAAGTCCGATCCGGCCGCCGCGCTCGGCTTCGCCCAGGCGTACGGGCGGGTCGCCACCGACATCGCAGTGACCGGCGACGCGCAGGTGTGGGCGGGGGTCTCCGCCGACACCCTGCGCTCGAGCGTGCTGGCGGCGACCTCGCCGGACGCGCCGATGATCTCCATCACCGCGCGGGCGGCCAAGCCGGGCCGGGCCGTCTCGATGGCGGACGGCGTCGCCCGCGCCCTGGTCGTCAACAGCTCGCACGTCGCGGGGAACACGGGCGTGAAGGTCGTCCAGTTCTCCCGCGCGACGAAGCCCGTCGAGCCGGTCTCGCCGTCCGCCCCGCTCTCCGCGCTGGTCGGCGGCTGCGCGGGCGGTCTGCTCGGCGGTCTGGTGCTGCTGGTGCGGCCCAGGCGTGCGGCGCGGGCCGAGGCCCGGCAGTCACGGCCGGCGCCGTCGGCCGCCGTTCCCGGCCCGGCGGCGGCCCAGCACCAGCCGGAACCGGAGGCGGTGTGACCCTGAGCGGACTGAGCACGCAGATCTGCCGGGACGGCGAGGAGTTCGGCCGGCTCGGCGAGCGGTGGACGTCCCTGTACGGCCGCTGCTCCACGGCCACCCCGTTCCAGTCCCACTCCTGGCTGCACTCCTGGTGGGTGTCGTACGGCAGGCCGGGCGCGCTGCGCGTGGTGCTCGTACGCCGGGAGGACGGCGAGCTGGTCGCGGCGGCGCCCCTGATGCGCGCCCGGGGCCCGCTCCCGGTCCTGACCCAGCTCGGCGGCGCGATCACCGACTTCACCGACGTCCTGCTCGACGACGCCTGCCCGGAGGCGGCGCCCGCGCTGGCCGGGGCACTGGCCCGGGCGGCGCGCGGCGCGGTGGTCGATCTGCGGGAGGTACGGCCCGGGGCGTCGGCCGAACAGGTCTTCGCCCGCTGGCGCGGCCCGCGCCGGCGGCTGGCCGACTCGCTCTGTCTGGAGCTGCCCGCGGTGCCGATGGACGCCCTGCTCGAACGGATCCCGTCGGGCAAGGCCCAGCGCGTGCGCGCCAAGCTCCGCAAGCTGGACGCGCTCGGGATCGACGAGCGCGTGGTGCCGGGCGAGGAGGTGCCGGCCGCCCTCGAACGGCTGCTGAGGCTCCATCAGCTCCAGTGGCAGGGGCGGGGGGTGACCGTCGAGCACACCAGCGACCGGTTCGCACAGCATCTCGCGCGGGCGGTGCGGCCGATGGTCGAGCGCGGGGACGCGCGGGTGACCGAGTTCCGGCTCGCCGGGGACGTCGTGGCGGCCGATCTGACGCTGATGTCGCCCCGGCTCGCGGGCGGTTATCTGTACGGCGCGGATCCGGTGCTGCGCGCGCGGAAGATCGACGTGGCGACGATGCTGCTGCGCCACGGGGCGCGCGAGACCAGTGCGAGCGGGCGCGCGACGCTGAGCATGTTGCGGGGCACCGAACCGTACAAGCAGCACTGGCGTCCGGAGACCGTCTCCAATCAGCGGCTGATGCTGGCGGGGCAGGGCGCGGCCCCGCTGCTGTGGCTGCGCGCGGGCGCGGCGGACGGACGGCGCTGGGCGGCCCGGCAGGCGCGGGAGCGGGAGTGGGTGGGGCGGGCGCTCGGGCGGCTGCCGGGACGGACGAACGGCGGCGGAGGATGATCTCCTCCGCCGCCGTGGGGGGCCGGGTCAGAACGGCCAGGTGTCGCTGTCCAGGATGTCCTCCCAGGGTTCGTTGGTCTCGGCCTCGACCTCGTCCTTCCAGTTCATGTCGACCTTGGGGACGCAGACCGGGCCGCCGATCCAGCTCTCGACCCACGAACCGAGGTTCACGGTCCAACAGGCCGGCTCGGGCTTCGGTTCCGGCTTGGGCTCAGGCTTCGGTTCCGGCTTGGGCTCAGGCTTCGGCTCCGGCTTCGGTTCCGGCTTGGGCTCAGGCTTGGGCTCAGGCTTCGGTTCCGGCTTGGGCTCCGGCTTGGGCTCAGGCTTCGGTTCCGGCTTGGGCTCGGGCTTCGGTTCCGGCTTGGGCTCAGGCTTGGGCTCAGGCTTCGGCTCGGGCTTCGGTTCCGGCTTCGGTTCCGGCTTCGGCTCGGGCTTCGGCTCGGGCTTGGGCTCGGGCTTGGGCTCGGGCTTCGGCTCGGGCTTCGGCTCCGGCTTGGGCTCAGGCTTCGGCTCCGGCTTGGGCTCGGGCTTCGGCTCCGGCTTCGGCTCCGGCTTCGGCTCCGGCTTCGGCTCCGGCTTCGGCTCCGGCTTGGGCTCGGGCTTCGGCTCCGGCTTCGGCTCCGGCTTGGGCTCCGGCTTCGGCTCCGGCTTGGGCTCGGGCTTCGGCTCGGGCTTCGGC
>NZ_JBHWJZ010000081.1:0-4936 GCF_042731085.1 Streptomyces sp. NPDC059875
GTGCCCTAGGATATAACAAAAAGACCCGCCCCGAGGCCGGAAGAGCGGGCGACGGGAATCGAACCCGCGTAGCTAGTTTGGAAGACTAGGGCTCTACCATTGAGCTACGCCCGCAACAGGTCGCGCCGCAGGTCACGAGGGCCGCGGCACGGACAGCATCGTAGCGGGTTCCGGGCGGTCCCCGCACACCCCTAAAACAGGGGACGTCGCACTGTCTCCGTGCATGTACCCTACGTGTCGCACCGACGGGGTGTGGCGCAGCTTGGTAGCGCGTCCGCTTTGGGAGCGGAAGGCCGTGGGTTCAAATCCCGCCACCCCGACCACCATGATCACGCAACACAAGATCGCGTTGTGGGCGTCATCCCGCTTGCGGTTACTATGCAAGCTGCGTGCCCGTGTGTCTCTCTGACCGGGCCGATCGGCCGGAACCGCCACCAAGCGGCATCGGCAGAATCCAAGAATCAGCCACCAAGGAGACCGAACCGTGAAGAGCGCCGTGGAGACCCTGAACCCGACTCGGGTTCGGCTCACTGTCGAGGTGCCCTTCGAGGAGCTCAAGGACAGCCTCGACGCGGCGTACAAGAAGATCAACCAGCAGGTCACGGTCAAGGGCTTCCGCAAGGGCAAGATCCCGGCTCGTGTGATCGACCAGCGGTTCGGCCGTGGTGCGGTGCTGGAGGAGGCCGTCAACGACGCGCTCCCGAAGTTCTACACCGAGGCCGTCAACGAGGCCGAGGTCAACCCGCTGGGTCAGCCCGAGGTCGACATCACGGAGCTGAAGGACGGCGAGCTGCTGGCCTTCACCGCCGAGGTCGACATCCGCCCGACGATCGAGATCCCGGACTACTCCGGCATCGAGGTCACCGTCGACGCGGTCGAGGTCACCGACGAGGACGTCGAGAAGTCCGTGGAGCAGCTGCGCGAGCGCTTCGCCTCCACCAACCCGGTCGAGCGCGCCGCGGCCGAGGGTGACGTCGTCACCATCGACCTCGAGGCCAAGGTCGACGGCGAGGTCCTTCCCGACGGTGTCGCCCAGGGCGTCTCGTACACCATCGGTTCCGGCGAGCTCCTCGACGGCATCGACGAGGCCGTCACCGGCCTGGAGGCCGGCGGCGAGGCCACCTTCACCTCGCAGCTGAAGGGCGGCTCCGCCGAGGGCAAGGACGCCGAGGTCACCGTCAAGGTCACCGCCGTCGCCGCCCGTGAGCTCCCCGAGCTGGACGACGACTTCGCGCAGCTCGCGTCGGAGTTCGACACCCTCGACGAGCTCAAGGCCGACAGCCGCAAGCGCCTCGAGAACATGAAGCAGTTCGACCAGGCCACCCAGGCCCAGGAGCGCGTCCTCGACGAGCTGCTGAAGCTGGCGGACGTCCCGATGCCCGAGAAGCTGCTCGAGGACGAGATCAACACCCGCAAGCACAACCTGGAGCACCACCAGCTCGGCCAGATGGGCCTGACCCTCGAGAAGTACCTGGAGATCCAGGGCAAGACCGAGGAAGAGTTCCTGGCGGAGACCAAGGAGCAGGCCGAGAAGGGCATCAAGACGCAGTTCATCCTCGATGAGCTCGTCAACAAGGAGAAGCTCAACGTCAGCCAGGAGGAGCTCACCGAGCACCTCATGCGCCGCGCCGCTTCCTCCGGCATGAGCCCCGACCAGTTCGCCCAGGCCGTCGTCGAGGGTGGCCAGGTGCCGATGCTCGTCGGCGAGGTCGCCCGCGGCAAGGCCCTCGCGGTCGTCGTCGAGGCCGCCAAGGTCGTCGACACCAACGGTGAGGTCGTGGACCTCGAGGACGACGAGGACGAGACCGAGGCCGCCGTCGAGACGGTCGAGGCCGTCACCGGCGAGGCCGAGGTCGCCGAGGAGAAGTAAGGGCTCCGGCGCCCGCGCCGAACCCCTGGTCCACGGGCCCGGACGCACTGCGGTGCGCCGGGCCCGTGCCCGTATTCCCCGGCCCGCAGGGCCCCCGACAACCTTGCGCTCCCAGCGAACAGTTAGGGAACCGGGATGGCGTTGTCCTACCTGCGCGTTAGGGTCCATGAATACGAGGGCACTGCCCTCAGAACGAGACGCTGAGACGGCCGTCGCCGTCGGAGACGAGCAGGTGGATACGTGACGAATCTGAAGCCTTACGCCGCGGGTGAGCCGTCCATCGGTGGTGGCCTCGGCGACCATGTCTACAACCGGCTGCTCGGCGAGCGCATCATCTTCCTCGGCCAGCAGGTCGACGACGAGATCGCCAACAAGATCACCGCGCAGATGCTTCTCCTGGCCGCAGACCCGGAGAAGGACATCTTCCTGTACATCAACAGCCCCGGTGGCTCGGTGACGGCCGGCATGGCCATCTACGACACCATGCAGTACATCCCGAACGACGTCGTGACCATCGGTATGGGCATGGCGGCCTCGATGGGCCAGTTCCTGCTGACCGGCGGCTCCGCCGGCAAGCGCTTCGCGCTGCCGAACACCGACGTCCTGATGCACCAGGGCTCCGCCGGCATCGGCGGCACGGCCTCGGACATCAAGATCCAGGCCGAGTACCTCCTTCGTACGAAGAAGCGCATGGCCGAGATCACCGCGCACCACTCCGGCCAGACCGTCGAGACGATCATCCGCGACGGCGACCGCGACCGCTGGTTCACCGCGGAGGAGGCCAAGAACTACGGCCTCATCGACGACATCATCACCCACGCCGCGGGCGTTCCCGGCGGCGGCGGCACGGGCGCCTGAGCCCGGCAGACCGCTGAAGAGCCCCAGCCCCCGCCGAACGCCACCAGGACGGTGAACATCCAGATGCAGAACAACCTCTCCCCGAGCGGCCTCTACACCGGCGCGCCGATGGACAACCGGTACGTCGTCCCGCGCTTCGTCGAGCGCACCTCGCAGGGCGTGCGTGAGTACGACCCGTACGCGAAGCTCTTCGAGGAGCGCGTGATCTTCCTCGGCGTGCAGATCGACGACGCCTCCGCCAACGACGTCATGGCCCAGCTGCTGTGCCTGGAGTCGATGGACCCGGACCGCGACATCTCGATCTACATCAACAGCCCGGGTGGCTCCTTCACCGCGCTGACCGCCATCTACGACACGATGCAGTTCGTCAAGCCGGACATCCAGACGGTCTGCATGGGCCAGGCGGCCTCCGCCGCGGCCGTGCTGCTCGCCGCCGGTACGCCCGGCAAGCGGATGGCCCTGCCGAACGCCCGCGTGCTGATCCACCAGCCGTCCGGCGGCACCGGCCGTGAGCAGCTCTCCGACCTGGAGATCGCGGCCAACGAGATCCTGCGGATGCGGACCCAGCTGGAAGAAATGCTGGCCAAGCACTCCTCGACTCCGATCGAGAAGATCCGCGACGACATCGAGCGCGACAAGATCCTGACCGCCGAGGACGCCCTCGCGTACGGCCTGGTCGACCAGATCGTCTCGACCCGAAAGACCACGGCCGCCGCGGCAGCCTGACGCTCGGCCTTCCCCTGGCACGGTCCGCGTGGCCGAATCACGACCATGTGAACCGTGCCAAGGGGGGCCCGAACGGGGGGCCCGGCAAGGTACCGTCGAATATGAGGCACCAGGAGTCGCTGAACCAAGCGCTCCCAGGCGAAGGGGAAGCACCTCGTGGCACGCATCGGTGATGGCGGCGATCTGCTCAAGTGCTCGTTCTGCGGAAAGAGCCAGAAGCAGGTGAAGAAGCTCATCGCGGGACCCGGTGTGTACATCTGCGATGAGTGCATCGACCTCTGCAACGAGATCATCGAGGAAGAACTCGCCGAGACGAGCGAGGTGCGGTGGGAGGAGCTCCCCAAGCCGCGCGAGATCTACGAATTCCTCGAGGGGTACGTCGTCGGGCAGGAGCCCGCGAAGAAGGCCCTCTCGGTCGCGGTGTACAACCACTACAAGCGGGTCCAGGCAGGTGAGAACGGCGGCGGCGCCGGCCGTGACGACGCCATCGAGCTGGCGAAGTCCAACATTCTGCTGCTGGGCCCCACCGGGTCCGGCAAGACGCTCCTCGCGCAGACCCTGGCCCGGATGCTCAACGTCCCGTTCGCCATCGCCGACGCGACGGCGCTGACGGAGGCCGGCTATGTCGGCGAGGACGTCGAGAACATCCTGCTCAAGCTGATCCAGGCGGCCGACTACGACGTCAAGAAGGCCGAGACCGGGATCATCTACATCGACGAGATCGACAAGGTCGCCCGGAAGAGCGAAAACCCGTCGATCACGCGTGACGTGAGCGGTGAGGGCGTCCAGCAGGCGCTCCTCAAGATCCTGGAGGGCACCACCGCCTCCGTACCGCCGCAGGGCGGCCGGAAGCACCCGCACCAGGAGTTCATCCAGATCGACACGACGAACGTGCTCTTCATCGTGGGCGGCGCCTTCGCCGGCCTGGAGAAGATCATCGAGTCGCGTGCGGGCGCCAAGGGCATCGGCTTCGGGGCGACGATCCGCTCCAAGCGCGAGATCGAGGCGAGCGACCAGTTCCAGGAGGTCATGCCGGAGGACCTGGTGAAGTTCGGGATGATCCCGGAGTTCATCGGCCGCCTCCCGGTCATCACCTCGGTCCACAACCTCGACCGCGAGGCCCTGCTCAAGATCCTCGTCGAGCCGCGCAACGCGCTGGTGAAGCAGTACCAGCGCCTCTTCGAACTCGACGGCGTGGAGCTGGACTTCGACCGCCCGGCCCTGGAGGCCATCGCCGACCAGGCGATCCTGCGCGGCACGGGCGCGCGTGGCCTGCGGGCCATCATGGAAGAGGTCCTGATGTCGGTGATGTACGAGGTCCCGTCCCGCAAGGACGTGGCCCGCGTGGTCATCACCTCGGACGTCGTCCACAACAACGTGAACCCGACGCTGGTGCCGCGGATCGTGAAGAACGACGGCCGCCACGAGAAGTCGGCGTAGTACGAGAACACACAGGGGCGCCCGGCCGGTTGACGACCACCG
>NZ_JBHWJZ010000083.1:0-1397 GCF_042731085.1 Streptomyces sp. NPDC059875
CGTCAGTCCGTATACATCGCCTTACGGCTTCGCACGGACCTGTGTTTTTAGTAAACAGTCGCTTCTCGCTGGTCTCTGCGGCCACCCCCAGCTCAGAGTGCAAGACTCATCACCGGTGATGGCCCCCCTTCTCCCGAAGTTACGGGGGCATTTTGCCGAGTTCCTTAACCATAGTTCACCCGAACGCCTCGGTATTCTCTACCTGACCACCTGAGTCGGTTTAGGGTACGGGCCGCCATGAAACTCGCTAGAGGCTTTTCTCGACAGCATAGGATCATCCACTTCACCACAATCGGCTCGGCATCAGGTCTCAGCCTTAATGTGTGACGGATTTGCCTATCACACGGCCTACACCCTTACCCCGGGACAACCACCGCCCGGGCTGGACTACCTTCCTGCGTCACCCCATCGCTTACCTACTACCACCTTGGGTCAGCGGCTCCACCACTCCCCTTTGCCCGAAGGCTCCGGGGCGGCTTCACGGCCTTAGCATTAATGGGCTCGATATTGGGCGTTTCAAAGCGGGTACCGGAATATCAACCGGTTGTCCATCGACTACGCCTGTCGGCCTCGCCTTAGGTCCCGACTTACCCTGGGCAGATCAGCTTGACCCAGGAACCCTTAGTCAATCGGCGCACACGTTTCTCACGTGTGTATCGCTACTCATGCCTGCATTCTCACTCGTGAACCGTCCACAACTCGCTTCCGCGGCTGCTTCACCCGGCACACGACGCTCCCCTACCCATCACAGCACCCGTTGGGGCTTATTGCTGCAATGACACGACTTCGGCGGTACGCTTGAGCCCCGCTACATTGTCGGCGCGGAATCACTTGACCAGTGAGCTATTACGCACTCTTTCAAGGGTGGCTGCTTCTAAGCCAACCTCCTGGTTGTCTCTGCGACTCCACATCCTTTCCCACTTAGCGTACGCTTAGGGGCCTTAGTCGATGCTCTGGGCTGTTTCCCTCTCGACCATGGAGCTTATCCCCCACAGTCTCACTGCCGCGCTCTCACTTACCGGCATTCGGAGTTTGGCTAAGGTCAGTAACCCGGTAGGGCCCATCGCCTATCCAGTGCTCTACCTCCGGCAAGAAACACACGACGCTGCACCTAAATGCATTTCGGGGAGAACCAGCTATCACGGAGTTTGATTGGCCTTTCACCCCTAACCACAGGTCATCCCCCAGGTTTTCAACCCTGGTGGGTTCGGTCCTCCACGAAGTCTTACCTCCGCTTCAACCTGCCCATGGCTAGATCACTCCGCTTCGGGTCTTGAGCGTGCTACTGAATCGCCCTATTCGGACTCGCTTTCGCTACGGCTTCCCCACACGGGTTAACCTCGCAACACACCGCAAACTCGCAGGCTCATTCTTCAAAAGGCACGCAGTCACGAGAC
>NZ_JBHWJZ010000084.1:0-1174 GCF_042731085.1 Streptomyces sp. NPDC059875
TGAGCTGGGGGTGGCCGCAGAGACCAGCGAGAAGCGACTGTTTACTAAAAACACAGGTCCGTGCGAAGCCGTAAGGCGATGTATACGGACTGACGCCTGCCCGGTGCTGGAACGTTAAGGGGACCGGTTAGCTCTGTTTCGACAGGGCGAAGCTGAGAACTTAAGCGCCAGTAAACGGCGGTGGTAACTATAACCATCCTAAGGTAGCGAAATTCCTTGTCGGGTAAGTTCCGACCTGCACGAATGGCGTAACGACTTCTCGACTGTCTCAACCATAGGCCCGGTGAAATTGCACTACGAGTAAAGATGCTCGTTTCGCGCAGCAGGACGGAAAGACCCCGGGACCTTTACTACAGTTTGATATTGGTGTTCGGTTCGGCTTGTGTAGGATAGGTGGGAGACTTTGAAGCCGTGACGCCAGTCATGGTGGAGTCGCCGTTGAAATACCACTCTGGTCGTGCTGGATGTCTAACCTCGGTCCGTGATCCGGATCAGGGACAGTGTCTGATGGGTAGTTTAACTGGGGCGGTTGCCTCCCAAAGGGTAACGGAGGCGCCCAAAGGTTCCCTCAGCCTGGTTGGCAATCAGGTGTTGAGTGTAAGTGCACAAGGGAGCTTGACTGTGAGACCGACGGGTCGAGCAGGGACGAAAGTCGGGACTAGTGATCCGGCGGTGGCTTGTGGAAGCGCCGTCGCTCAACGGATAAAAGGTACCCCGGGGATAACAGGCTGATCTTCCCCAAGAGTCCATATCGACGGGATGGTTTGGCACCTCGATGTCGGCTCGTCGCATCCTGGGGCTGGAGTCGGTCCCAAGGGTTGGGCTGTTCGCCCATTAAAGCGGTACGCGAGCTGGGTTTAGAACGTCGTGAGACAGTTCGGTCCCTATCCGCTGCGCGCGTAGGAATATTGAGAAGGGCTGTCCCTAGTACGAGAGGACCGGGACGGACGAACCTCTGGTGTGCCAGTTGTCCTGCCAAGGGCATGGCTGGTTGGCTACGTTCGGGAGGGATAACCGCTGAAAGCATCTAAGCGGGAAGCCTGCTTCGAGATGAGTATTCCCACCTCCTTGAGAGGGTAAGGCTCCCAGTAGACGACTGGGTTGATAGGCCGGATGTGGAAGCCCAGTAATGGGTGGAGCTGACCGGTACTAATAGGCCGAGGGCTTGTCCTCA